>JAVVET010000001.1:0-5249 GCA_032251235.1 Wenzhouxiangellaceae bacterium
CGCGCTCCATGACAACGCAATCCACGCGGCCGGCCGCTGGATTGCCGCGGCCGACGCCTGGTGCGCCGACCAGGCCGAACGCGGCCGGCCGACCTGCTTCAACGTCGGCACGATCGCCGGCGGGCTGAAAAGCAATGTAATCGCCGATTCCTGCAAGCTGCATTATTCGGCCCGGCTGGGACCGGGCCAGGACAACCAGGCCCTGCTCGATGCCATTTCCGGCCTGGCCGGTGCCGATGATCACGCCGAGTGGACGGTGCCGTTTTCCGGCCCACCGCTGCCGGCGGCCGGTCGAAGCGCCGATGCGGCCCGGTTGTTTGCCGAGGGCCACGGCCTGGCGCTGACCGAAAGCGTCGACTTCTGGACCGAAGCCTCGCTGTTTTCAGATGCCGGCATGGATGCCATCGTGCTCGGCCCCGGGGATATCGACCAGGCCCACACCGTCGATGAATGGGTCGAGCTCGAGCAGCTCGAACAGGCGGCGGCGCAATATCGATTTCTGGTGGAGCGCGGCGCGTGACCGAGGTTCGGCCGCTGGTTGCCGAGTTGCTGGGTCAGCTGGGCTCGTCGCGCGAGGCGCGCCAGTACCTGGAGCAGTTTTCCAGCGTCAAGGAAAGCCGCTTTGCCGTGATCAAGGTCGGCGGCGGCGTGCTGGCCGAGCAGCTCGACGAACTGGTCGCGGCGCTGGCGTTTCTGCACCGGCTGGGGCTGTACCCGATCGTGCTGCACGGTGCCGGCCAGCAGCTGGACGCGGCCCTGACCGAGGCCGGCATCGAGACGCTCAAGCACGAGGGCCTGCGGGTGACCTCCGAGGAAGTCATGGCCGTGGCCCGGCCAGTGATCTATCGCCAGAACATGCGTCTGGTCGATGCGCTGGAAGCCCACGGCGTCCGCGCCCGGGGGCTGTTGCACGGCGTATTCGAATGTGGCTTTGCCGATCGCGAAAAGCTCGGCCTGGTCGGCCGCATCGAAAAGGTCGACCTCGAGTCGATCCGCGGCGCGGTCCAGTCCGGTGCCCTGCCGGTCGTCGCCTGCCTGGGCGAGTCGCGCGCCGGCCAGGTCATGAATATCAACGCCGACATCGCTACGCGCGAGCTGGTCTGGTCGATCAAACCGTACAAGATCATCTTCCTGACGCCGACCGGCGGCCTGCTCGACGAGAACGGACGGGTGATTTCGGCGATCAGCCTGACCAGCGACTACGAAGACCTGATGGCGCAATCGTGGCTACATTCGGGCATGCAGCTCAAGCTGGCCCAGATTCGCGATCTGCTCGAACCCTTGCCACGTTCGGCTTCGGTATCGATCACATCGGCCGAAAAACTGACCCGCGAACTGTTCACCCATACCGGTGCCGGCACGCTGGTGCGCAAAGGCGAGACGATCGAGTGCTTCGACGAGGTGCCGGTCGACCACCGGGCCGCGCTCGAGCAATTGCTGGAGGCGGCCTTCGAGCGTGAGCTGCGACCGGACTGGCTGGACCGGCGCCCGGTCAAGGGCCTGCTGATGGCCGAAAGCGGCCGTGCCGCGGCATTGATCGTGCAGGGTCTGGATGGCCTGGCCTACCTGGACAAGATCGTCGTCACGCCGGCGGCCCGCGGCGAGGGCCTGGGTGCCGCGTTGTGGCAGGCTTTGCGCATGCGCTACCCGGCAATGTACTGGCGTGCGCGCATCGGCAACCCGATCGCCGGCTGGTATTTCCAGCAGGCCGAAACCAGCCATCGGCGCGGCCCGTGGGTGGTCTATACCATCGGTATCGACGACTACGCGCAAATGCAGCGCCTGGTCGAGGATGCCGCCGCGCGTGATTCGGGCTGGCGGGAGCCGCTCGCATGAGGCGGCGCTTGGCCCTGGTTGGCGCACGCGGCTATACCGGCCGCGAATTGCTGGGCCTGCTGGCCAGACACCCGCAGCTCGAGCTGGCGCTGGCCGCGTCGAACGCGCAGGCCGGCCAGGCGATTGTCGATGAGGTGCCCGACTGGCCCGATCCGAATCAGAAGTTTGTCGCGCTGGCGCCCGGGCAACTGGCCGATGCCCGGTCCGAACTCAGCGCCGATGTCTGGGTGCTGGCTGTGCCCAACGGCTGCAGCGCACCGTGGGTGGCCGCCATCGAGCAGGCGCAAGCGCAGGCCCTGATCATCGACCTGGGTGCCGATTACCGCTTCGATGACGATTGGGTATACGGCTTGACCGAGTTCAACCGCGAGGCGCTTGACCAGGCATCGCGAATTGCCAACCCCGGCTGTTATGCGACCGCGGCCCAGTTCGGGCTGCTGCCGATCCGGGATTTGCTGGTGGCCCCGCCGGTGATCTTCGGCGTGTCGGGCTATTCGGGGGCGGGACGAACGCCGTCGGCGCGCAACGACCCGCAGCGCCTGCGCGACAACCTGGTTCCCTACGCGCTGACCGGCCATCTGCACGAGCAGGAAATCAGCACCCGGCTGGGACGCCCGGTGCGCTTTCATCCGCACGTGGCGGCCTTCTTTCGCGGCATTTCGATGACCATCGCCGTGGACCTGAGCGCGCCGCAAACGCCCGAGGACCTGCTGCAGTGCTTCGAGGCGCGCTACGCCGGCGAGGCGCTGGTATCGGTGCAGGCCGAAATTCCCGAAGTCGCCTCGCTGAGCCCGCGGACCGGCGTGTGCATCGGTGGTTTCAGCGTCGATGCGCGCGATGCCCACCGCGCCAGTTTCGTGGTGGTGCTCGACAACCTGCTCAAGGGTGCTGCATCCCAGGCGCTGCAGAATATCAACCGGGCGCTGGGTCTGAATGAACTCACGGCAATCATCGGAGACGAGCAATGACCGATCCGGTCTGGAAAAAAACCGGTCAGCAACGGGCACCCGAGGCGATCAGCCGATTTCTGGCAGGCCAGGACGTGGTGCTCGATCGGCAGCTGCTGCCGTTCGATATCCAGGCCAGCCAGGCGCACGCGCGCGGGCTGGCGCGAATCGGGGTGTTGACCGACCCGCAGGCCGCGGCCATGTGCCGCGAGCTCGATGCGCTGAATGTCGCATTCGCCAATGGCGATTTCGTGCTCGACGAGCGTTTCGAAGACGGCCATTCGGCGATCGAAACGTGGCTGACCGACCGCCTTGGCGAGACCGGCCAGAGAATCCATGCCGGCCGAAGCCGCAACGATCAGGTGGCCGTGGCGCTGCGTCTGTATCTGAAGGATCGTCTGAATCGGCTGACGGCGGTCTGCGCCGATATCGCCGAGGTGGCGCTGCTGCGCGCCGAGCGCGAAGGCGATGCGGCGCTGCCGGGTCATACCCACCTGCAACAGGCCATGCCGAGCTCGCTGGGGCTGTGGTGGGCCGGGCACGCCGAGGCCTTCGTCGACAATGCCGAGCTGGCCGGGCTGATTCGCCAATGGCTGGATGCTTCGCCGCTGGGCACCGCCTCGGGTTTCGGCGTCAACATTGCGCTCGACCGGGACGGCGTGGCTCGCGAGCTTGACTTTGCCCGGCTGGTCGTCAACCCGCAAAATGCACAGGCCCAGCGCGGTAAGGTCGAGTTGCGCGCGCTCGATGCGCTGGCCGCGGCGACCTCCGATCTGCGCCGGCTGAGCTGGGACCTGAGCCTGTACGCGTCGCAGGAATTCGGCTATCTGAACGTGCCGGCCGAGTTCTGCACCGGCTCGTCGATCATGCCCAACAAGCACAACCCCGATGCGGTCGAGTTGCTGCGCGCGCTGCACGCCACGGTCGCCGGCGCGCACGCCGAACTGGATGCCGTGCTGAGCCTGCCGTCGGGCTACCAGCGCGACCTGCAGGACACCAAGCCGCCACTGCTGCGGGCCTTTTCGAAAGCGCTGGAAGGCCTGGCGCTGGTGCCGGCCCTGCTGGCCGGCCTGGAGTGGAACACGGCGCGCATGCACGATGCCATCGGCCCGGCAATGCACGCCACCGATCTTGCCAATGAACGCGTCGCCCAGGGCGATTCATTTCGTCATGCCTACCGCCAGGTCGCCGATCATCTCGACCAGCTCGAAGCGCGCACGCCCGGCGACAGCCTGGACGCGCGCACCTCGCCCGGCGGCTGTGCCAACCTGGGCCTCGATCGAATCGTCGCCCGCCTTGAAAAAGTTCGCGCCCGCGGCGATTGAACACGGCGCCCGCTTGATTTCTTCGGAATTGGAATCAAACCCGGCCGTGCAATCGGGTATCGTGACTCGACATGTTCGTGCCTGAATCGAACAACCCACAACGCAGCGCGAGGGAATGGAAGGCGATCTGAAACTGACGGCGGACATGCTGCTGGTCCTGGCCTTGCTGGGCCTGACGGTGTTCGCCTTTGTCACCGAGATCGTGCGCATCGATGTTGCCGCCGTTTGCATCATGGTCTTGCTGGGCCTGCTCGGCCTGGTGCCCGGCGACCAGTTGTTCGATGGCTTTGCCTCCAATGCCGTGATTGCCGTGATTGCGGTGATGATTCTCGGCGCCGGGCTGGACCGTACCGGCGTAATGAACAGCGTGGCCGCCTCGATCGTGCGCTACGGCGGGCGTTCGAAGAACCGGATTGTGACCATGCTGGGGGCATCGGTCGGCGTGGTCTCGGCGTTCATGCAAAATACCGGCGCCACGGCACTGTTTCTGCCGGTTGCCGGCCGGGTATCGAGCCGCCTGGAACTGCCGCTTTCGGGCCTGCTGATCCCGATCGGATTTTCGGCGATTGTCGGCGGCACCATGACCATGGTCGGTTCCTCGCCGCTGATCCTGCTCAACGACCTGATCCTGACCTCGAATCGATCGCTGCCGCCGGGCGCCGAGGCGATGCGCACCTTCGGGCTTTTCTCGGTCACGCCGATTGGCCTGGTGCTGCTGCTTTCGACGCTGACGTTCATGCTTGTGTTCGGTTCGACGCTGCTGCCGCGAACGACGGTCAAGGGCGCGGCATCGCCGGGACGGACCAAGAATTACTTCGCCGAGGTCTACGGCATCACCGGAGACGTCTACGAACTGCTGGTCACCGTCGATTCGCCGCTGGTTGGAATGCGCGTCGCCGAGGCCGAGATGCTCGAGGACGCGCCGCTGCTGTTGGCGATCCAGAGCACCGACGAGCCGCGCCTGGCTCCGCCGGCCGACGAGATGATCTGGGTCGGGACCATGCTCGGCGTCATGGGCACGCGCGAGCAGGTTGGACGCTTTGCGGTCGAGAACAAGCTGCGGCTGCAGCCGCGGCTGCGCACCTTCGGCACCTTGTTCGACCCCGGCCGTGCCGGCATTTCCGAGGTGGTGATCCCACCG
>JAVVET010000001.1:5259-104568 GCA_032251235.1 Wenzhouxiangellaceae bacterium
ACCGGGCTCGAACCTGGTCGGCAAGGCCATTGCCGAGGCCCGGCTGCGTTCGCGCTTCGGCATTTCGGTGCTGGCGATCAACCGCGGCGATGCAATCGTGCGCGAGGGCTTGCGCGAGGAAACGCTGCGGGTCGGAGATTGCCTGGTCTCGCATTCGACCTGGCGCGATCTTTCGGCGGTTGCCCGGGACCGTGATTTTATCGTCGCCACCGATGTCCCCAAGGAGGAACAGCGGCCGCAGAAAGTGGGCTATGCGCTGAGTTTTTTCCTGTTGGCCATGCTGCTCATCCTGTTTACCGACTTCAACCTGTCGGTTGCGCTGCTGACCGGTGCGGTCGGCATGGTCCTGACCGGCGTGCTGAGCATGGACGAGGCCTACCAGGCGGTCAGTTGGAAGACCGTTTTTCTGATGGCCAGCCTGATACCGCTGGGCTTCGCCATGGAGGTGACCGGAACCGCGGCCTGGCTCGTCCAGGAGGTGCTCGGCCTGGTCGGCGAAGTCGGTGATATCCCGATGCAGATCGCGCTGGCGGTCTTGGCAACCGTATTCACGCTGGTCATGTCCAACGTCGGCGCTACGGTGCTGCTGGTGCCGATCGCAATCAATATCGCCCTGGCAACCGGCGCCAACCCGGTCGTCTATGCCTTGATCATCGCTTTGGGCACGTCGAATGCCTTCATCCTGCCGACCCACCCGGTCAATGCCATGCTGATTGGCCCGGGGGGCTACAAGGTGAAACATTTCATCCGCATCGGCATCCCGATGAGCATTCTCTTTCTGACCGTCATGCTGGTCATGATCAACCTGGTTTTCTGATCCGGACGGGTCATCGGCGTCTTCGTTTAAACGCTGGCCGGCGCGGCAAGCGGCTATAATCGTGGACCTTTGCGAACAGGCGATTTTCCAATGGATGTCAACTGCATCAGCCCGGGTGAAAACCCGCCGGACGACTTCAACGTCGTGATCGAAATCCCGACCGACGGCCAGCCGGTCAAGTATGAAGTCGACAAGTCGACCGGCGCCATCATGGTCAACCGCTTGCTGGCCACCTCGATGCGTTACCCGTGCAATTACGGCTTCATCCCCAACACGCTGGCCGAAGATGGCGACCCGCTCGACGTCATGGTCCTGATTCGGCCGGCCCTGATGCCCGGCTCGGTCATCCGCTGCCGCCCGATCGGTTACCTGGAGATGACCGACGAGGCCGGCCGCGACTCGAAGATCGCGGCGCTGCCGATCGAGGAAATCAGCCCGCTGCACGAAGACATCCGCCACGTCGAGGACCTGGCCAAGTTCAGCCGGCGCCAGATCCGGCATTTCTTTTCCCACTACAAGGATCTGGAAATCGGCAAGTGGGTCGAAGTACTCGGCTGGCACGGCCCGGACGAGGCGCGCAAGGAAATCATGGATGCCATCGAGCGCCTGCGCGCCAATGGCGAGGACAAGCAGTGAACCAGGCCAATTATCGGGCCGTCTGGGATTCACGATCCGGCGACGAGGCCGCCGCGCTCGAAGCGGTCGACAACAGCCGCAGCGAAACCGTGGCCCGGGCAACCGGCGCATGGACCGCCAGCCAGATCCGGCACGCCCTGACGATCGAGCCCGGCGACAGCGTGCTCGAACTCGGCTGCGGCGCCGGGCGCATCGGCCGCGAGATCATCCCGCACTGCGCGAACTGGATTGGCGTCGATATTTCGCCGAACATGATCCGGGTCGCCGGACGTCGTCTGGAGTCGTTCGACGGCGTGCGCCTGGAAGTACTGTCCGGCGCCAAGCTGTCGATGATCGAATCGTCGAGCGTCGACAAGGCCTACACGGTCGCGGTGCTGTGCCACATGGACAAGGAGGACCTGTTCCTGTACCTGCGCGAAATCGCGCGCGTCCTCAAGCCCGGCGGCCGCGCCTATCTGGAGACCTGGAACCTGGCCGACCTGTCGGGCTGGCAGCGCTGGATGTACGAGGTGAATTTCTGGGACCAGGCCGACCAGGCCGGACGCAAGGATGTGGCCCGCAACCAGTTCTGCGTGCCTGAAGAACTGGAGCTCTACGCCGACCGGGCCGGGCTGGACCGGCTGGTGTGTTTTCGGGATTCGCCGTGGATCCAGTTGATCGTCGGCAAGGACATGGACCACGAAGCGGTCGAGTCCGAGCGTTCAAGGCTGGCCCGGAGCCGCCACGAGATTGCCTACAGCCCGCTGTTCGGTCGGCTGTTTCTGGACTCGATCGGCGCCATTTACGGCGAGCGTCATCCGGCCGACGTGCTGGCCGAGTTCGATCAATACCCGCCGAGCCCGGAAGTCGATCTTTACAAGATTTATCTGCGCGGCATGTGGGCCGCCGAGCCCGAGCGCTTCGGCCCGATGCCGGAATCGTCGGGCAGCTGAAATACCAGCCGCATCCACTGCTCGCGCTCGTCGGCCGACACGAATTGCAGGCTTGACCGGTAGGCCTGGCTGACGCTTTCGGCCTGCTCGGCCAGAATGCCGCTTAGCACCAGTTTTGCGCCCGGACGCAATAAGTCGATCAGGCGCGGGGCAAGCGCGATCAGCGGGCCGGCAAGAATGTTGGCGATTACCGCGTCGGCCTGCAGCGATTCGAGTTGCCCGGGCAGGCCGGTCTCGATTTGTGACCCGACGCCGTTGCGCTCGGCATTTTCGACGCTTGCAAGCAAGGCCTGCCGGTCGTGATCGATGGCAATGACCCGCCGGGCGCCCTTGAGTGCAGCCGCCACGGCCAGCACGCCCGAGCCGCAGCCGTAATCGACGACTGTGGTGCCGCTGAAGTCGACCGAATCCATCCATTCCAGGCAAAGCGCGGTGGTCGGGTGTGTGCCGGTACCAAAGGCCAGCCCCGGGTCCAGCCGAACGACGACCTCCCAGTCCGGCTCGGGCTGGACGTGCGACGGGCAGATCCAGATCGATTGCCCGAACCGCATGGGCCGGAACTGGTCCATCCAGGCGCGCTCCCAGTCGCGTTCCGCCAGCGAGTCGAATTGCACATCGCCGGGCTTTTGTATCAAGCCGCGTGCGGCCAGCGTCAGCAGAACGGTTTCGGCAACGACCGGGTCGGGCAACAGGGCCTGGATTTCGGCGTGCCGCCAAACCGGGGTCTCGCCCGGGCCGGGTTCGAGCAGCGGTTCATCGCCGGCATCGGCCAGGTCGATCGACTGAGCGCCAAGGCCCCACAGCGCCTCTTCGGCACGCTCCAGTTTTTCGCTGTCGATGGTAAATCGAACGGTGGTCGTCATAATCGAACAAGGCTCCCGGTCAATAGCTGCATGGTCGGGTTTCATTTCAGCGATCGCGTGGCATGCTTGCAATTGCCGCCGCGACACCCAACCTGATCACACAGGAATTCAAATTTAAAGGATCAACCATGCAGGATGATACCCGTGAGCAGCAGCTCAAGTTCGACACCGAAGACCTTTACCGGGTCGATGTCTTTACCGACCAGCGCTCCGGCTCGATCCGGCGCATGACGCCAGTCGACAGCGACGGCAATCCCGACGCCGAGCGCCCGGTGCGCTACATCGGCGAGGCCTCGGCGATGACCCCGGCCGGCACGCTGCCCCTGAGCTTTGAACTGGAAGGCGGCAACCTGGCCGAAGCCGCACAGGGATTTCCTGAAGGCGCCCGGCAGGCGTTGCAGGAAACGGTCGAGGAACTCCGGCGCATGCAGCAGGAGCAGCAGAATTCGATCATGGTTCCAGGCCAGGGCGGCTCCAATATGCCCGGCGCCGGCGGTTCGGGCTCGATCCAGTTCTGATTCCTGCGCCTCGGGCCGGCTGAAGCCGCCGGCCCGAACGGATCAAAATCGCTATGCCCGGATCATTCATGATCCGGCTTGAAGGTCGCTACGCCTTGCGCGTCGAGTCGTCGATCAAATCATGCCGCCGGACCATCGCCGGCGAGCAAATTTTCCAGGTAATGGATGTTGCTGCCGCCCTGGCAAAAGCCGGAATCGCTGAGCATCCGCAGGTGCAGCGGGATATTGGTCTTGATTCCCGACAGTACCATCTCGTTGAGTGCCACCCGCATCCGGGCCAGGGCATGGTCCCGATCCTGGCCGTGGCAAATCAGCTTGCCGATCAGCGAGTCGTAATTCGGCGGAATGACATAGCCGTCGTAAATGTGAGAATCGACCCGGACACCGGCGCCGCCGGGTGCGTGGAAGGTCTCGATCTTGCCCGGTTGAGGGATGAAGTGCTCGGGATCCTCGGCATTGATCCGGCATTCCACGGCATGGCCACGGATTTGCATATCGTCCTGGCTCCATTGCAGCGGCTGGCCGGCGGCGATCATGATCTGGGCCTGGACCAGGTCGATGTCGGTGACCATTTCGGTGACCGGATGCTCGACCTGGATGCGGGTGTTCATTTCGATGAAGTAGAAATCGCCGTCTTCGTACAAAAATTCGAAGGTGCCGGCGCCCAGGTAGCCGATTCGCTTGCAGGCCTCGGTGCAGATCCGGCCGATTTTTTCACGTTGTTCGGCAGTAATGCCCGGCGCCGGCGCCTCCTCGATGACCTTCTGGTGGCGGCGCTGCATCGAGCAGTCGCGCTCACCGAGGTGAATCGCGTTTCCGTGCGCATCGGACAGCACCTGAACCTCGATATGGCGCGGGTTCTGAAGATACTTTTCCATGTACACGGTCGAGTCGCCGAAACCGCTGCGCGCTTCTTCGCGGGTCAACTGGATCGATTTGATCAGGTCAAACGGGTTGTGCACGACGCGCATGCCGCGGCCGCCGCCGCCGGCGGCAGCCTTGATCAGCACCGGGTAGCCGATCTGGTCGGCAATCCGCTGGGTGCGCCGCTGGTCGTCGTCGAGCGGGCCGTTCGACCCGGGCACGCACGGCACACCGGCCTGGCGCATGACATTGATGGCCGATACCTTGTCGCCCATCAGCCGGATGGTTTCGGCACGCGGGCCGATGAAGGTAAAGCCCGATTCCTCGATCCGCTCGGCAAAATCGGCGTTTTCGGCCAAAAATCCGTAGCCGGGGTGCACGGCCTCGGCGTCGGTCAGTTCCATGACGGCGATGATGGCCGGCACGTTGAGATAGCTGCCGCCGGCCGGCGCCGGTCCGATGCAGACCGATTCGTCGGCCATGCCGACGTGCTTGAGGTTGCGGTCGATGGTTGAATGCACCGCGACCGTGCGAATGCCCATGGTCTGACAGGCGCGCAGAATGCGCAAGGCGATTTCGCCGCGATTGGCAATGACGATCTTCTTGAACGTTGCCATGTTCAGGCCTTGATCACGAACAGCGGCTGGTCGAACTCTACCGGCTGGCCGGTTTCGACCAGCACCGCGACCACCGTGCCCTCGTGGTCGGATTCGATCTGGTTGAACATTTTCATGGCCTCGATCAGGCACAGCGTATCGCCGACGGAAACTTTCTGACCTTCCTTGACGAACGGTTCGGAATCCGGATTGGGCGCATCATAGAAGGTGCCCACCATCGGCGAGCGCACCAGCTGTCCTTCTGGCAGCTGGCCTTCTGCGGGCTCTTCGGGAGGCGCCGGCGCTCCGGCAGAGGCCGACGCGGCTGCCGGGATGGCCATCGGCGTTGCGGCCACCGGCGCAGAGGCCGTGCCGGGCCGGCTCAAGCGGACGGATTCCTCGCCTTCGTGAATTTCAAGCTCGGAGAGATTCGATTCCTCCAGCAATTCGATCAGTTTTTTTATTTTTCTAAGGTCCATCTTCTACTCCGAAGCAGGTGGGCGCAGCCGGGCCATCAGCCCCTGCAGCGCAAGTAAATATGAATCGGCACCAAAGCCGCAAACCCTGCCGAGCGCCAGGTCGGCCAGCATCGACGTTTTTCTGAACGGCTCGCGCGCGTCCGGATTGGACAGGTGGACTTCGACGAATGGCAACGCGGCCGCGGCCAGCGCGTCGCGCAGCGCGATCGATGTGTGGGTCAGGCCCGCCGGGTTGACGAGGATGCCGTCGGTGCCGTCGTCCATGGCCTGCTGGACGCGATCGATCAGCCGGTGCTCGGCGTTGGACTGAAACGATTCGATTCGGCAGCCGGCATCCGTTGCGCGGGCCTCGAGCATGGCGTCGATCTCGGCCAGCGTGGCCAGGCCGTAGATGCCCGGTTCGCGCCTTCCCAGCAGGTTCAGGTTGGGTCCGTGCAAGACCAGAATGCGCACGATCGGCAGTTCCGTGGTGTGATGATGAGTTGCGCAGTTTGCCTGAATTCCGGCGCAATTGCCAGACGTTCAGCGCATGTTCGTGGAAATTAGCGAAGCCTATGGTCCAATCGCGGTGCCCCAGGCGGCCTGCGGGCCTGACTGATCATAAGCCGGCGAAAATCGTCTGGACCTGGATTTTTTTGATCTTTTGAGGCTGGTAATGAGCCTGGTGAACGAAAAAGCGCCGGGAAATCCAGCCCGAACCGGCGCCGGGTTCAGGGCGCGGCTGGCAGTTTTCGTTCCAATTCGTCGCGGCTGAGTTCGCCCAGATGCTGCCAGCGAATGATGCCCGCAGCATCGACGAGCACGGTAAACGGCAGCATGCCGGCAGAGTTGCCGAATGCCCGCTGGGTCGACGATACATCCGAAGTGCCGATCAGGATCGGGTAGTCGACGCCGAGTTCTTCGATAAAGGCGCGGACCTGGCCGGGTTCATCGACGGCGATGCCGATGACGTTGAGCGACTCGGCATGGTCCTCGGCCAGTGACTGCAGGGCCGGCATTTCGCGCACGCAGGGAGCGCACCAGGTGGCCCAGAAGTTGACCAGCATCGGTTTGCCATCGAAATCCGACGCCCGCCATAATTTGCCGTAAACGCCGGCGTGCTCGAAATCCGGGCGGCGGTCGCCGACCGCCGCACCGGGTTCGCTCGACCCGGCGACAGGCTGGCTCGAACGGCCGAGCCAGGCGGCTCCGATGCCGAGCGCCAGGCCAATGATGATGGCCAGCAGCAGCGTTCGGGTCGAAGCAGTCATCGCGCCGCTTGGCGGACCTGCTCCAGGTGCGCCAGAAATTCCGGCGGCGGCATGAACCCGAACATGCGGAAGCGCTCGAGCTCCTGGCCGTTATTGAAGAACAAATAGGCCGGTGGGCCATGCAGTCCGAATTCGTTGAGCACCTGCTGATCGGCGCTGTCGAAATCGGTCATGTCGATCTTGAGCAGGTCGAATTGCTGCATTGCTGCGGCCACCTCGGGCTCGGGAAAGGTGCGACGTTCCATGCGCTTGCAGTCCACGCACCAGTCGGCGTAAAAGTCGAGGAACACCGGCTGACCGGCCGCCGCGACCGCCCGTTCGAGTTCTTCGAGGTTGGCGACCGTGGTGAACTGCGCCTGTTCGGTGCCAACGGTCCCGCTTCGGCCCTTGCCGGCATACGGTTCCAGCGGGCGCAGCCAGTCGTCTCCGCCACCGGCGGCGCCGATGAACTGCAGGCTGCCGAACAGCAGCAGGATGAAGCCCAGCGCCTGCCATAATTTTTTCCAGCCGCTGACCTCGGGATCCAGGCGCGCCATGGCGCCCAGGTAAACGGCGCTGCCGATCGACAGCGCGCCCCACAGCAACATGGTCACCCCGCCGGGCAGCACGCGCGCCAGCATCCAGATCGCCAATGCCAGCAGGCCGACGCCGAACACGGCCTTGACCGCGTCCATCCAGCTGCCGGCGCGCGGCAGCCAGTGACCCATGCCGATGCCGATGGCCAACAGCGGCAGGCCCATGCCGATGCTGAGCGCGAACAGCACGCTGCCGCCGAGCATTGCATCGCCGGTCTGGGAGATGAAGATCAGGATGCCGATTAGCGGCGCGGTGACGCAGGGCCCGACGATCAGGGCTGAAAAGAAGCCCATGATGCCGGCACCCAGCAGCTTGCCGCCGGCCTGGCGGTTGCTGATTTCAGTCAGCCTCGACTGCCAGGAGGCCGGCAGCTGCAGGTTGTAGAAGCCGAACATCGCCAGCGACAGCAGCACGAAGATCAGCGCAAAGGTGCTCAGAATCCATGGGTTCTGGAACGCCGCCTGCAGGTTGTAACCCATCAGGGCCGCGACGATGCCGACGCCGGTGTAGGTCAGCGCCATGGCCAGCACGTAGACCAGCGACAGCGTGAAGGCCCGGACCCGGGTGATATTTTCGCCCTCCCCGGCGATGATGCCCGACAGGATCGGAATCATCGGAAAAACGCACGGCGTGAAGGCCAGGCCGACGCCGAGCAGTACGAACAGGGCCATGGTCACGAACAGTGGCTGCTCGGTGATGAAGCGGGCCAGGCGGTCCTGGTCGCTCTCGTTTGCCGGTGCCGGCCCGCCTTGCCCTGACGGGTCGGTTCCGGCGGCCTGAACCGGCGCTGTCGTCGCCGGAGTCCGGACTGGTTCGCCAGGCGAGACGCCGATGGCGCTCGCTGATGGCGGCAGGTCGACGGTGATCGTGCGCTCCATCGGCGGGTAGCAAATGCCGTCGGTCTGGCAGCCCTGGAATTGCACGACCAGCGGCAACTGGACCGCCGCGCCGGCCGGCCGGGCCAGCGCGACTGGAATCTCGACTTCATTGAAATAGACCTGCGTGTCGCCGAAATACTCGTCGGTGATCGAACGCGCCTGGGGCAACTGGATTTCGGTGACTTCGACGGCGTCGAGACCGCTGCTGAATTCGATCGTGTCCCGATACAGGTAGTAATCGGTATGGACGGTAAAGCGCGCCAGCAGTCGGCCGGGATCGAGTGCGATGGCTTCGATCCTGAACGCCTGCTCGGGCGGCAGCGGATCGCTGCGGCCGGTCAGCCGGTTGTTGTTCAGCAGGCCATCGAGCAGACCGCTGCCGGGCGGCGAGGGGTCCATGCGTGGCTCGGCCTGCGCCGCGGCCGGCCTGGCATCGACAGGAATGCGCAGTTCGGTTCGTTGCGGCGGATAGCAAATGCCCAGATCGGCGCAGCCCTGGAAGCCGACTTGCAGCACGATGGCATTGCCGTCGGGCAATTGCTCGATCGGCACGACGGCGCTGGCCTGGCCGCGATAAATTTCGACATTGCCGAAGAATTCGTCCTCGTAGGACTTGCCGGCCGGGATCGCGGCCGGGCCGAGCTCAAGGCCCGGCTGCAGCGGCTCGAACTGAAACGCGTGCCGGTACAGGTAATAGCCGTCGGCAACGTCCCATTCCAGCTGCAGCGTGCGCTGGTCCGGTGAAAGCTCTGCGGTCAGCGCAAAGGCTTCTTCGACCGGCAGCAGATCATCGGGGTTGATCTGCGCCGCGGCATTCAGGCCCGTCAGCAGCATTAAAAAAGCGACGATCTTCCGGCCGCCGGCGAAACTGATGCGCTTATTCATCGATCTCTCCGGCGGCAATCCATTGGCGGACCCAGTTCATGTATTCGGCGTGCCCATCGGCGATCGGCCATGCCAGGATCTCGGGCACGTCGTAGGCATGTCGGGCCAGGATATGATCGCGCAAGCGCGCGAAGGCTCCGGCGGTCGTTTTCAGCATTAGTGGTATTTCCTTGTCTTGCTGGACGGTTCCGGCCCACGGGTAGATCGATTCGACGGTCGAGCCGACGCTGGCGCAAGCTGCCAGCCGGGCCTCGACCAGGGACGATCCCAACGCGATCGCTTCGCTTTTTTCGCTACACGTTGTCTGAACCAGTAAAAGCGTATCGGGCGTCATCGGCAGGGTCCTGAGCTGGAAGGGCAAGCCGCTTCGGTTTGCTTGACCTGCCGCGACATGGCTTCAAAACAGCCGCTGGCAGATTCCCGAACCATTCGACCGGCGCGCAGAACAGACCCGAATCGGCGTTCTCGTATTGCAGATATTTTAGCTTGGATAACGATTCCTGACCTCGTTTGGGTGCCCAGGCCTTGAAATGCTCCCCGGACAGCACAATTTGCCGATCAAGCCGGTCGTGATATGGCGAGCGCCGAGGTGGCAGACTCGCAAATCGTGGCCGAAGTCGGTTTCGGCAGATTTTACGCAATCTGCCGGAGTATATATATTTTTGATTTTTTTTAATGGAAGGGAGAAGTATCCATGAACCTACGTCCTTTGCATGATCGCGTGATCGTCAAACGTCTCGAAGAAGAGCGGACAACGCCCGGCGGAATCGTCATTCCCGATAGCGCAACCGAAAAGCCCGTCAAGGGCGAAGTCGTTGCGGTTGGAAACGGCAAGATCCTCGAAGATGGAAGCACCCGCGAACTGGACATCAAGGTCGGCGACCAGGTGTTGTTCGGAAAGTATTCCGGCACCGAGGTCAAGGTCGCCGACGACGAGCTGCTGGTGATGCGCGAAGACGACATCATGGCGGTCATCGAGTCCTGATCCGACCGCTCGAAATTGCAGGCAAGAATTTGCCAGACAAAAATTTGCCAGATAAAAATTGAAATTATTGAGGAAATATCATGAGTGCTAAAGAAGTCCGTTTCTCCGAGGACGCCCGCTACAAGATGCTCAAGGGCGTCGAAACCCTGTCCCGCGCCGTCAGTGTCACGCTGGGCCCGCGCGGCCGCAATGTCGTACTCGAAAAGAGCTTCGGCTCTCCCACCGTCACCAAGGACGGCGTTTCGGTTGCCAAGGAAATCGAACTGGAAGACCGGTTCGAAAACATGGGCGCCCAGATGGTCAAGGAAGTGGCCTCGCGAACCTCCGACGAGGCCGGCGACGGCACCACCACTGCAACCGTGCTGGCCCACGCCATGCTTCGCGAAGGCATGAAGGCCGTGACCTCCGGCATGAACCCGATGGACCTCAAGCGCGGCCTGGACAAGGCAGTGCGTGCGGCCGTCGAAGAGCTGAAGAAACTCTCCACCCCGTGCACCGATGACAAGTCGATCGCCCAGGTGGGTACGATTTCGGCCAACTCCGATGAAGAAATCGGCAAGATCATTGCCGAGGCCATGGGCAAGGTTGGCAAGGAAGGCGTGATCACGGTCGAGGAAGGCCAGTCGCTGGACAACGAACTCGATGTTGTCGAAGGCATGCAGTTCGATCGCGGCTACCTGTCGCCGTACTTCGTGACCGACCAGCAGACCATGCAGGTCGAGCTCGAAAACCCGTACATCCTGCTGCACGACAAGAAAATCTCCAATGTGCGTGAAATGTTGCCGGTGCTCGAGGCCGTCGCCAAGCAAAGCCGCAGCCTGCTGATCGTGGCCGAAGACATCGAGGGTGAAGCGCTGGCCACGCTGGTGGTCAACAACCTGCGCGGCATCGTCAAGGTTGCCGCGGTCAAGGCGCCCGGATTCGGTGATCGCCGCAAGGCAATGCTAGAAGACATGGCCATCCTGACCGGCGGCCAGGTGATTTCCGAAGAAGTGGGTCTGAGCCTCGAAAAAGCCACCATCGAACAATTGGGTTCGGCCAAGAAGATCCAGATCGACAAGGAAAACACCACCATCATCGACGGTGCCGGCGAAGCCTCGGCGATCGAAAGCCGGGTCGGCCAGATCCGCGCCCAGATCGAGGATGCCTCTTCGGACTACGATCGTGAAAAGCTGCAGGAACGCGTGGCCAAGCTGGCTGGCGGTGTGGCCGTGATCAAGGTCGGTGCGGCAACCGAAGTCGAGATGAAGGAAAAGAAGGCCCGCGTCGAAGATGCACTGCATGCAACCCGTGCAGCCGTCGAAGAAGGCGTGGTCCCCGGTGGCGGCACTGCGCTGGTGCGCGCGCTGGTTGCGATCGGCAAGCTCACCGGCGACAACCACGACCAGGACCTTGGCATCAAGATTGCCCTGCGGTCGATGGAAGAGCCGTTGCGCAAGATTGTCTCGAACGCCGGCGGCGAACCCGCAGTCGTTCTGGCCCAGGTCAGGGACGGTAAAGGAAACTACGGTTTCAACGCGGCAACCGGTGAATACGTCGACATGATCGAAGCCGGTATCCTGGACCCGACCAAGGTCACGCGTACGGCGCTGCAGAATGCAGCCTCGATCGCCGGCCTGATGATCACCACCGAAGCCATGATCGCCGAAATTCCGAAGGACGAAGGCGGCGGTGCCGGCGCGGATATGGGCGGCATGGGCGGTATGGGTGGCATGGGCGGCATGGGTGGCATGATGTAATTGCCCGGGACCGGAAGTTTCGGCCGCCATGCGCCATGCCTGGCACCGGAGTCATCCAGTCCCACGTCCATTGCAGGATCCAGTAGTACAAACCCCGGCTTCGGCCGGGGTTTTTTTTGCGCATTCCTCGCTCGATCAGCGCCTCTGTGCTTCGGCGCCACCAGGCCCCGTTGTCCGACGTGCCTCGCGGCGAACGGACGGCGATTAAGGCGGGCTTGCAATGGCGCTTTCAATTCGGCATTTCCTCGCGACCATTGCTTCAATCGGGCGGACTTCTGCGATGCAACCGCGTTTTGGGTTACCTTTTCAGCTTGTGTGGTCTGATCGGAAGCGAATGTGACATTGACCGAATTCGAGCCCTTGCCCTGGCACGACAACGCCGACGGCAAACTCCGCCGCATTGGCGTGGAGATGGAAATGGCCGGCGTCAGCGCCGAGGCCATTGGTCATGCGGTTGTCGAGATTGTCGGTGGCCGGCAGCAGCGGGAAAGCGCGTTTCTGCGCCATGTTCGCGACGCGTCGCTGGGCGATTTTCGAGTCGAGCTCGACGCCGATGTGCTGACCTCGCGGGCTTACCTGAAATCGCTGCGCAAGCTCGGCATCGATATTGAACCCGGGCAGTTGCGGGAAAATCTCGAGACCGCGATGTCGCGCGTGGCCGGCCTGCTGGTGCCGCACGAACTGGTCTGCCCGCCGGTCGCGTTCGAGGCGCTTCCCAAAATCGATGCGATTCGGGCCGGTCTGAACCGTGCCGGCGCCAGGGGCACGCATTCCTCGGCGCTGTATGCGTTTGGACTGCAGTTCAATATCGAGGTCCACAGCTTCGAGGCGGCGGATCTGCTGGCCGTGCTGCGCGCGTTTTTCCTGTGTTTCGACGAGATCATCGCCCGCGAGGGCATTGATTTTTCGCGCAAGCTGACGCCTTTTGTGCAGCGCTTTCCCGAAAACTACATCGAACATGTGCTCGATCCCGACTATGCGCCAGACCCCGAACAGCTGATCGACGATTACCTGCGCTTTACGCCGACCCGCAATCGACCGCTGGATTTGCTGCCGTTGTTCGCCTGGCTTGACGAGGACCGGGTCATGGCCGCGCCGGTCGAACGCAGGCTGATCAAAAAGCGCCCGACCTGGCATTACCGATTACCCAATTGCCTGATCGACGATCCCGACTGGACGCTGGCCCGGCCGTGGCTGGAGTGGGCCCGGATCGAGCGGCTGGCCGCCGACCCCGAATCGATCGAGCGGCTCAGCCGACGCAGGCTCAGCCAGCGCGGCCTGATCGGTCGTGGATGGTCAGCCCTTAAGCAGCGCCTGGCCGGTTTCCCGGGCCGCTCGTGAGACGGCCGAGAATCGGTGTGACCGGCCCGGACCGGGGCGGACAGGCAGCCTGGTGGTTTACCGCGCTGGCGGTCTGGGCCGGTGGCGGCCGGCCACTGCGCATACGACCCAAAAAGCCCGTGCCGCTCGAGCAGCTCGATGGCTTGATCATCGGTGGCGGTGCG
The DNA here is from genome assembly GCA_032251235.1 of Wenzhouxiangellaceae bacterium. Lineage (GTDB taxonomy): Bacteria > Pseudomonadota > Gammaproteobacteria > Xanthomonadales > Wenzhouxiangellaceae. Next base: position 18,783 of record JAVVET010000001.1, read on the forward strand.
GATGTCAGCCCCGGGCTGTACGGCCAGCAGCCGCATATTGCGGTCAGTGAACTGACCGATCGCGGCGTTCCGCGCTGGCGCCAGGCGCTGGGCATCGTGCTGTTTCCGTTGCTGTGGCTGGCGCGGCGCTGCCTGACCAAGAAACAGGGCGGTCTCGATCCGGCCCGCGATGACCTGGAACAAGGCCTGATCGGCGCCGCTTTGGAGCGCGCGCTGCCGCTGTTCGGCATCTGCCGCGGCATGCAGTTGATCAACGTCGCGCTCGGCGGTACGCTGCACCAGTCGCTGGAGGGTTTTTATGACGAATACCCGGCGATTCGTTCGGTGCTGCCGCGCAAGCAGGTCGTGCTGGCCGAATCCTCGCGCTTGCAAAACATCATCCAAAGGCGCCAGTGTTATGTCAACGCCCTGCACAGCCAGGCCATCGATCAACTGGGCAGTGGCCTGCGCGCGGTCGCCCACGAGCGCAACGGCGTGATGCAGGCCTACGAGGCCAGCGATTACGGCTGGCTGATCGGCGTCCAGTGGCATCCCGAGTACCTGCCGCAGCACGCCGAGCAACGCGCGCTGTTTCGGGATCTCGTGCGCCAGGCCGCGGCCGGGGCGGATCGATGAACGACCGTTCCGGGCAGACGATTTCTCCGCCGGTATTTTTCGAGGCCGCCCGCTATGCCCAGGAAGTGCTGCGGCGCTGGCGACTGGAACCCGAATGGCTCGATTCGGAGCTGCCGGCGCTGGACCCGTCATTGCCGATCGAGGCGCGCCTGAGGCGTTATCGACAGCTGGAATCCCTGCGCATCCAGTGGCGCGAAATGCTCGGCCGGCATGATATCGAACAAACCGGCCACCAGCTTTCGGCGCTGGCCGCCGACTGCCTGGGCCAGGCGCTGGCGCAGGCCGAATCGCTTGTCCAGGAGCGCCACGGACATTTGCTCGACGCGGCCGGAGCGCCATCGAGGCTGACGATCATGGCGCTCGGCAAGCTCGGCGGCGACGAGCTGAATTTCAACTCCGATCTCGATCTGGTCTTCGTCCATGCCGCCGTTGGCCAGAGCGATGGCCGGCGTGCCCTGTCGGCGGGGGACTATTTCAATCGCGTGGTACGCGAACTGACCCGCTTGATGGAACAGATCACGGCAAACGGGCGCGCCTGGATCATCGATACGCGGCTTCGGCCGTTTGGCCAGGCCGGCGCGCTGGTGTGGTCGATTGGCGCGGTCGAGCAGTATTTGCTCAACGAGGGCCGTGCCTGGGAGCGCTACGCGTGGCTCAAGGCCCGGCCGGTGGCCGGCGATCTGGCCCACGGCGAGAACCTGCTCGAGCAGATCAGCCCGTTCGTGTTCCGCCGTTACCTCGACTACGGGTTGTTCGATAGCCTGCGAAAGCTGCACGCCGACATCGACCAGAGAAGCCGTCGGGAAGAGCTCCAGGATGATATCAAGCGCGGCCCCGGCGGCATCCGCGAGCTGGAATTTTGGGTCCAGAGCCTGCAGTTGCTGCGCGGCGGTCGCGAGCGCCAGTTGCAACGGCCGGGCTTTCTGCCGGCTTTGCGGGCCGCTCGTCGGCGCCGCCTGGTGGGCGCCGACGAGGCGCGCCTGATCGATGGCTGCTACCGTTTTTTGCGGGTCCTGGAAAACCGCCTGCAACTGGCGACCGGACGCCAGACCCATGAACTGCCGTCGGATGAACGGGTCAGGAACCAGCTTGCCTTGCTCACCGGTTTTGTCGACTGGGCGCATCTTGAACCGCGCCTGCTTGAAGTGCGCAAACAGGTGCGCGACCTGTTTGAAAGCCATTTCGAGGGGCCCGCCGAGCCGGCGCGCAAGAACCTGCTGCCGTGGCCGCCGGGCGATGAGCTGGAGCAGCAGCTCGAATCGCTGGGCTTCGAGCAGCCGGCGCGCGCGGCGGCCGCGATCGAGCAACTGGACCGGCGGGTCAAGCGTCGCCCGGTTTCGGCCGAAGCCCGGCGCAGGCTCGACCGCTTGATGCCGGAGTTGTTCGACAAGGTGCTGGAGCACCAGCCGCCGGATACCGGCCTGGTCGACCTTCTGGCCATGATCGAGGCGATCGTGCAGCGTTCTTCGTACCTGTCCCTGTTGCACGAGCGGCCCCAGACGCTGGACCGCATGGTTCGGGTCTTCAGGCGCTCGGATCGGGTCGCGGCCTGGATTACGGCCAGCCCGCAATTGCTGGATGATTTGCTGGCCCCGGTCGATGAGCCCGATTTGCCGATGCTGCCGAACGTGCAGCGCAACGAAATCGAGGCCAGCCTGAATGCCCTGGCGCGCTATCGACAGGCCGGCTTTGTGCGCACCGCGCTGGGCCAGCTGGACGCCAGCCTGGACCGGGCCGCGGCGCGCGCGCGCCTGACGCGCCTGGCCGAAGCCGTGCTCGAAGGAATGGCTGAACTCTACCTGCCGCCGGACCAGCCGCAGATCGCGATGATTGGCTACGGCAACCTCGGTGCCGCCGAACTGCATTACAGCTCGGACCTCGACCTGGTCTTTCTGCACGCCGAAGGCGATCCGCCGCTGCGCGCGGTGCAGCGATTGATCAACGCCATGCAGTTGCCCATGGCCGGCGGCAAGCTTTATGCCATTGACACGCGTCTGCGTCCCAACGGCAACGCCGGGCTGCTGGTTTCGACGCTGGACAGTTTTGCCGACTACCAGCGCAGGCACGCATGGGCCTGGGAGCACCAGGCGCTGATCCGGGCCCGCTGCGTCGTAGGCCCCAAAGCCATGGCCCGGCGTTTCGACGCCATACGAGCCGAAGTGCTGTGCCGCGAGCGCAACCCGGCCGAAGTCGCCCAGGCGCTGGTCGACATGCGCCGGCGCCAGCTGAGCCAACGCGGTGAAAGCACCGAGAAGCGGCTGTTGGGCGATATCCAGTTCATTGCCGAATTCGGGGTTCTGACGGGCGCCAACGAAGCGTCGGAACTGGCCGCCGAGCGCGCAACCATCGGCCAGCTGCAACGCCTGGCCTCGGTCGGGTGGCTGGACCCGTCGAGTGCCGAGGCGCTGGTCGAGATTCATGTGCAGGCCGCCAACCTGCGCGACCGGCTGTTTCTAGAGCGCGACTGCAAAGCCCGGCTCGGCAAGTCGAGCCAGAACGCCGTGGCCGAAGCCTGGCGGCGAGTGTTTGGTGACGCCGGTGCCGCCGAAAAGTCTTGAACGGCCGGCTGGGCCGAGTCTGCGGCGAAGGAATATGTGCAGCAAACTTGGGGCATTGCCATGGCTCGTGCCTGTCGGAGGTTCCCGATAGTCAGACTTTCCAGTTACGCGCCTGGGGCGCACTGCAGCTCCGCCGGCATCCCGCGCCAGGTTGCCGGGTGCGAAGACCTTGTTTCGCGACCCAGAGTTTCCATGAAGTGGCCCGATTGGGGCTAAAATGCTTCCTCCATCCATTAACTCCTTCTGGCTTATTTGTGAATGAATCCAAGGAATCCGTTGGCCAAAAACAGCCGGCCAACGCGCAGTGCACCTACGACGTGCGGCGGGCCGATCTGCCGCTGAGCTGTCCGACCCCCGACATGACGCTGTGGAATTCACACCCCAGGGTCTACCTGCCGATCGAGGAGACCGGCCGTGCCAAATGCCCCTATTGCGGGGCCGAATTTCGCCTGGAAGACTGAAAGCCTTGATGCGCGAAGCGCATTCCAGCGATGAGTTTCGCGTCGGTCCGGCGCCGGCATCCAGGGCATTCAGCCGCGTGCCGGCGTCGAACTGGCTGGCGCGCGTCAGCAGCCTGGTGCTGTTTACCGGCCTGGCGCTTGGGCTGGTGTTGCCCAAGGTAGCCGGTGCGGTATTTTTGTTGCTGGCCTTGCTGGCCATCATCTGGCTGGAGCCGTGGCTGTTGCGCAATCGCTGGAACCTGGCGCGCCACGAAAAGCTCTTGATTCTGGCCGTGTTTGCCTTTGTGGCCACATGGATGCTGGCCTGGATGGTTCACGGTCTGGACTCGACCGGCCATGATGACGTGGGACGTATCCTCAGGCTGTTGCTGATTATCCCGGTCTACCTGTTTTTACGCCGTGTCGAACAAATCGAGTGGAGCTGGTGGTGGGGTTTGGCCGCCGGTGGCGCAATTGCCGGCGGCTATGCGATCGGTTTTGCGGTGGTCGGCGAGGCCGGCCAGTGGGCCGAACGAGTCGGTGGACCCACCAACCCGATTTACTTCGGTGGTATCGTGCTGGCGTTTGCGCTGATGCTGCTGCCGCGCATTGCCGATGCTGAATTACACCGGTCGGCACGATTGGCCATTGCCGCCTCAGTGCTGCTGGCGCTTGGCGCCAGCGCGCTTTCGGGTTCTCGCGGCGCCTGGCTGGCGCTGCCGCTGCTGCTGCTTTTGTATCAGTTCACATTGGGCACCCGGCAAACACCTGCATGGCGAATTGGCTTGCCACTGGCAATATTGACTTTCGTGGTCGCCATTTCACTATTGCCCGGTGTGCCGCTGGGCCAGCGCATTGGCGATGGATTGAGCTCGATGACGCGCAGCGAACAGGCCGCCAGGCCCGACGATACATTGGCTATCCGCTGGCAAATGTGGCGCATTTCTGGTCAGCAGATCCGCCAGGACTGGCTTTTCGGCGGCGGACCCGGCAACTTCCGCGCGGCCCTGGAACAGGCTGTTGCCGACGGTCGACTGGCGCCGCGCTTTCTCGAATATCACCATCCGCATAACCAGTATCTTTCAGTCTTGCTGATCGCCGGCCTCCCCGGCCTGTTCAGCTTGTTGCTGTTGTTCGGGGTCGTGTTGAGGCGTTTTACATCGCTTTGGCAAACCGGCCTGGAGCGCACCCGCATGCTTGGCTGGAGCGGGTTGGCGGCCATTACCGTGCTATCGGTGATGAGCGTCAGCGAGTCGATTTTTCAGCGCAACAGCGGGATCGTCTGGTTCGGTCTTTTGATCGCCGGCGCCAGCGCCATGGTGACCAGCCGGCGCCGGCGCGAACTGTTCGCCCAGGCGCCTCGTCGACAGCACTCGATCAGCGTGATCATGATCTGTCGCGACGAGGCCGAACGCATCGCCAGGGCACTCGATTCGGTCGCCGGCTGGGCCGACGAAATCATCGTTCTCGATTCCGGCAGTACTGACGCCACGGTGGAAATCTGTCGCCGCTTCACCGGGCACGTGGACATCACCGACTGGCCCGGCTTCGGAGCACAGAAGCAGCGCGCGATGGACCGCGCCACCGGCGACTGGATCTTGAGCCTTGATGCCGATGAGGTCGTGAGCGAGGAATTGCGCCGCGAGATCGATCAGGTGCTGGGGCGTGCCCAGCCGCATTTCGATGGCTATCGGCTGCCCTGGACCACCCGTGCGTTTGGCTCGAAGCTGCAGTTTGGCCATTGGGCGCGTGCACCCCTGCGCCTGGTGCGGCGCGGCGCGGCGGCGTTTACCGATGCACCGGTGCATGAAAAGCTGGTGATGCGCGGGCCGAATACAAAAACCGGCAAACTCGAAGGCGTGCTGTACCACGATACCTTCCGCAATATCGAGCACGCGCGCAAGAAGCTGTCGACCTACGCGGATTTGCAGGCCGCCGAACGCGCAGCCACAGGACGGCGTGCCTCGATGCCGGGTGCGGTGATTCGCGCGCTGTTGAACTTTGCCGATAATTTCCTGCTGCGCGGGGCTTTCCTGGACGGTCGGGCCGGCTGGATCATGAGCCGGCTGTACGCCGGATATACCTATCGCAAGTACCGGCAACTGGCCAGGCTGTCCAGCGCTGGCGTCTGAGCCCGCCTTATTTGTCCACTTTCGACTGGGGCGCCTTCAGGCCGCGTCTGCCTCGGTCGCGCATCCTCACCGGGCAGTCTCGTCCCTCCGTGCCCGGCAACTTTATCCTCTCAAATTCCATGCCTGAGAACATACAAGGCGCGCGGAGGCAGGTTCAGGGCCGCCGCCGGTGCTGTAGCGCATAGCGGTCGGCATGCCCGGCCGGGCGTGTCTTGAAGCGTCGGTGCAGCCACCAGTATTGCGCCGGAGAGCGCCGGATATTGCGTTCGAGAAATTCGTTGTAGCGCGTCAGGTCGGCCACCGGCTGGTCGGATGGAAAGTTCTCGAAAGCCGGCTCCACGACCACGGTAATCGTACCGCTGGTTTCATCCTTGTGCGGATACATCGGCACTACCCGGGCGCGCCCCAGCCGCGCCAGCTCGAGCATGCCCTTTGCGGTGGCCGCGGGAACGCCGAAAAATGGCGCGAACAGGCTTCGCCGGACGCCGAAATCCTGGTCCGGGGCATACCACAGCACGCCACCGGCGCGCAAAAAGCGAACCATCTCGCGCAAATGATCGCGCGCAATCATCCGCCGGGCATAGCGCGCGCGCCCGCGATTCTGAAAGTCTTCGAGCACCGGGTTTCTCAGCGGCCGGTAGATGGCGCATGAATCCACCTGCTCGCCAAAGACCCGTGCGCCAAGCTCCAGGCAGGTGCTGTGCCCGGTCAACAGCAGCACGCCCTGGCCGCCGGCGCGCGCCGCAGCCAGATGTTCCAGCCCTTCGACCCGACCCACCGCAGGCCCCAGCGGCGCATCGAGGCTCCAGGCGCAGGAGATCTCGCCAAGCGACTCGGCCAGGTTTTTGAAGTGATCGTGCGCGAGCCGTTTGCGCGCCGCCAGGTCCAGCTCGGGCAGGCACAGTTCCAGGTTGCGCGCGACGATCGCAGCGCGTCGACGCATCAAATACTGCATCGGCCGGCCAAGCCAGCCGGTGGCGCGGCGGGCCCGGTCCACTGGCAGGCGTCCGATCCAGCGCAACGGCACCAGCGCCGCCCGGCTGCCGATCGTAGTCAGCTTGCCCATGGACTCATCCTGCGCATGGGTATATTGAGGGCTGTCGGCAGATCGGGGTTCGGATATGCTTGGCACGATGCGTTCAAGATGGTTCCCAGTTTATCGTTTGATCGCCGGCGGCCTGGCGCCGCTGGCATATCGCCGCTTGTCGGGCAAAGACCCGCAGTGGCGGCACCGGCAGCCCGAGCGCCGCGGCCAGGTGGCCGAAAGCGGCGGCGAATTGTGGCTGCATGCGGCCTCGGTGGGCGAGCTCAATGCCGCCGAGGGTCTGCTGCGGCATTGGCTGGCGAACGATCCGGAATGCCGCATCGTAGTGTCGACGCTGACCGCGACCGCAGCCGGCGAAGTTGCCAATCGCTTCGCGGGCCAGCCGCGCCTGCGCCACCTGTTCGCGCCGCTCGATGCCGCAGGCTGCGTCGGCCGCTGGCTGGATCATACCCGGCCGCGCGCGCTGGTACTGGTGGAAACCGAAATCTGGCCGGTGCTGCTCGACCAGTGTCGCCGGCGCGGCATTCCCGTGGCCATCGTCAATGGCCGGATTTCAGCTTCGGCGTTCAGGCGCTACCAGTATTTCGCGGGGCTGTTCAGCCACGCGCTGGCCGGTATTGCGCCGATTCTCTGCCAGTCCCAGGCGGACCGGCAACGCTTCAGAGCGCTGGGCGTGCCGCCGGCAGCGCTGGCCGTCACCGGCAACCTGAAATTCGATCGGCAAGCGTCGGATACCCAGCTGCCGGCACGCTGGCAGACCTGGAAAAATCGTCCGGCCTGGGTTGCCGGAAGCACCCACGAAGGCGAGGAAGCCATGCTGGCTCGGGCCCACCGTCGGTTGCTGGAGCGATTCCCCGAGGCGTTGCTGGTGATCGTGCCGCGCCATCCAGAACGTGCCCACCGGGCACTGGAAAGCCTGCAGCGCGCTGGCCTTTTGGCCGCCATTGTGGGTGACGGCGCTGATCACGGCATCGAGAAGCTCCAGGCCGTGGTGGTCGGCCGGATGGGTGTCCTGGCCGGGCTCTATTCCGTCGCCGCGGCCTGCTTTGTCGGCGGCAGCCTGATCGAGGGCATTGGTGGGCACAATCTGATGGAGCCGGCGCTGGCCGGCAAACCGGTGCTGACCGGTCCGTTTACCGGCGATCAGCAACAGGCGGCCGACGGTCTCACCGATGCCGGGGCGCTGACCCGGGTCGATTCTGACGAGGCCGTGGGCCAGGCATTGACGAGGCTGCTGGACGATCGCGAGCTGGCGCGGCGCCAGGGCGCTCGTGCCCGGGATTTTGCACAGCGCCAGCGCGGCGCGCTGGCGCTGACGCTCGAGCGGCTCGAGCCGCTGTTCAGCCGCGCTCGGGCCCGGTCAGCAGGCGGTTGACGTTTTCCAGGTCGGCCGGCGCGATGATGCCGGCGGCACGCCGCAGCGCCAGCCGGTCGAGGACCAGCTGGTGGCGAGCTTCGGAAAAGTCGCGCTGGGCCTGGAAAAAGCGCTGCTCGGCCAGCAGCACGTCGACGATTGTTCGGGTGCCGACCTCGAAACCCGCGTTGGTCGCTTCCAGCGCACTGTCGGCTGAAATCACGGCCTGCTGGAAGGCTTCGACCTGGCGAATGCCGGCGATCACTGCCCGGAAGGCGTTCTCGGTCTGGCGCACGACCTGGCGCTGGTTCAGGTCAAGTTCCTCGCTGGCCACGCTGCGGTTGATACGCGCCCGCCGGGTTTGCGACTGCACCGCAAAGCCCGAGAAGATCGGCACGTTGAGGCGAACGGTTGCCGACCATTGATCGTTCTGGAACGTGGTGGTGCCGATTTGGGTCTGGTTATCGGCGCGCAACGCAAACTCGTTGTTCAGGCTGCGGTTGTAATTGGCCGTGAGATCGAGTGTCGGATAATGCCCGGCGCGCGAGATTCGCATATCGGTATCGGCAATTGACACGGCATCGCGCGCAACGGTCAGGTCTGGATTGGCTTGCAGCGCCGTGGCCACCCATTCGCTTGACAGGGCGGGTTCGGGCGACTTCAAGGGCAGCTCGCTGGTCAGCGGCTTGAACGATTCAAACATCGTGCCGGTGAGTTCGCGCAGACCTTCGCGCGCATTTTCCAGCGCGTTGTCGGCGACGATGACCCGGGCCCTGGCGCCGTCCCACGTGGCCTGGGCTTCGAGCAGGTCGGTCACGGCCGACAGGCCAACCTCGAAGCGCTGTTCGGCTTGTTCGTACTGGCGCCGCAGCGCTTTTTCTTCGGCTTCGGCAAAGCGAAGACTGTCGATCGAATTGAGCATGTCGAAATAGCGCTGTGCCGTGCGCTGCAAAAAATCCTGCCATGCGATGTTGAACTGCGAATCGGCCTGCGCCACGATCAGACGCGCACGTTCCATCTCGACGAAGTTGCTGTGGTCGTACAGGCTTTGGGTCAGGTTCAGGCTGTAATTTTCCGAGTCGATGTCGTTTTCGTCGAGATCAACGCCATTGATCTTGGGCTGGCTGCTGCCGGTCGGCGTGCGCTGCAGCGTTGCGTTCAGTTGCGGCAGGAAATTGGCCCGCGCCAGCCGGGTTTCGATTTCGCTGGCATCCAGCCGGCGCTCGGCCGCCCGGATCTGCGGGTCGTTGCTCGATGCCAGTTCGTATACGGCTATGAGGTCAACGGCAGCGGCGGTCGAGCTGAATGCCGCGATCGCGAAGCCGATCAGGTACTTTTGCATAAGTGCTTCCAGAATGTGTTTTTAATCGATCAATTGAGTGCGAAAGGAAATGCTTCGGCGCGAAATGTGATCGCCGCCCGGTTTTAAAATTTGAAGCTCGGCGCGTCTTCGGCGCCGATCAGGCGCGGCAAATCGGTGTCGAACAGGCTTTCCTCGGAAAGATGCGCGGACTCGGTGCGTGTCACCAGCACGGCCTCCATTGCCGGGGACTGGCCGCGAACGATGAACAGGCGTCCGCCCGGCTTGAGCCATGCGGTCAGGTTTTGCGGCACGCTGGCCACCGATGACGTGGCGACAATTGCGTCGAAGCTGGCTGGCTGGAAATCGGCCTGCAGTACATCGCCGAAACGAAGTTCGATGGCTTCGGTCTTGCCGATATTGGCGCGTGCCTGCTCGGCCAGCGCCTCGATGATCTCGATGCTCACGACGGACCCGGCCAGCCGAGCCAGGCAGGCGGTCAGAAAGCCGGTTCCGGTGCCGATTTCCAGCACCCGGTCATCGGGCTTTAGCAGCAAAGCCTGCAGCACGCGGCCCTGCTCGATCGGTTTCATCATCACCTGGCCGTGGCCCAGCGGGATGCGGAGGTCGTAAAAAGCCAATTTTCGATGGGCCTGGGGCACGAACTCCTCGCGCGGGATTTCGCGCATCACCTCCAGCACCGCGCCGTCGAGAACTTCCCAGGAACGGACCTGTTGTTCTATCATGGATGTTCTTGCCTGGTCCAGACTCATCACGGTACTCCTGATCGCAAATCGAGAAAGCCGTATTGTACCGTTGCCCATGTGACTGTGAAGGTGCCGGAGGTCATGCAGGGCGTTGATTCGACGGCATTGCAGCCGGATTCTGATATCCTCGATCGGATTTACCGGAAAGCCGCAAGCCGGGCAGTGACTGACCCATGCGGCGAAATAGCGTACCGATGCCTTTGGGTCGATGTCCTGTTTCGGACCTTTATTCAGCAAATGTTAGTGTTTGGCGAAAAAACATGAAGAGTTTTGTGCAATGGAAAATCCTGGATGCCGGTCATGAATGACACGGAACGGAAACGACGTTTTGATGCCCTGGCGCGGCAATACGGCGATGATTTGTTCCGGTTTGGTGTCTGGTTGTGCGGCGACCGTACATTGGCCAAAGATCTGGTCCAGGAAACGTTCATGCGTGCCTGGAAGGCAATCGACAATCTCAAGGATGTCGGCGCCGCCAAGAGTTGGCTGATTACGATTCTCAGGCGTGAATACGCCCGCACCTTTGAACGCAAGGTGCCGCCAATCACCGACATTGATAACGTGGTGGTCACCGAGGAATCGGAGCTGACGCCCGAAGACCGGACCGAACGCGACCTGTTGCGTTCGGCGATGTTGCAACTGGAGAAAAAATACAGCGAACCGTTGGTACTGCAGGCCGTGATGGGGTTATCGATCGCCGAGATCGCCGTCCAGCTTGAATTGAGCGAGAGTGCCGTGATGACCCGGGTGTTCCGGGCACGCGAGAAACTCAAGCAAAAGTTGCAGCCGACCGATCGCACGGGAAACGTACATGAACTTACTTGAATTCAAAAGACGTCTGATGACCGAGCCTGGCAGCCAGGACACGCAGATGCGCGAACTGCGCAGGTCCGGCGGCGAAGCCGCGGCGGCGGCGGCGGAATCCGACCATTTCGAAGCGGCGTTGAAGCGCGCGCTTCACGTGCCGGTGCCGCATGGCCTGGCCGAGCAGATCATTTTGCGCCAGTCGCTGGACAACGAGCGCCCTTCGGGCGTCTTCGGCGGTCGCTGGCCACAGCTGACGGCAATGGCTGCAGCGCTTGCGCTGGCCGTGGCGCTGACGACGTTCAACCTGGTCGAGCGCCAGCCGGCATCCGTGGATGTCGGTCAGCACATCGCCTGGCATTGGCAGCACGATGGTCCGGAAGCTCTGGCAACCGCTTCGGGCTCGACCGCGCCCAACCCGACCCAGGTTCAGCGAGTCTTCGCCGAATTCGGTCTGCAGATCGAGCCCGAATTGCTGGAAAAGGTCCGCATGACCAAGGTCTGCCCGACCCCGGATGGTGCCGGTGCGCATGTGGTGCTGAGCACCGATGAAGGGCCGGTGACTGTCTATTACATGCCGCGAACGCGACTGCCGTCGTCGCCGCAGACGATTACGCTGCCCGACGGTGCAGAGTCTTTCATGGTCAACCTCGAGCGCGGCAGCATGGCGCTGATCTCGGAGTCCGGCGCCAACACGCCGGAGCTGGCCCGCGAAATTGCGAAGCAGCTTTCGTTCGCGCCAGGCGTCACCATCTGACGGTATCGGCTTGCCGTGGTGAGCCGCTCGCCGATCAGTTGCGATCGAATTCCATCAATCGCCGGCCGATTGCCGGCCGATTGGCAATCAATTGCCAGGCAATTGCCAGTTCGGGATGACTAACCAGGGGATCGCCGCTTCCCGGTCACCGGCTCGATTGCCCGACCGGCATCGGCGATCCGGTTCCGAACAGTCAGATACCGGCCCCGCCGTTGATCTACCATAAGGGCTCCTCGAACACGGAGCCTTTTTTTATGCATAAAGTCCTTCAGGCATTCGGCATCGTGTTGCCGGTTCTCGCGGTCGGCAGCCTGTGCTTGCCGGCCTGGTCGGCGACGGTCGTATTCGATCGCGTGCAGGTGGTTGATGTGGCCGCCGGCACGGTCGGCCCGCAGACGCAGCTTTTTGTTTCCGATGGCCGGATTGTCGAGGCTCCGGCCAACGAATCGGATACCGTGCGGCGAATCGATGGCCAGGGCCTGTTCCTGATCCCGGGACTGGCCGAAATGCACGCCCACGTTCCGCCCGCCGCCGACGCTCAACGCATCGATGATGTGCTGACGCTGTTCCTGGCCCACGGCGTCACGACGATCCGCGGCATGCTCGGCGAACCCGGGCATCTGCAATTGCGCGCCGAGTTGGCCCGTGGCGAGCGGATCGGCCCGAGACTGCTGACTTCCGGGCCGTCGCTGAACGGTGGTTCGGTTGCCACACCCGGCCAGGCCTGGACGCTGGTACGCCATCAGTCCGAGGCCGGCTATGATTTTCTCAAGCTCCATCCGGGCCTGATGCCGCACACCTTCGAGGCCATCGCGCGCGCCGCTCGAGGCCTCGACATCGAATTTGCCGGCCATGTCTCCATCGGCGTCGGGCTCGAGCGTGCGCTGGCTGCCGGCCAGGCCACGATCGACCACCTCGACGGTTACGCCCAGGCGCTGGTGCCCGCGGATCATCCGGCCCGCCGGCGCGAGCCCGGCCTGTTCGGTTTCAATATCGGTGATGCCATGGACATCGGGCGCGTCGATGAATGGGCGCGGCGAACCCGCGACGCCGGCGTCTGGAACGTGCCGACCCAGACCCTGATCGAGAACCTGGCGGTCAACGACCTGGATGTATTGATGGCTCGGCCGGCGATGCGCTGGGTCGACCAGGCAACCCGGAACCAGTGGGCCGAGCGGGTCCGTCAAATGCGTTCGGATCAGCCGGCCGAGGCCCTGGCGCAATTCGTTGCGATCCGACGCGCGCTGATTCTGGCGCTGCATGAATCCGGCGCCGGCCTGCTGCTCGGTGCCGACGCCCCGCAAATCATGAACGTGCCCGGCGATGCGCTGCACCACGAACTCGAAATCTACGTGGCTGCCGGCCTGAGCCCGGCCCAGGCCCTGGCCACCGGCACGCTCAACGTCGCCCGCTTTCTCAAGCAGCCTGCCTATGCTTGTTTGCAGGCCGATTGCATCGCCGACCTGGTACTGCTCGGCGCCAACCCGCTCGACGACATCTCCAATGTCCGGGATGTGCGCGGCGTGATGCGCGCCGGCCAGTGGTTCGACCGGAGCGCGCTGGACGACATGCTCGAACAGATCGCCGATCGCGCCGACCCGACCGGGCCGGACTGAAAGGAAAGTGGCCCGGTGATTCAACGTCCGCTGAAATATGTCGATCGCCTGCAGTCGCGCGAGCGCGCTGATATTGGCCGCGTGGTGATCCATGCAACCGAGCTGCCCGACCTGGCGACCGCGCGCGAATACGGCGAGCGCTTGAGATACGCGCAATCTGGCACCGGCAACAGCGGCCATTTTTACATCGACCGCAACGGTCAGATCGAACAATGGGTGCCGATCGACCGGGTCGCCCACCACGTTCGGGCACACAACGCCGACTCGATCGGCATCGAGCTGGTCAACCGGGGCCGCTGGCCGCATTGGCTCGACAGCCGCAGCCAGGATTGGCCGGAAAACTATCCGGAAACCCAGATTCAGGCCCTGATTGCCTTGTTGATGCAGTTGCGCGATGAGCTTCCGGCGCTGGCCGAGATTGCCGGCCACGATCAACTGGATGTGGAATGGGTTGAAGCCAGCGATGATGCGACCCGGAAAGTTCGTCGCAAGACCGACCCCGGGCCCGGCTTTCCGTGGCCACAGCTGCTACAGGCGACCGGCCTGAAGCGAGCCGGCCATGAATAAAGACGGCGCTCCGGCCGAACAGGACAGCCTGGTCGCCATCGGTGTCGATACCGGCGGCACCTTTACCGATTTCGTCGCTTTTCTCGATGGCCGTCTGCAAACCGCCAAGGTGCTGTCCACGCCCGACGACCCGGCTCGCGCGATTGCCACCGGGCTGGCTCAGCTGGGCCTGGCCGAGCGGGCCGTAGACCTTGTCCACGGCACCACCGTGGGCACCAACGCGGTGCTGGAAAACAAGGGTGCATCGGTGGCCTTGATTACCTCGACCGGCTTTGCCGACCTGCTCAGCCTGGGCCGGCAGAACCGCGACGCTCTCTACAGCCTGGAACAGCCGCCGGTGGCCGATCCCGTTGCGCATGAAATGTGCCTGGAAATCGATGCCCGGGTCGCCGCCGACGGATCGCGGCTGGCCGAACCCGATGAGCAGGCGCTTGCACGCCTGGGCCGGGAAATCGAACGGCTGGCGCCCGAAGCGGTCGCCGTCAACCTGCTTTTCTCGTGGCTGGATCCCGAGCTCGAGCAGCGCATCGCCGGGGCCTTGCCCGACGGCCTGCCGGTGTCGCTGTCATCGGAGGTACTGCCCGAGATTCGCGAATACGAGCGCGGCATCGCGACCTGGCTCAACGCTGCGATCGGGCCGCGCCTGTCCGGCTACCTCGAGCGGCTCGGCCAGCAGCTGGCTGGCGGCCGGCTGGCGGTCATGCAGTCCAGTGGCCTGACGGTGTCGGCCGATCAGGCCAGCCAGCGCGCCGTGCACCTGCTGCTTTCCGGGCCGGCCGGCGGCCTGGCCGGTGCTGCGCATATCGGCAGGGAAATCGGCGCCGAGCGCTTGCTGACCTTCGACATGGGCGGCACGTCCACCGATGTCGCCCTGCTGCAGGGCACGCCGGCACTGACCCGCGAAGGCCGCATCGGCCGCTACCCGGTGGCCGTGCCGATGGTCGACATGCACACCATCGGCGCCGGCGGCGGATCGATCGTGCGCGTCGACCCCGGTGGGCTGCTGCAGGTGGGTCCGGCCTCGGCCGGGGCCGACCCGGGCCCGGTCTGCTACGGGCGCGGCGGCAACCGCGTGACCGTGACCGACGCCAACCTGATCCTCGGGCGATTGCCGCGCGACACGCGCCTGGGCGGCAGCCACCAACTCGACTACCAGGCAGCGCGCGAGGCGCTGGACCATCTCGCCGACCAGCTTGGCCTGGAAACGCTGGAAACCGCCGAAGGCATCCTTCGGATCGCCAACGAACACATGTCGCGGGCCCTCAGGGTGATGTCGGCCGAGCGCGGCATCGATCCCAAGACCTGCACGCTGATGAGTTTCGGCGGCGCCGGCGGCCTGCACGTCTGCGAACTGGCCGACAGCCTCGGCATGAGCAGTGCCGTGGTGCCGGCGCGCGCCGGCGTGCTGTCGGCGCTGGGCATGCTGGTGGCCGAACCCGGCCGCCAGGCGACCGCGAGCCTGCTCAGGCGCGGCGACGAAATTACCACGCAGGAACTGCAAGCGGCGTTCGAGCCGCTGCTTTCGCAAGTGCGCAGCGAACTGCAGGCCGAAGGTGTGGCGCCGGAACAACTGAAGCTGCAGCGCCAGGTGGGTTGCCGCTATGTCGGACAAAGCACGACGCTGGAACTGGAGGCCTGCCGGCCCGGTGAACTCGTCGATGCCTTTCACGACGCCCACGAAGCGGCCTACGGCCACCGCCTGGATTTGCCGGTGGAACTGGTCGGTCTGAGGGTCGAGGCGCGCGGGCCGGTTCGGCTCGAACAGGTCCCGCCGTTTGAACCGGCGGGCGAACAACTGTCCCGAAGTGACGAATCGCCACCGATCCGGCCGCGCGGTGCGGTCACCGACCAGCCGATTGCCGGCCCGGCCATCATCGTCGACGAAGACGCGACCACCTGGGTCGCGCCCGGCTGGCAGATTCACCGCGACCCGGCCGGTCACTTGCGGCTTGCACGAGCCACCGACTGATCATCAGGAAACGTCGGTGTCGCGGTATCGCCGCGGCAGGCTCCCGGGAGTCTGCGCATCGGCGCCGTGCATCAGATAATCCCCAGCAGCCCGCCCAGTACGACCAAAATCAGGACCGGCGTGACCACGCGGGTCAGCCACAACCAGGCCGCGAATGCCCAGTTGGGCATTTTTTCGTCGAGTTCCTCGCGGGTGATCTGATTGGACAGCACCCAGCCGGCGAACACCGCGGTCAGTAGGCCGCCAATCGGCAGCAGAATGTTGGAGGCGACGAAGTCGATCGCGTCCATGATGCCCTTGCCGCCGATGGTGACCTCGGACCAGATGTTGAAGCCGAATACCGATACCAGGCCGAATGCCCAGGTGGCCGCGGCAACGGTGACTGCAATTTGCTTGCGGCTGAAGTTGGTGACTTCAACGAAATACGCCGTCGGCGGCTCCAGCAGCGAGATTGAGCTGGTCCAGGCCGCGACCGCGAGCAGGCCGAAGAACGCCATGCCGTAGGCGATGCCGAAGGGCATTTCGTTGAATGCCAGCGGCAGTGATGTGAAAATGAAGCCGGCGCCGCCGCCGGCCGGGTCCAGGCCAAACGAGATCACGATCGGGAAAATCGCCATGCCGGCCACCAGCGCCACTGCGGTGTCGGCGAAGGCGACCGCGATGCCGACCGTGGGTACGTTGACGTCCGACGGCAGATAGGCGCCGTAGGCCATGATTGCGCACATGCCCAGGCTCAACGTGAAAAAGGCCTGGCCCATGGCCCTGACGACCATCGCGCCGGACAGCTGCGACCAGTCGGGCGAGAATAAAAAGCCCATCGCTTCCTGGAAGTGGCCGGTGCTCATGCCGTAGCCCAGCAGCACCATCAGCAGCACGAACAGCGTCGGCATCAGTACCGAAACGGCGCGTTCCAGGCCCTCTTCCACGCCGAGCGCGACGACCCCGACGGTGAGCACCATGAACAGGCCATGCCAGAAGATCAGCCGCCCGGGATCGGCCAGCAAGGCGTTAAATGTTTCGCTGGGGTCTGAGATCGCCGGTGCGCCCAAGGCCAGTTGCTGGAAGTAGTCGAAACCGTAGGACAGCGTCCAGCCGGCAACCACCGAATAGAACGAAAGCACCAAAAATCCGGCGATCACGCCGAGCCAGCCCAGGCCCATCCAGGCCCTGGAGGCGCCGGCGGCGGCGGCCAGCTCCTTGAGCGAGTTGATCGGGCTCATGCGGCCACGCCGGCCGATCACGATTTCGGAAAAAAGAATCGGCAGCCCGACGACCGCGATGCAGGCCAGGTAAACCAGCACGAACGCGCCGCCGCCGTTTTCCGAGGTGATGTAGGGGAAGCGCCAGATGTTGCCAAGACCGACCGCCGAGCCGGTGGCGGCCAGTACGAACATCAGGCGCGAAGACCACATGCCGTGGACAGAAGTTGTTTTCATGGGATTTCCGGTCGCTTATCGTTGTTTTTGAATTGCCGGCAATTGTGTACCAAGCCCGGCCCGGAAGCAAATGAATCGGCCGCGATGCCGAAGCGGCACGAGCTTGCTATGCTGTGGCCACCCGAAGTTTCATGAATCGACGATGCCCGCCTGTCTGCCTGAAATACTTCGCCTGGTTTCCGATGCCCGGCATCCGGCCATGATGCGCGCATTGCGCCGGACGGGCGTGCGCGCCGAAAGCCGCGGCCCGGGCTTGCGATGAGCGAGCCGCTGCTGGTGCTCGAGTTGCTGCGCTTTACCTGGCCGGGCGATGCCGGGCCGGTGATCGATCGGCTGGACCTGACGATCGATCGCGGCCGGCGCGTGTTTCTGGCCGGCGCTTCGGGATCGGGCAAATCGACGCTGCTGGCCTTGATCGGCGGCCTGGTGACGCCGGACTCGGGCTCGGTTCGTTTTGCCGGCCAGGACCTCAAGACGCTGTCGGGCGCTGCGCGTGATCGCTTTCGGGCCGATCATCTCGGCGTGATCTTCCAGCAGTTCAACCTGCTGCCGTGGCTGGATGCAGTGGCCAACGTGCGCCTGGGTTGTCAATTTTCGCGCCTGCGCCGGGATCGGGCCGGCAACGCCGATCAGCAGGCGCGCTACCTGCTGGCGGCCATGGGCCTGCCTGAGGACCGCTGGAACCGGCGCGCCGACGCCTTGAGCGTCGGCCAGCAGCAGCGCGTGGCGGCTGCACGCGCGCTGATCGGGCGGCCCGACCTGGTGCTGGCCGACGAGCCGACCTCGGCGCTGGACGCCGAGCGCCGCGACGGCTTTGTCGAGCTGTTGTTCGAACAGGCCGAGCAGGCCGGCAGTTCGCTGCTGTTCGTCAGCCACGACCGCCAGCTGGCCGAGCGTTTCGACGAAGTTCATGAACTCGATGACCTGAACCGAGCCGGAGACCCGCCATGACCTTATTGGGCCTGGCGCGCGGCTCGCTGGCCAACCGCCGCGCGGCGGTCGCGCTGACGGTTGCGACCATCGCCATTTCGATCGGCCTGCTGGTGCTGGTCGAACAAATGCGCGGCCAGTTGCGAGAAGGCTTCTATCGCTCGGTTTCGGGCACCGACCTGATCGTCGGCGCGCCCACGGCACCGGTGCAGTTGCTGCTGAGCTCGGTTTTCGGCCTCGGCAATCCGGCCCGCAACGTCGCCTGGCAAAGTTACCGCGACATCGTCGCCGATCCGGTCGTGGCCTGGTCGATCCCGATTTCGCTGGGTGATTCCCACCAGGGCTATCGCGTGGTCGGCACCACCGCCGCGATGTTCGAGCATTACCGCTACGCCGGCCGCCAGGCGCTTGAATTCCGCCACGGCGGGCCGTTCGAAGACCTGTTCGAGGTCGTGGTCGGGGCCCAGGTTGCGCGATCGCTGGGCTATGCGCCCGGCGATCGGGTGGTGCTGGGCCACGGCGGCGGCAACGTCAGCCTGCACCAGCACGACGACCAGGCCTTTGAAGTCAGCGGCGTGCTGGCACCGACCGGAACGCCGGTCGACCAGTCGTTGTATATCCGCCTGGCCGCCCACCACGCCATCCACATCGGCTGGGAGCGCGGCCTGCCCCGGCCCGGCGACACGCTCTTGCCGGACCAGGCCCGGGCCTCGATCGAGCGCCTGCAACCCGACCAGATCAGCGCGTTTTTTCTCGGCCTCAAGACCCGCGCGGCGGCGTTTGGCCTGCAGTATGAAATCAATCGCTACCCGAACGAAGCGCTGCTGGCGGTGTTGCCGGGGATTGCGCTGCAGGAGCTCTGGCGAATCACCGGACTGGCCGAACGGATTCTGCGCATCGTCGCCGGCCTGGTGGTGCTGGCCGGCCTGCTCGGCATGCTGACCGCGCTGTTGACCACGCTCAACGAGCGCCGCCGCGAGATGGCGATTCTGCGAGCCTGTGGCGCCCGTCCGTGGCAAATTGCCGGCCTGCTGCTGCTGGAGGCTGCGGTCATGACCTTGTTCGGCATCATTGTCGGGCTGGTGCTGGCCGTTTCGGCCCAGCTCGCGCTGTCGCCGTGGCTGCTGGACAATTTCGGCATCGCCGTGTCGCCGGCCTGGCCCGAGGCCTGGCACTGGCTGGTGCTGGCCGCAATCTGGTTGGCCGGCGTACTCGTGGCGCTGGTGCCGGCGCTCATGGTCTATCGACGCACGCTGGCCGATGGCATGCAGGTGCGCCAGTGACGGCCGAAGCCGCATCGCCATCGAACCAAAGCAGGCCGCAAGCGTCCATATCCTGGTTCGTCCCCAATCTTGAAAACTTCTGGAATCTGCAAATGAACTTACGTTCGATCTGTTTGATGTTGTTGCTCGTGCCGGTGTCGGTGATCGCCGAAACGCGGGAAATCGAGTGGTTTGACTTGATGCCCGAAACCGAGGCCGAGACCTGGCTGGCCGAACAGACCGGTATCGACCATTCCGGCGCCGGAGCGACCGAGGCGCCGTTTCAGTCCTACAGCACGGTGGGTGAACTGGACGGCGCGCAGGTCCGGATTCCGGGTTTCGTGGTGCCGGTGGAGACCACCGAGGACGGCAAGCTCAGCGAGTTTTTCCTGGTGCCGTACTTTGGCGCCTGCATCCACCTGCCGCCGCCGCCGGCCAACCAGATCATTTACGGCCGGCTGGAGCAGCCGATCGACATGGTCAACATCTGGGATGCGTTCTGGATGGAAGGCCGGCTGACCATCGAGGATGTCAGCAACGAGACCGCCGATTCGGCCTATACGATGGCGGTCCGCACCTTGAAGGTGTATTGAGACGGTGTCCTGAAGCCGGGGCATGAATGACCCGGGCTGAAGCCGTGCCGCAGTAAAAGGGGCGATGAATCAGACCGGTTCAAACGTCGCGCACCGTCACGCCCTGGCGTGCCAGCCAGCTCTTGAGTTCGGGTATCGCGATCTGGCCGGAGTGGAAGACGCTGGCGGCCAGGGCGCCATCGACATCGGCCCGCTCGAACACCTCGAGGAAGTGCTCGCGCTTGCCGGCTCCGCCCGAGGCAATCAGCGGCAGGTCGCAAACGGCGCGCATTTCGGCCAGCTGCTCGATGTCGTAGCCGCTGCGCACGCCGTCGGCGTCCATGCAGTTCAGCACGATTTCGCCGGCACCGAGTTGCTGCACCTGCTCGACCCAGGCCCGCGTATCGAGACCCGGGTCGATCATGTTGTCCGGGTCGCCGGTGTTGGCGCGCAGGCGGTATTGACCGCCCTCGCGGATGCTGTCGATGCCGATCACGATGCACTGGCTGCCGAAGGCGTCGGCCAGTTCGGTGATCAGCTCCGGGCGCTTCAAGGCCGGGGTGTTGATCGAAATCTTGTCGGCGCCGGCATGCAGCACCGAGCGTGCCCGCTCGACGTCGCGGATGCCGCCGGCGACGGCGAACGGGATGTCGATTTCGGCCGCCACCCGGGTCACCCATTCGACATCGACCGAGCGCGCCTCGGGGCTGGCGGTGATGTCGTAGAACACCAGTTCGTCGGCGCCGGCGTCGCGGTAGGCCCGGGCGCGTTCGATGATGCCGCCCATGTCGACGTGGTTGCGGAACTTCACGCCCTTGACCACACGCCCGCCACGCACGTCCAGGCACGGGATGATGCGCACGGCGACCATCAGGCGGCCAATTCCCGCTCAACGCTGCGCTCGCGCGGGCGCAGCGATCGGCCGGCGCAAGACCGGCAGCGCCCGATGAACGATGCGCCGGTCATGTGAATCTCCCGATCGCATCGATCGGCACCTGCCCTTCGAGCAGCGCCCGGCCGACGATGCAGCCGTCCACACCGGTCGCCGCGACGCTTTCGATGTCGGCCTCCGAGCCGATGCCGCCGGAGGCCTGGATGCGCAGGTCCGGGTAGCGTGGCCGCAGCATTTGGTAAAGCTTGATGCCGGCGCCGCCGAGCATGCCGTCGCGGGCGATGTCGGTGCACAGCAGATGCGCGAGGCCGGCGCCGGTCAGCTGATCGAGCAGCGCGAACAGATCCTGCTCACCGGCCTCGGTCCAGCCCGAGGCCTGCGGAATCCAGCGGCCCTGGCGGTCGGGCTTGACGTCGAGCCCGGCGACGATGCGCTCGGGTCCGAACGTCGAAAGCCAGTCGCAGACCTGCTGCGGCTGCTTGACACAGACGCTGCCGATGACCACGCGCGCTGCGCCGGCGTCCAGTCTCGCCTCGACATCGCGGCGTTCGCGCACGCCGCCACCGGTCTGTACCGGAATGTCCAGCGCCGAGCAGACCCGGCCGATGGACTCGAGGTTGCCGTCGCCGCCGTCGAGCGCGGAATCGAGATCGACGATGTGCAGCGATTGGGCGCCGGCATCCTGGTACAGGCGGGCCTGGGCCAGCGCGCTTTCGCGATAACGCGTTTCGCGATCGTAATCGCCCTGCTGCAGGCGCACGACGCGTCCGTGGCGAAGATCGATGGCCGGGATGATCAGCATCGGCCGGCCTTATTGATGCGGGCCGAAGCCGTTGCGTGGCGCCTGAATTGGCGCGGATGGATCATCATGGGTTTCATGCGGAGTCCAGAAAGTTGTGCAACAGTCGCGCCCCGGGCGCGGCGGATTTTTCGGGGTGAAACTGGCAGGCGGCAAAGTTGCCGCGGCGCACCACGGCGGCGAATTCGCGCCCGTGTTCGCTGGTGGCCACGGCGGCCTTGACCGGGGCGGCATAGCGGTGCACGAAATAAAACCATTCGCTGCCCGTCAGGCCTGAAGACAGCGGGTCGTCGGTGGTCCATTCGAGTTGGTTCCAGCCCATGTGCGGCAGGCGCAGGCCGGGGCTGTCGGGCAGCCGCTCGACGCATCCGGGGATCAATCCCAGGCATTCCACGTCGCCTTCGGCTGACGATTCGAACAGCAGCTGCAAGCCCAGGCAGATGCCGAGCACGGGCTGGGTCAGGCCGCGGATGACATCGACCAGGCCGTGCTCGCGCAGGGCATTCATCGATGTGGCCGCGGCGCCGACACCGGGCAGGATGACGTGCGATGCGCGTCGGATGGCCTCGGCATCGCGGGTCAGCACGCTGTCGCCTTCCAGGCGTCGCAAAGCCTGGATAACCGAGCCGAGGTTGGCGCCGCCGGAGTTGATGACCGCGATGGTCATGCGGCCAATCCCGTGATTCGAATCGCACCCGACGGGTCCATCGAGGCCGGGTGCATCACAACAGGCCCTTGGTCGACGGCATGCCGCCCTGGCCACGCGCCAGCGCCGGCCGCAACGCCCGGCCAACGCCCTTGAAGCAGGCCTCGACCAGGTGGTGGGTGTTGTCGCCGGAAAGCTCGATATGAATCGCACAGCGCAGTTTTTGCGCCAGCGAGGCAAAGAAATGCGGCACCATCTCGGTGTGCAGCCCGCCGACCGATTCGCGCGGAAACTCGCCGTTGAGCACGAACACCGGGCGGCCCGAAAGATCGATGGCGACCTGGGCCAGCGATTCGTCCATCGGCAACACGAAGCCGTAGCGGCCGATCCCGACGCGGTCGCCGAGCGCGCGATCGAGCGCCTCGCCCAGCGCCAGCGCACAATCCTCGACGGTGTGGTGTTCGTCGATATGCAGGTCGCCGTCGCAGTGCAGGTCCAGGCTGAAACCGCCGTGGGCGGCCAGCTGATCGAGCATGTGGTCGAAAAAACCGATGCCGGTGCGGTTGTGGATGGGCGCATCGGCGTCGAGCTTGACCTCGACCGTGATCGAGGTCTCGGCGGTCTTGCGCTCGACCACGGCCCGGCGGGGCCGATCGATCAGCGCGGCGGCGACCTGCGGCCACTGCATGCCTTCGGGCCCGACTCTGATGGACCTGAGCCCCATGTTGGCGGCCAGCTGCAGGTCGGTCTCGCGATCGCCGATCACGGCCGATTGCTCGCGATCGAGATCCGGGTCGCGCAGGTATTCAAGCAGCATGCCGATGCCGGGCTTGCGGGTCGGCAGATTCTGGGCCGGCAGGCTCGGGTCGATGTGAACGGCATCGAAGCCAATGCCCTGGGAGGCCAGGATGTTGATCAGCAACTCGTGCGGCCCCTCGAACTGTTCCTGCGGGAACGAGTCGGTGCCCAGACCGTCCTGGTTGCTGACCATGACGAAACGGTAGCCGGCCGCTTGCAGGCGCAGCAAGGCCGGAATGACGCCCGGCATCAGCCTGAACTTCTCGAACGAATCGACCTGCTCGTCGGGCGGCTCCTCGATCAAGCAGCCGTCGCGGTCGATGAACAGGATCTTGCGATAGCTCATGGGCTCCACCGTTGCATGAATTCGATCAGCGCATCGTTTTCCGCCGGCGCACCGACGGTAATGCGCACGCAGTCCGCCAGGCCCGGCTGGGCCGACTGGTCGCGCAGACGAATGCCGGCGGCGGCCGCATCGGCAACCAGCTGCGGGCCGTCGGCGGCGCGCACCAGCACGAAGTTTGCGGCACCGCTCCAGACCCGCTCGATGCCCGCGTGCCGGTCCAGCGCTTCGGCCAGTCGCGCGCGCTCGGTCGCCAGCGTTTGCAGATGCTCGCGCTCGACGGCCAGCGCCTCGGGCTCGAGTGCCTGCATCGCGATCGCGACGGTCGGGGTCGGCAGCGGATACGGCGCGATGATTCGGCGCAGCAGGCCGATGATGGACGGGTGCGCGATGACGCAGCCCAGCCGGCAGCCGGCCAGCGCATGCGCCTTGGACAGCGTGCGCAGCAGCACCAGGTTGGGGTGCTCGGCCAGCAGGTCCATCATCGAGGTTTCAGGTGCGAATTCGACGTAGGCCTCGTCGACGACCACCAGCCCGAGATCGATTTGCGAGCGGGCCAGCGACGCGACGGTTTCGTGGGCAATGATATTGCCGGTGGGGTTGTTCGGCGAGCACAGGAAACTGATCCGGCAGCCGCGCGCTCTTTGCTCAAAATCCGGCGCCAGCTCGAAAAAATGGCCGCGATCGACCAGCGGCGCCTCGATGATCGATGCGCCCTGGACGGTGGCCGACAGCGCGTACATGCCGAAGCAGGGTGGGCAGATCAGCACCCGGTCGACGCCGGCACGGCAGAACACCCGCAGCAGCAGGTCGATGCCCTCGTCGCTGCCGCGCGTGAGCAGCAGATTGTCCGCGCCGGTGCCGTAGAGTTCGGCCAGTCGCTGCTTCAGCGCCGCCGGCTGCGGGTCCGGGTAGCGGTTCAGCGCCAGGCCCGGGTCGCCGGCCGGTGGCCAGGGGCTCTCGTTGGCATTGAGCAAAATGCCCGCCGTGCCGGCCAGCGCGCGCGCCGACGCATACGGCTGCAACGCCAGGATTTCGGGCCGTGCCAGTTTTTCCAGGTCCGGCGCGCTGATCGGGTCACTCATGGCCGTTTGCTTCTTTTGCCGTGTTGCCTGCACCTTGCGAGAGCCGCAGCTCGATTGCCAGCCGGTGTGCGTCCAGGCCTTCGTGCGCGGCCAGCTGCGCGCCGGCCGGTCCGAGTTCGCGCAAGCCCGCCGCGCTGGCGCTCTGCACGGTCATGCGGCGCATGAAGTCGGTCACGGCCAGGCCGCTGGTGGTGCGCGCCCAGCCGCCGGTCGGCAGCGTGTGGTTGGTGCCCGAAACATAGTCACCCAGCGATTCGGGCGTAAAGTGGCCGACGAACACCGAGCCTGCGGTGGTGATGCGCGCGGCCACCGCTTCGGCCTCGATGGTCTGGATCATCAGGTGCTCCGGGGCGTAGCGCTGGCTGACCTCGATCGCGGTATCGAGATCGTCGACCAGCACGATGGCTGCATGTTCGAGTGCTTTTGCGGTTGTTTCGGCGCGCGATAAGGACTTGAGCAGGGTTTTGATCTCGACCGTCACGGCCTCGGCCAGGCGCGCCGAATCGGTCACCAGCAGCACCTGTGAATCCGGTCCGTGTTCGGCCTGGCTGAGCAGGTCGATGGCCACCCATTGTGGCCTGGCCGAGTCGTCGGCGATCACCAGTACTTCCGACGGACCGGCCGGCAGGTCCTGCGCGGCACCTTCTACATCGGCCGCAACCTGGCGCTTGGCTTCGGCGACAAAGCGGTTGCCGGGGCCAAACAGCTTGGTGCAGGCAGGAACGCTTTCGCTGCCGTAGGCCATGGCGGCCACGGCCTGTGCGCCGCCGGCGATCAGCACTTTGGCCAGGCCGAGTTTTCGCGCTACGGCCAGGACCGCATCGTCGGCCCGCCCGGCCCGATTGGGCGGTGTGGCCATGACGATTTCGCGGCAGCCGGCCAGCAGAGCCGGAACCAGCAGCATGATCGCCGTCGACGGCAACGGTGCGCTGCCGGCCGGCACGTACAGCCCGACCGGGCTCAGCGCGAGGTGCCGCATGCGACAAGCCACGCCCGGCGCGGTTTCAACCGCGTAGTCGGCCGGGATGCCGGCGGCGTGGAATGCGCGCACGGTTTCGATGGCCCGGTCGATGGCTCGATCGGTTTCGGGATTCAGCGCGGCGTGGTCGGCACTGTCCTGCCAAAGCGACGGCGCTTCGATGCCGTCGAAGCGCCGGGTGTATTCGGCCACGGCCGAATCGCCGCGCTGGCGCACGCCGGCGATGATGTCGGCGACGATGCGCTCGAGTTCCGCGCCGGATTCCATGCGCGGCCGGGCCAGCAGTTCAAGCCTTGCGGCCGGATCGAGAGTATTCCAGTCGACGGTCTTCATGCCAGCATCTTCTCGACCGGCAGGACCAGGATGGCCGAGGCGCCGGCGCTTTTCAATTCTTCCAGGTGCTCCCAGAACACCTGTTCGGTGCACAGCGCGTGCACCGCGACGCGGTTGGGCTGGCCTTCCAGCGGCAGCACGGTCGGCGACTCGGCGCCGGGCAGGATCTCGCTGATTCGCTGCAGCCGGTCGCGCGGCGCGTGCAGCATCACGTACTTGGTTTCGGCTGCGCGCTCGACGCCGAGGATGCGCTGGACCAGCTTGTCGAGCAGAACCTGGCGTTGTGCCGGCAGCTCGGAGTTGCCGCGGTAGACGGCGGCCTGGCTTTCGAGCACCGTGGCGACGGCCTTGAGGTGATTGGCCCGCAGCGTCGTGCCGGCCGAGACCAGGTCGACGATGGCGTCGGCCGTGCCCAGGCTGGGCGCGATTTCGACGGCCCCGTTGAGCAGGACGATATCGGCCTCCACGCCGTGATCGTGCAGCCAACGTCGCGTAAGGTGCGGGTAACTGGTGGCAATGCGCTGGCCTGCCAGCTGTTCCGGGCCGCTGTATTCAACGTTTTCCGGCAGCGCCAGCATCAGGCGGCAATGGCCGAAGCCCAGCGTCGCCAGGTTGTCCAGATCGGCGTCGGGCCGGCGCTTGCGGGCTTCGAGTATCTTTTCGGCGGCCACGTTCTGGCCGACCAGACCCAGCTCGCAAACCCCTTCCAGCAGCAGCCGCGGGATGTCATCGTCGCGCACCAGCAACAAGTCCACCGGCAGGTTGCGGCCGTACCAGAACAGCTTGTCCTTGCTGCGCGCAAACTGCAGGCCCGAGTTTTCCAGCAGCTTCAGCGAGGCCTCGGATAGCCGGCCCGATTTCTGGATCGCGATCTTGATGCGGGTTTCAGCTTCGGTCATGTTTCCTGTTCTCCTTGCAGGCGCTCGAGCGCCAGGCGATAGCCGCCGTTGCCCATTTCCAGAAAGCGGGCCACGCGGCCCACGGTCGTGACGCTGACCCCGGTGCGGTCATGAATTTCGCGGTACGGAAGCCCGGCATCGAGCAGCTGGACCACGCGCCAGCGGTCGACCAGCGCTTCGAGCTCGGCCGGTGTGGTCAGGTCCTTGAGCAGCGAACGGCATTCGTCAGCCGACTGCATGGCCATGAAGGCCTCGGCCAGGTTGTTGCGGCCGGCCCGATTGGCCTTGAGGTGCTGTTCGTCGAGATGCTTCACCAGGAATCAATTAATGTATTAATGTGATAATACGTTATCACAAAGTTGTGAAGGGGTCAATGAACAATCGAACCGGCCCGGCCCGGCAACTTTGTCGGGTATCGATGAACCGGTCGGTCTTTGAAGCGCCGTGCGACGCGAAAAATGGCGTGAGCCGGTCAATACCCCGCCATTGCGATTGCCAGCAGGCTTCGCTGCGCTTAGAATGGTCGGGTTTTGCGAAGCTGTGAATCGCGTGGCCTGCACATCGGGCGCAATCCGGGTCCTTGATGACGCCTGGATGGCCCGGTCGACTCTCAACCAGAGCCGGCCGCGCGCGTTGCACTCGAATTTTTCAACCCATCCAGATACCAATTTTTCAGGGAGACAAAATGGACCAGAGTCTGATTCCGCCGCTGCTCGGCATCGTCGGCTTGATCGCTGCTTTCGTGGTTTACCGCGCAATGATGCGCTACCCGGTCATGGAAGGAAAGCCGACCGAAATCGCCAAGCTGATTCAGGACGGCGCGATGGCGTTCATGCGCCGCGAACTGATCATGATTGGCGGCTCGGTTGCCGTTTTGTTCCTGGCCCTGGCCTTTTCCGGCCTCGGGATTCAGACCGCCATTTCGTTCCTGGTCGGCGCGTTTACGTCGGCACTGGCCGGATTCCTGGGCATGATCGCAGCCACCCGGGCCAACGTCCGCACGACCACGGCGGCACATAATTACGGCACCGATCGCGCGCTGACCGTGGCATTTTACGGCGGCTCCGTGATGGGCCTGGTGCTGGCCTCGCTGGGTCTTCTGGGCCTGGGCACGCTGTACCTGTTTTTCGGCACCGATCCGTCGACGGCGCATCAAATCCATGGCTTCGGCATGGGCGCCGGCGTGGTCGCGCTGTTCTATCGTGTGGGTGGCGGCATCTTCACCAAGTCTGCCGACGTCGGCGCCGACCTGGTTGGCAAGATCGAAGCCGGCATTCCCGAGGACGACCCGCGCAACCCGGGCGTGATCGCCGATAACGTCGGCGACAACGTCGGTGATGTCGCCGGCATGGGCTCGGATATTTTCGAATCCTACTGCGGCGCGATGATCGCGACCGTGGCCTTGGCAACCGTCATGGTCCAGGCCGCCGGTGCCACCGGCATGGTGCCGGGCATGGGTCCGGACAGCGCCTTGATGGGCCTGCCGCTGCTGCTTTCGTCGCTGGGCCTGGTCTGCTCGATCGCCGCCATCGGCCTGGTTCGCATGTCGGTCAGCCGCAGCCCCGAGGTCGCGCTTCGCATCGGCACGATCTCCGCGGCCACCGCGTTCGTGATCCTGGCCTTCTTCCTGATCCGCTGGCTGGATGTTCAGAACGGTGTCTGGGTGTCCACGATCGTGGGTGCCGTCGGCGGCGTGATCATCGGGCTTTCGACCGAGTACTACACGGCTGGCAAGCCGGTCCGCGACATCGCCAAAGCCGGCGGCACCGGCGCGGCCACGGTGATTATTTCCGGGCTCGCCATCGGCATGCAGTCGGTCGTCATCCCGATTCTGACCATCTGCCTGATGATTTTCGTCGCCAACGGCCAGGCTGATCTCTACGGCGTTGGCATCGCGGCGGTCTCGATGCTGGCCACGGTCGGCATGACCATGGCCATCGACGCCTACGGCCCGGTGGCCGACAATGCCGGCGGCATCGCCGAAATGGCCGGACTGGGCGAAGACACGCGCAAGATCACCGACTCGCTGGACGAGCTCGGCAACACCACGGCGGCCATCGGCAAGGGTTTTGCCATTGGTGCCGCGGCGCTGGCGGCGCTGACCATTATCAGCGCCTATATCGCCGAGGTCAGCCACCGGCTGGACGGGTTCACGCTTGCGATTTCCGATCCGAATGTCCTGATCGGCATGTTCCTCGGCGGCTTGTTCCCGTTCCTGGTCGCGTCGATCACGATGACCGCGGTCGGCGATGCGGCGTTTGAAATGATCGAGGAAATCCGGCGCCAGTTCAAGGAAATCCCGGGTCTGCTCGAAGGCAAGGCCGAACCCGATGCGGCCCGTTGCGTCGACATCGCCACGACCTCGGCGATCAAGCGCATGCTGTTTCCCGCGGCACTGGCGGTGCTTGGCCCGGTCGTGGTCGGCTTCGGCCTGGGCGCCGAGGCGCTGGGCGGCATGCTCGGTGGCGCATTGATTGCCGCGGTGCTGCTGGCGCTGACCATGGCCAATGCCGGTGGCGCCTGGGACAACGCCAAGAAATATGTCGAAAAGGGCAATTTCGGTGGCAAGGGATCGGACACGCATACGGCCAATGTCGTTGGCGATACGGTCGGCGACCCGCTCAAGGACACCTCGGGTCCGTCGATGAATATCCTGATCAACGTCATGGCGATCGTCAGCCTGGTGATTGCGCCGTTGTTGTCCCGCTGACGATCGGCAAGCCTCCGGCATGAACCGGAGGCTTGTTGGTGGTCGCCTGTGCGATCATGATCGCAAAATCGCAGTCATAAAAAAACGCGGCCCCGGGCCGCGTTTTTTTAAGAGCGAACATTGCTGCGGCCAGGCTGGTTGTCAACGAACCGAGATCAGCATGTCGATGGCGTGGCGAACGTAGGCTTCGAACTCGTCGCTGCCGCGTTCCGGCGCCATGCCGCGGGACTGCAGCTGGATGTAGCCGATGTAGCTGGTGTAAGTCAGGCGTGCACGGTGGCGTGCCGATTCCTGCTCGAGGCCGAGCTCGCGAAAGGCCTTGGCCAGGTACTCCAGGCGCCGATGCGTGATGCGCTCGATGACCGGCTTGACGCGCGGATGGTCGCTGGCCGCGCATAATGCCGCGTGAATCCGGTGGCTGGTGTTTTGCCGGCTGGTGCGAAGAATGAACTCGCCGAGTCGTTCGGCGGCCGGCTGGCTGGAATCGAGCGAACGCGACAGGTGTTCAATGTCGCGGCTTTCCCATCGTTTCAAGGCCTGGGCAAGCAGTTCGTCGCGGCCGGCAAAGTGCCAGTAGAAACTGCCCTTGGTGATGCCCAGGCGCCGCGCGAGCGGTTCGATTGCCAGTGCCGCGACGCCTTTTTCGGCAATCAGTTCCAGCGCCGCCTGCTCCCAGTCGGCCGCCGACAGCGTGGTTTTCTCGACCGGAGAGGGAATGGGGTTAACAGCGCTCATTGACCACATTCTACCAGCGCAAATCGGGCGCAAGCGGAACTCACGCCTCGGGATTATCGGGCTTTTCCAGTTCTTCGCGAACGCGCGGCGCGATCTGGATGATGGAATGGCGCACTTCCTTGTCGAGAATCAGCTTGGCATCGCGGGCAAACATTTCCAGGCGCCGGTCGAAAGTCAGGTTGCCCTGCTCGTTTCGGCCCAGGATTTCCAGGTTCTGCAGCGATTCGATAAACTGCTTGAATAATGTTCGGTCGGAAAACTCGGGTGCATCGAACTCGTGCAGCATCGAAATGCGCTGCGCGCACTGGCTGCACAGGCTTTCGAGTTGTTGCCGGCTCAAGCGGCCCGAACCGTTCTTGGCCAGCACGGCAATCGTGATGTAGTAACGCTCGAAGGTTTGCAGCATGGCGTTGCCGAGCAACCTCAGGTAGTAGGTCTGGTTGGAGCCGCCGGGAGCGCGCTGCAGGTATTCGCCGCTCATGCCGAGCAGCCCGAGTCGAATCAGTGCATCGGTACAGCGCTGGATGATGATCGGCACTTCTTCCGGCGCCCAGGGCAAAAACAGTTCCTTTTTCAGGAAGGGGTAGACCGCCTCGGTCAGGCGCCTGACCCGGGTCTTGCGGACCCGAAGATTGTTGAGAAAGCAGCAGGCGATCCAGGCCGGCATCGCAAGCAGGTGCGAGATGTTGTTGCGGAAATAGGTCAGCAGCAGCGCGTTTTTCTGATCGACCCGGATGATGTCGCCGAGCGCGTGCTGCTGGCGCTCGATGATCCCCATGTCCAGGCCGTACTCGATCACCTGCCCGGGCGTGAGCTCGGTAATCGTGATCAACTCCGAATAAGCCGTCATCCGGATCAATTGCTGGTAGACGCCGATCATGGCCTCGAGATCCTCGGCATCCAGTGCCTGCTTGCGCGTGGCCAGCAGCGCTGCGGCCAGCAGGTTGATCGGATTGACGTGGGCCGCGCCGTTGATGTTGACGATGATCTGCTCGGCCAGGCTGTCGACGACCCTGGGCAGCCACTCGGGCCTTGCCTGGGTTTCCGGGTCGTGGCTGGCCCAGTCGGCACAATGCTCCTCGAGCAGCGGATTGAGGCGAATCGGCTCGCCGAAACTGACCTGTACCTGGCCGTAATTCTTGCGCAGGATATTGACCAGGTTTTTGAAATCCGACAGCGATTCGGGCTTTTTGCCGTGCCCGGAGAGTTCGGAAATATACGAACTGCCCTCGGCCAGGCGCTCGTAGCCGATATAGACCGGTTGAAAGATCAACGGCCGCTGCCGATCGCGCAGAAAGGCGCGCACGGTAATCGAAAGCATGCCGACCTTTGGCGGAAGCAGGCGCCCGGTTCGCGAGCGCGTGCCTTCGACGAAGTATTCGAGCGCCACGCCCTTGTTGATGATGGTTCGGACGTATTCGTTGAAAACGGCCGAGTACAGGGGCTTGGCCCGAAACGATCGGCGCAGGTAGAACGCCCCGCCGTAGCGCAGCAGTCGGCCCAGGCCGGGCAGGTTCAAGTTGATGCCGGCCGCGATGTGCGGCGGCACGAAGCCGCGCCGGTACAGAATGAACGACAGCAGCATGTAATCGATATGGCTGCGATGGCAGGGAACGTAAACGACCTCGTGGCCCTGCTGGGCCTCGCGGAAGCGACTGAAATGAAAGACCTCGACGCCGCGGTAGATGCGGTTCCAGAACCAGCCCAGCAGCATTTCGGCAATGCGGATAAACGAATAGGAGTAATCGGCGGCGATTTCGCGCGCATATTTCCTGGCCTGCGCCTCGGCCTGGTAAATCTCGATGCCCTCGCGGCGTGCCTTGGCGGCGATTGCCTGGCGCACGCTGGGTGAATGCGCGACCTGGTCGACCAGCGTGCGTCGATGCGAACGGTCCGGACCGATCGCCGAGGTGCGGACGCGCTTGAAATGCACCCGCAGCATGCGGCTGATACGCCGCAGCACGGTTTCGGCGTCACTGTCCTCGGCAAGCATCGTGGCCAGCGATATCGGTCTTCCAAATTGCACGAACGTCGCCCGGCCGTTGACCAGCGTGGTCAGAAAACGCCGGGTGCGCCCACCCAGGTTCCAGTTCTCGGAAAACAGGATTTTGGCAATCGACTGTTCCTTGTCCGGCGCTCGTCCGATCAAAATCGTGACCGGAACGATTCGCACGTCCTCGAGCTTGTGTTCATCGATCGCATCGACGAGCATCTTGACCAGCCGCGAGTGGCGCCGCTTTTCCAGTCTTCTAACCAGCAGGCCGTGGTAGCGGCGGCTGGCGCCAAAGCTGCGCGGCAGGTCGATATCGTCGTGCGCGAAAGGCTGGCTGGGCGAGGGCCAGTCGCGCTCCTGGCAGATCTGTTCCAGGATCAGCAGCGAGCTGAATGCATAGGTGTCGAGTACATAGAAAACCGGTGCGCCCGAGCCGGACTTCAATTCGGGCAGGTCTTCTGGGAGAAGGGTCGCGCGAACCCACAGGTTCAACACACGGCGACACAGCCGAACCCACCGAAGCTTCAGTGCATGCAGGGTCTGGCCGGGAAAGCGGCGGTGAAACACTGTTTCTGTCATGCAATCAGGGCAACGACCGGAAGGGGCGCCAAGTTTACCACCGCAGATGGATCGAAAAAAAGCGCACAGGATCGCCCTGTCTGCAAACCGGGATTCATCGCTGCGGTCATGACATTGCGCAGCATGACTTTCGGGTCAATGGCCCGATCACGGCATCGACCAAACCATATAAAAGATGGTCTGCACAAGACTTCTTTTGCAAGACCTTATTTAAACGGCGCAAAGCGCGGCGATTTATACAATCGCTCGAAACACAAACTTCCGATGAGAATTGCCGCCGCCCACCGGGAGTCGGCCTGCGCCGTACATCATGAGCGTGTCTGCAGCGAGTCGAGGATTTGGCGCTGGATCTCGCGTGCGGCACCGGCCGGATCGGCGGCGTCCCGAATCGGTCGGCCCACGACGATGTAGTCGGCACCGGCGCCGAAGGCCTGGGCAACGCTGAGGGTTCGCTTCTGGTCATCGACATTGGCCACGGGCCGAATGCCGGGGCAAATCACCAGCAGTTTCGAATCGACGCCTTCGCGCAGCGCCGGGAGCTCGAGCCCGGACGAAATCACGCCATCGCAGCCCAGCGCCAGCGCGCGCCGGGCGCGCGAGAGCACCAGTGCCGCAATATCGCAATCGAAGCCGAGGTCGTCGAGGTCGCCCTGGTCCAGGCTGGTCAGCGCAGTGACCGCCAGCACCCGGCTGTCGCCCTTGTTGCGTGCGGCTTCCGACAACATCGCGTCCTGTCCGTGGACGGTCAGGAAATCGACCCGATGGCGCGCCAGCTGGGCCACTGCACGGCCGACCGTTGCCGGCACGTCGAACAGCTTCAAATCCGCAAAAACCCGCTTTCCGCGGGCCTTGAGTTCGTCGATCAATTCAAAATAGGCCCCGCTCAGGACCAGTTCGAGCCCGAGCTTGTAGAAGACCACCGAATCGCCAAGCTGGTCGATCAGCGCCCGGGCCCTTGCTGCGTCGGGCACGTCGAGCGCGAAGATCAGGCGTTCGGCGGCAGGAATGTCTTGCTTGCTGGAATCCGTCATGGCGCCATTGTAAGGAATAATGCAGCCGTTCCGATGCGCTTTGACCGGCCGCTGTTCCGGGGCCATAATGCCAGCCTCGATCAACCAGCAGCCGCCATGAACAGCGAAACCGACCGAAACGTCCGCGCCTTTGCGGCCGACTGTCGCCGCCTGCCGGCGACGGCACCGCTGCGCTGGCTCCGGCTGGGGTGGCGGGATTACCGCTCCAGCCCGGCGGTCAGCCTGCTCTATGGCCTGATCGTATTGACGATCAGCTTGCTGGTTTCGGTGATGGCCTGGCAACTGGGCAGCTATGTACTGGTCCTGTCGATGCTTTCAGGCTTCGTGTTTGTCGCGCCATTGCTGGCAACCGGACTGTATTCGGTCAGTCGCCAGATCGGCCGGGGCCAGCCGGTTTCCTTTGCCCGCTCGCTCAGGCGGATGCGCTTTGCACTCCGGGACGCGCTGGTATTCGCGCTTGTTCTGCTGGTGATCTTCCTGGTCTGGGTGCGCGCCGGTGTGATGGTGCACGTGTTCTTTCCGACCGGCGAAAGCCAGGATCTTTACCAGCTGCTGCGCTTTCTGGGAACCGGATCGGTGGTCGGTTCCATCTTTGCCCTCGTGACGTTCTCGGCCGCGGCGTTTTCGCTGCCGATGATCGTCGACCGCGACGCCGACATGGTCACCGCATGCATTACCAGCGTCAACGCGGTGCTGCGCAACAAGCCGGCGATGGCGGTCTGGATCGCGTTGATCGTCTTGTTGACGGGTCTTGGGTTCGCCACCGCCGGGCTGGGCCTGATCGTGGTCATCCCGCTGCTGGGCTATGCGACCTGGCACGGCTACGTGGAAACCATCGACGCTGGGCAATGGCCGCTGTCCTCGTCGTGATCTGACCGGGCTCTTTTGCCCTATCCGTCCGAAAACATCGGACAACCAGGCTCCCGGGATTTTGCCTCTGCTCGGCCTTTGCTTCAGACCGCCTGACCTGCCGCGTGGCCCGAGGCCCAGGCCCACTGGAAGTTGTGGCCGCCGAGGTGGCCGGTGACGTCGACGACCTCGCCGATGAAATACAGCCCGGAAAAGCCTCGGCATTCCATGGTTTTCGAAGACAGGCAGTCGGTATCCACGCCGCCCAGCGTCACCTCTGCGGTTCGGTAGCCCCCGGTCCCATCGGGCCAGACTGTCCAGGCCTTGCAGTGGTCTACGACGGTTTCGATTTCGCGGTCGCCGAGATCGCCCAGCGTCTTGTCGGGCAACCACAGTTCGCACCAGCGCTGGGCGATGCGCCGGGTCAGCGATTCGGCCAGCACGCTGCGCAGTTCGGTGCGCGGGCGTAGCTTGCGTTGCGACCGCAAGTACTCGCCCAGTTCGAGATCCGGGAACAGGTCGATGGTGATCGGCTCGCCGGGGGACCAGTAGCTGGAGGCCTGCAATATGGCTGGACCGCTCAGGCCGCGATGGGTGAACAGGATGTTTTCGCGAAAGCGGGCCGGGCCGGCGCTGGTGACGGTATCGAGCGAGGCGCCGGCCAGGTCGGCCAGTTGCGCCAGCTTTCGGTCGGGCAGCGTGACCGGTACCAGCGCCGCGCGCGTGGGCCGGATGGCCAGGCCAAGAGACCGGGCGAATTCGAAGCCGAAGCCGGTCGCGCCCATTTTCGGAATCGAGTAGCCGCCGGTGGCGATGACCAGCGATTCGCAACTCAGCCTGCCGGCGGCAGAGGCCAGCCGGTGCGGCGGACCAAGCTGCTCGATGGTCAGCGCACAATCGGTTCGCACCTCGACGCCGGCGGCGGCGCACTCGCCAAGCAGCATGGCCACGATCTGTTTCGACGACTGCCGGCAAAACAGCTGGCCGAGCGTTTTCTCGAAATAGTCGATGTCGTGGCGCTCGACCAGGGCGATGAAATCGGCCGGCGTGTAGCGGCTGAGCGCCGATTTGGGAAAATGCGCGTTGGCCGACAGAAAGTTGTCCGGACCACAGAACAGGTTCGTGAAGTTGCAGCGCCCACCGCCGGACATCAGGATTTTCTTGCCGACCTTGTTGGCGTGGTCGGCGACCAGCACCCGGCGCCCGCGCCGGCCGGCGGCAATCGCGCACATCAGCCCGGCCGCGCCGCCGCCGATGACGACCACGTCGAAGCTGCCGCGGGTCGGTCCATGAAGTTCGGTGGCATCCATCGCGGCAGTCTATGCGATGCAGCACGGGCCATGCGACCAGCGAGCACCGGCTGCCAGCGCCCCTGACCAAAGGCACACGCGGTCAGGATCAAAAGCGGGCAAAATGGGCGCTGGAATTTCACCTGGATGGATTGACCGATGATGAACATCCGTACTCTTGCAATGACCGCAGCGTTGGCTGCCACCGGATTGGCCATGGCACAGAATGATCCCTACCTGTGGCTCGAGGAAGTCGAGGGCCCGAATGCGCTGGCTTGGGCGCGCGGCATGAATGAACTGTCCCAGTCCGAACTCGAGTCGCATCCGCTGTTCGAGCCGATCCACGATCGGGCGCTGGAAATCCTGACCTCGGACGACCGCATCGCCTACCCGGCGCTGATGGGTGGCGAAGTCTACAACTTCTGGCGCGACGCCGAGCACGTGCGCGGCATCTGGCGCACGACCTCGCTGCAAAGCTACCGCGGCGACGATTCGGACTGGAAGGTCATCATCGATGTCGACCGGCTGGCCGACGACGAGGACGAAAACTGGGTCTGGGCCGGATCCAATTGCCGCTACCCGGATTACGATCGCTGCCTGGTCGGCCTGTCGGTTGGCGGCGCCGATGCCTCGGTGCGGCGTGAATTCGATCTGGAATCACGCACCTTCGTCGAAGGTGGATTCTTCGTGCCCGAATCCAAGAGCAGCATTGGCTGGCGCGACCGCGACAGCGTGTTCTACGGTCCGGCCTTCGAAGAGGCGGAAATGACCGATTCGGGCTACCCGCGCACTGTTCGCCTGTGGCGCCGGGGCACGGACCGCAATGCCTCCGAGCTGGTGTTCGAAGGCGAAAAGACCGACGTGGCATCTTCCGGAATGCGCTTGTGGGATGGTGATGATTACTACGACCTGATCGTCCGCGTGCCCGATTTCTTCTCGCGCCATTATTTTCGCTATGTTGACGGCGAAGTCCGGCGCATCGACATTCCCGAGGATGCCGAACTGGCCGGCATCCTCGACGGCCAACTGCTGGTCGAGCTGAAGTCGGACTGGGAAGTCGCCGGTAAAACCTGGAAGCAGGGTGCGCTGGTGGCCGCGACGATGGAGAGTTTCGAGGCCGGCGCGCCGGAGCTGAGCGTGGTATTCCAGCCCGATCAGCGGTCTTCGATCTCGGGCGTGACGACGACCGAATCGACGGTGATCGTCAACGTGCTCGACAACGTCGTCAGCCGCCTGCTGCGCTTCACGCACAGCGGCGATGAAGGCTGGCAAAGCCAGGCCCTGGACGTGCGCGAACTGGGATCGATCGCCGTGGTGACCGCCGACGACAAGTCCGATCGTTTTTTCTACAATTACACGGGGTTCCTGACGCCGTCGACCTTGTTCGAAGCCGATGCGGTGGCCAATACGCATACCGAAGTTCGCGCCGAACCGGCCTGGTTCGATGCTGAAGGTATGGACGTGGTCCAATTCGAGGCCACATCAGCCGACGGCGAACAAATCCCCTATTTTGTCGTGATGCCCAGGGGTTTCGAAGCCGATGGCGAAAACCCGACGCTGCTCGGCGCCTACGGCGGCTTCGAGATTTCGCGGACGCCTTTCTATTCCGGCATAACCGGCTCGGCGTGGCTGGAACGCGGCGGCGTCTACGTGCTGGCCAACATCCGCGGCGGCGGCGAATTCGGGCCCAAGTGGCACCAGGCCGCGCTGAAGGAAAATCGCCAGCGCGCCTATGACGATCTGATCGCCGTGTCCGAAGACCTGATCGAGCGTGACATTACCTCGCCGGCGCAGCTGGGCATCCAGGGCGGCAGCAATGGCGGCCTGCTGGTGGCTGCGGTCATGGTTCAGCGCCCCGATCTGTTCGGCGCCGTGGTCAGCCAGGTGCCGTTGCTGGACATGAAGCGCTATCACAAGCTCCTGGCCGGTGCGAGCTGGATGGCCGAGTACGGCGACCCGGATGATCCGGCGCAGTGGGAATATATCAGCAAGTACTCTCCGTACCAGAACGTGTCGGCCGAGGCCGAATACCCGCGCCCGTTCTTTACCACATCAACCCGCGACGATCGGGTCCACCCCGGGCACGCGCGCAAGATGGTGGCGAAGATGCTCGACCAGGGTCACGACCTGCTGTATTACGAGAATATCGAAGGCGGGCACGGGGGTGCGGCCAACCTGAAGCAACGGGCCTATCTCAGCGCCTTGATCTATGCCTACCTGCACGCGCAGCTCGGAGACGCCGGGCCGGATTGATGCTGCCGGCAAGGCAAGCAATGTTGCCGCGCCCGGGCTCAGTCCGGGTCGTCGGCAAAAACGATTCGATCGCGACCGGCGTGCTTGGCGCGATAAAGTGCGGCGTCGGCGCGCTCACGAATGCCGGTCAGTGTCTCGCGCCGATCGCTGCGTTGGGCAATGCCAAAGCTCATGGTCACGGTCAGCAGTGGATCGCTGTCCCGGTGCTCGGCCAGCGCCGCCCGCAGTTGCTCCAGTGGCGCGGTGATGTCGTCCGGGCGCTTGCCGGGTAGTGCAATGCCGAATTCCTCGCCGCCGATTCGGCCGATGATTCCGTGCTTGGAGAACGATTCGCGCAGCCGTGCGCCGACCCGCCGCAGCACCTCGTCGCCGGCCAGGTGGCCATGGCGGTCGTTGATCTGCTTGAAATGGTCGATATCGGCCAGCAACAGCGTGAACGGCAGGTTTTTTTCAACCGAAAGATCGAATGCGCGACCGGCCAGTTCGAAAAAGCGCGTGTGATTGCTCAGGCTGGTCAGGCCATCGCGATTCGACAGGTTCTGGAAACGACGTCGCTCGCGGGTCGTGCGGATCAGCAGCATCAAAAGGATGATCATCAGCAGCGCGGTCAAGCCATAGGCGAAGACATTGAGGCGTTGGCGCTGTTGCCGGCTTTCAGCCTCGAGTTCGCGCACGCGCGCCTGTTCGCGCAACAGTTGGAGTTGCTGCTGGGTATGGCGCAGGTCGAAGTCCACTTCCAGAAACGCGACTCGTCGCGCCCGCTCCATGTCCAGATGTTTTTCGCGCGCGTCCATGCGCGCTTCAAAATGTTCCATTGCCCGCGGCAGGTCGCCGCGATTTCTGGCGATATTGCCGAGCATCCAATGCGCTTCGGCCAGGTAGTCCCAGGTCTGTTCATCGGCGAGATTGTCCATCACCGGCCTTAGCAGCGCCGTGACCCGTTCGTGGCGGCCTCGCTCCATTTCCAGGCGCGCGTAATACAGGCTGGCTTCGGAAACGCCGCTTTTAAATTCAGCCCGCTCGAGCGCGGCCAGCGCTTTTTCGAACAAGGATTCGGCCGCGCCATATTCCCCGGCCGCTCGCAAAAGATCGGCGAGACCACTTTCCGAGATCGAAGCGCTCAATTCGTCACCGGCTTCAAGGCAGTGCGCGACTGCCGCACGATAATATCGACGCGCCTGGTCGAGCTTGTGGTCGAGCTTGTTGACGAACGCCAGTTGTTGTTCGGCATAGCACAGGTCGCGCGGCTGGCCGGTTCGGCGGGCCTGTTCGAGCGCGAGATGCCCGAATTCCCGGGCCCGCGGCAACTCACCGACCTGCGCATAGGAATACGATGCCAGCCCGTAAAGGCCTTCGTTGAGTACCGCCTGTTCCTGACTATCGAGTAGCGCAAGCCCGTCGCGCAGGTAGCCGAATGCAGCTTCGAAGCGCCGGCCGAGGATTGCGATGTTGGCCCCCAGCCGGTAGCTGCGGACTTTCTGACGCGCCGTCAATTCGCGCTCCAGCAGATCATCGACTGCGCTCAATGCAGCTTCAGGCTTCCCCGACAGAATCAGGTTGCGGGCCTCGAGGTAGGCGTATTCGGC
The DNA here is from genome assembly GCA_032251235.1 of Wenzhouxiangellaceae bacterium. Lineage (GTDB taxonomy): Bacteria > Pseudomonadota > Gammaproteobacteria > Xanthomonadales > Wenzhouxiangellaceae. The sequence continues at coordinate 58,706 of JAVVET010000001.1, forward strand.
GTATTGCTTTTTGCTGGCCAGGTCGAGGTGCGGCCGCAGTTCGTCGAGAATGGCCTGCGACTCGCGCCAGGGTGCCGTGGTATTGAGCGCGATGGCGCGATCGAGCTTGTGCCCGAAGGCCTGGCGAGTCAGGTCGGCCCCCTGGGCGAGCGAGGCGGACATGCACATAGACATGCACAACCAGAAACTGCTTGCCGTTATCCCCCGTAGAAACATTTCAAGCCACTTTTATTGATGTTCGCAAGCTTCGCCCCGACCCCTGGAGTTGCAAATTCCGACAAGCCGCCGAATCGCCTGGACGAACTGTAATTTTCATTGCCATCTAACCGCCTTTCGGCCAGGCGAACAGAGTGCGCACCATCGACAAGCTGCAGAGTCACGGCGTGTAGCTGGTTCCAAAACAGCATATTCTTTGACGTGACCTTGTTGTCAACTCCGACTCACCCGAGCGGCCTGAACGGCACGACAGGCGCATCGAGCGGATTCGGACTACCGGGGTTCACTGACGAAATCCGCAAAGGTCTTGATCACGACCTCGAGTCGCTGTTGATGGTCGTGCGTGTGCAGTTGCCCGTGCTCGTCGAATGCATCCGCGGCACCGGCCAGCGTGAAGTCGTTTTCAAATACGCTGACGCCGATATTGCCGAGGATGGAGCGCACTGTCGCGATCGAACGCTGGCCGCCGAATCGTCCCGGAGAGGCTCCGATCAGCAGCGCCTTTTTGTTTTTGTACGGCCCCAGGTCGCCGCCGCCGGTTTCTTTTCTCGAGACCCAGTCGATGACGTTTTTCATCAGCGGCGTGATCGAGCTGTTGTACTCGGGACAGGCCAGCATCAGCGCGTCGCAGTCGAGCATCATTCGTCGAATCTCGGTCGCGTGGGCCGGCTGGCCCTGTTCGGCCTCGAGGTCTTCGTCCATGATCGGCAGCGGAAAGTCGGCCAGTTCGATGTGCCGGACATCGAGATCGGCCTTGCCGGCCAGTTCAACGGCCAGCGCGAGCAGTTTGCGGTTGAACGACTCCTTGCGGGTGCTGCCGGCAAAAGCGAGTATTTTTGCGTGTTTCATGCTTCCTCCTTTGGCAATTCAGGTGAGTGCAGAACGAATGTACGGTGCGAACCGTCCTCAACGCAACTTTCGACTATAGCTGGGGGCGCGCAAGACGGCATTGATCAGCAACATGTTCAGGCCGTCGAGGTAGGCGCGCACGGCCGGGTCCTCGGTGAAGCCGATGACCATGCCCCGGCCGTGATTCTGGGTCACCACGAATGGCTTGAACGCCAGCTGCATGCGGTTTTCCTGCCACAGGTGGCCACCGGCCAACAGTTCGTCGGCAGCCTCGAAGCGGACCACGTTGCGCCCCTGGTCGCGGGTCATCGGGGTAAAGATGCGGCTGCCGCGCACCAGCACGTTGAGCGTGTCGGCAACGCCTGCGGCCAGCCAGTGATCCGAATCGACCACGGCCCGCACCAGCACGCCGGCGACCGAATCGGGAGCTTCGCTGTCGGCTTGCGCCAGCTGTTCGAATTGCTCGGGCGACTCGATCAGCGTGCCCGGCACGCGGGCGCCGTCTTCGGCGTCCTCCGTGGAGGTTTCCTGTTCCGGATCGCGCGCCTGGTATTCGGCGCGAAACGCCAGCAGGTCCACGTCCGGGTGCGCGGCCCATTCGGTGCCGCCGGCCATCGTGACCAGCACGCCGCCGTCGGAAACCCAGTCGGCCAGCGTCGACCGACCGGCCTCGCCCAGTGCGCCCTGGTAGCCGCCGCCGAACCTCGAATCGTCGGGCAGGATGACCACGTCGAAGCGGTTCAGGTCGGCGCTCTTCAGGGTCTGGGTGCGAATCGGCACCACCGGGTAGCCGAACTGCCGCTCGAGCACGAAGCGCACCGCCCCCGGTGCATAGCTGTCGGTGGGCGCGTCCCAGGCGATCGCCACGCGCGGCGCGATCAGGCGCGGCGTTTTGCCGGAGCCGAAATTTGGTCCCGCCGTGATCCAGCTGTCGTCAACGCCGATCACGTCGGCACCGGTCTCGCGCGCAAGGGCTTCCAGAGTCGCGGCCAGGGTTGCAGCGATCGGGCCGTCTTCGCGGTCCGTATTTCGGGCGACGGGAAAGATCAGCGTGCCCGACGGGTATTCGCGGCCATCGTGTACAAAGTCCTCTTCGCTGGATTGAACGTACAGGTCCCGGCGCAGCGCGGCGGCCATCAAGCGGGCCGTGGCACGCGAGCCGCCCGGCACCAGCCAGGCCACGTCGGCGTCGGCAGCGCTGATGCTGCCGGCCGGAACCTGTCCAACCTGGACGCGGTCCATGCCGTCGGTGGACACCGAACGGCTGCATTCAACGGTCTCGATATTGAACATCAGCGGCAGCGACCAGGCGGTGACGTCGTAGATTTCGTCGGACAGGTCCCGGGCTCGGCGGCTTTCCTGCCGGGCGATGAATTGTTCGTCCATTTCGATGTTTTCATCGAGCAGTACGCGCAGCTTGCGATACTCGGGCTGGTTGGCCGGGATCAGGTAGCTGCCGGCCGCAAGCTCGCGCCCGCAGGCGTTGATCGCCTCGGCGCTGCGGAAGGCATCGATGCCGTGGCGCGCCAGCAGCCCGGCCAGCCGATCGGCGCCGCCCTGGTCGGCCTGGGCCGGGATGGCCCAGGCTTGCGGGCCTTCGAGGTCGGCAAGCTCGATGGCCGATGCGCGGTAATCGCGGAAATCGCGCCACAGCCTTGCGCGGTTCTCGGCCACGGTCTGGGCCGTGGCCAGCGATGCGACGACGTATTCGCGCACGGTTTCGGCATAGCTCATCTCGCTGCCGTCGCGCAGCCGCACGATCAGCCCGCGAGCCGAGCCCTGTTCGTAGGTCATCGCCACGCCGCCGTAATACGACGGCCAGCTGGCACCGTAGCCGGGATAGAAAGCGTCGAACACATCGCGCGTGAAGTACGGAAAACCGAAGCGGTCGAACCAGCGCGCGTTGTTTTTTCCGAACAACTCGAGGTTGTCGCGCTGGCTCGACGCCAGCAGCGGGTTGTATGGAATCGCCTCGGGGGCGAAGAAAAAGCTTGAGTCCGAACCCATCTCGTGGGCATCGACGAAGGCCAGCGGATACCAGTCAAGCAGTGCGGCCACGTGGCCCCTGGTCTCGGGCTGGGTGATCGACAGCCAGTCGCGGTTCAGATCGAACAGGTAGTGGTTGACGCGCCCCGAGGGCCACGGCTCGTCGTGCTCGGCGGCCAGGCGGCTGGCCGCCGGCTCCAGGCCTTCGGCCATTTCGAAGTTGTGCACGAAGCGCGCCCGGCCGTCCGGGTTTTGCATCGGGTTGATGAACACCAGCGTGTTGGCCAGGATGGAATCGACCACGTCGTTGTCCCTTGCCGCCAAAAGGTGCCAGGCCGTGGCCATGGCGCCGTCGGCCGGCGAGATTTCGTTGCCGTGCACCGAATAGGCCATCCAGACCGTGCCCGGCACCCGTTGCATGGCCGCATCGATGGTGTTGGCATCATGATCGTCGGGGTGGGCGATGGCCTGGATATCGGCCTTGATGGCATCCAGCTTCGCCAGCCGCTCGGACGTGCCGATCACGGCGTAGAACAGTTCCCGGCCTTCCCAGCTGGTGGCATAGGGGAAGATCCGGATGCGTTCCGGGTAGGCCTGTTCCAGCGCGTCGAACCACTTGCGCACGTTTGCAGGCGAGCTGATGCGCTCGCCGGAGGCATAGCCGAGCACCTGCTCAAAAACGGGTGCATTGGCGTGGTATTGGCTGCCGGGCAGGAAATCGGCCGCGCCGGCGTGGGCGGCGGATGCAAAAATCAGTGCAATCATGGTGAGAATGAAACGCATGCCTTAAGGGCCTTTTTGAAGAAACGAGCCGAGCATAGCCGATATCGGGTCGATGCGACAATCCCGCGAAGATCAAGTGGTCTCGAAGCAAAAGAAGTTGATTGACTGGTTTATAATTTAGGAATCTCTTAATTAATTCAAGGAGGATTTGACAATGGCTTACCACATCAGCAAAACCCTGGACGTGACGCCCGAGCAGGCGCGCGAACGCGCCATGGACGCGCTGTCCCAGCAAGGCTTCGGCGTGTTGTCTGAAATTGACGTGGCCGCGGCGATGAAGAAAAAGCTCGACCGCGACATGCCCTATTACACGATCCTTGGCGCCTGCAATCCGGAAATGGCCTGGAAAGCGCTCGAGCAGGAGCCAAATATCGGTACCATGCTGCCGTGCAATGTCATCGTCAGAAAACTCGAAGACGGCAAGGTCGAAGTCTCGGCAGTCGACCCGCAAGCCTCGATGCAGGCCATCGAAAACCCCGAACTCGGCAAAATTGCAGGTGAAGTCCGTTCCAGCCTGCAACGTGTGATCGATGCGCTGTGAGCACCGGGTTCAGGCTCCTGGCAGCCTGTCGGGCTTAACGCTGATCTACTGCGGAAAAGCCGAATTGGGCCAGATTTCCCGCTCTTTTCCGTTAAACAGGCTCGTTATTCGCCTCAAAAGACCGAAAAATCTGACTCCAGCCGGCTTTCCCTCGCGACGATCGGTCAAGCCCGACAGGCTGCTAGAGTGACGCTTCGACAGGTTGGCCATGGCGTTTGTACACGGTGCCGGCCTTCATCACCAAATCCACGTTCTGCAGCAGGTTGATGTGCTTGAGCACATCGCCGCGCACCGCGATGATGTCGGCTTTTTTACCGGCTTCGACGGTGCCCACTTCGTCGGCCACGCCCATCATCACCGCCGGCCAGTAGGTGGCCGCGCGGATGACTTCCATCGGCGCCAGCCCGAAGATGTCGACCAGGCCGTCCATTTCGCGCCAGGTCGAGTCGCAGTGGAAATTCATCGGCACGCCCGAGTCGGTGCCGACCAAAAACACCACCCCGGCTTCCTTTAACTGTTCGATCTTGCGCTTGAGCGTGGGCGCGCGCAGCGGGTGGAGCTGCATGTAGCCGAGCTTGCCCGGGTGTCGTATCGATTGCCGGATGTCGGCGATGGTATCGGGCGCCAGGCCGCGCTGCCAGCATGGGTCATCGAGCATCTCGGGGTTTTCGACCAGCGCGGTGTAGCTGTAGAGGCCCTCGACGGTGGGTGTCCAGAACAGCGGGCCGCCGGCGACCCGGCCGGTTGCCGTGCGTTCTCTGAGCCGGTTCATTACGTCTTCGGGATACTCCGGCGCGGTGGTCAGGCCGGTATGCTCGAAATTGTCGACACCGATTTCCAGGCCCCTGCGGACCTCGTCGGGGCGGTGCGAATGCGCGACCACTTTCAGACCGCGCGCGTGAGCGGCATCGACGATCGCCTGGGCTTCCTCCAGCGTCATTTTGTCCTGGTCGACCAGCTTGATCATGTCGACGCCGGCATCGGCCAGCTCGAACACCTTGTCGCGGGCGTCGCGAGCCCCGGAAACCGCCCAGCGGTAGCCCTTCTGCCAGTCCTCGACTTCGTGCTGCAGGAAAGGCCCGGAGACGAACAGCCGCGGACCGGGTATTTTGCCGGCCGCGATCGAGTCGCGGATTTCGATCGATACGGCCAGCGGCGCCCCGAGGTCGCGCGCCGAGGTCACGCCGGCCAGCAGCAGCTGCAGCGCCGCGGCCGGCATGATTTCGCTGCCGTAGCGGTCGCTGTAATTGGTTTGCCAGTGGACGTAATCGGCATGGCCGACGATCATCAGGTGGGCGTGGCTTTCCCAGAGCCCGGGCAGCACGTCCATGCCCTCGGTGGAAACCATCTGGTAGCCGTCCGGCACGGCCAGCGTGGCGACGCTGCCGACCTCGACGATCCGGCCGTCCTCGATCAGGATCACGCTGTTGGCCAGCGGCGGCCCGCCGTAACCATCGATCAGCCGCCCGCCGACCAGCGCGGTTCGATCCTGGGCAAGTGCCGCCGACCCGATGATCGATGTGACCAGGCAGCTGATGAACAACAGTGATGAGACAAGCGGGTTGCGGCGCATGCGGGGTTCCTGAAAAATTTTCCTGTCCAACTTTCGCCGATCGCGGGCGCCGCGTCAAGGTAGGCCACGGACAAGAACCGGCGGTGCGTGCTTACAGGGCCTGCGCCGGCGACATTCGGCGCCTCATTGACGACCGAGCGCGTAAAATCAGCGCTCGTACACGCCTGATTGCCAGCCATGCGGCCATGAACGATTTTTTCGCTTTTTTTGTGCCCTGGGAGTTCAGCTGGCTGGTCCAGCTGACGATCGGGTGCGCGTTGCTGCTGTACTGGAATGGTCTGCGTTTGAGCCGGCCCGACGAGTTGCCCGGCACCGGGCCGGTGCTTGCTTTCGTCATTGGCGTGGCCTTGATGTACCTGGTCACCCAAACCTACTTTGATTACTGGTCGCAGTACATGTTCTTCGTTCATCGCGGCCAACACCTGGTGTTGCATCACCTGGCGCCGTTTCTGATCGCGCTTTCGATGCCGGCGCCGGTGCTGGCGCGCGGCTTGCCCGGGCCGGTCAAGCGGTGGTTTGCGCGTCGGGCCGTGCTGCGCACGCTTTGGGTGGGCGTTTACCGGACCCTGCAGCAGCCCCTGATTGCCTGCGTGCTGTTCGTCGGCCTGATCGCTTTCTGGCTGACGCCCGAGATCCACTTCGACGCCATGCTCAGCTCGACGCTGTACTGGGTCATGAACTGGACCATGGCGCTCGACGGCCTGTTGTTCTGGTGGCTGATGTTCGATCGCGGACGCCAGGGCATCACGCCCAGGCTCGGTTACGGCACGCGCATCCTGCTGCTGGCCGCGGTGATGATCCCGCAGATCATCATCGGCGCCAGCATCGCCTTCAGCGACCGGGTCTGGTTCGACGTCTACGCCGTCTGCGGCCGCGCCTGGCCGGTCTCGCCGATGAGCGACCAGAACCTGGGCGGTTTGATCACCTGGATTCCGGCTGCCATGATGAGCGTCGTCGGCGCCCTGATCGTGTTGCGATTCTGGCTGTATTCTGAAACCCAGGCCTTGCCGGCCAGTGTCCCGGCACCGGGCCTGGATGATTTTCCGGCCGCTGAAAAGCGGTCGGCCGAACTTCAAAATCGAGGAGTGAAATGAAACTGGCAAGCGGTCTGGTAGCGCTGGCTTTGCTGATCGCCGGCGCGGTCTGGTGGGTCAGCAGCGTTGAACCCGAAGCACCGGTCACGATCGAAAATCCGCGCGTTCGGCTGGTGCCCGGCGGCGGCCCGATGGCCGGCTACATGGAAATCCACAATCACAGCGACCAGGCGATCCGGCTGGTCGGCGCGCGGTCGGAACACTTTGGCCGGGTGATGATTCATCGCAGCATCGTCGCCGACGGCCGCACGCGCATGCAGCACCAGCCCGACGGGTTGGAAATCCGCGCCGGACAATCGGCGCTATTCAAGCCCCGCGACCTGCACCTGATGCTGATGCAGCCCACGATTTCACCTGAAATCGGCGACCAGCTTGAAATCGTGTTGCGCTTCGAAGGCAGCCAAGCGGTACCGGCGGCCGTGCCGGTGATGTTCACCGTCGTTCCGATTACCTCGTCATGAGGCGCCTGGCGAATCTGCTGTCGCTGGGTGCGGTGGCGGTCGCGCTGGCTGGCTGCGGCGAGAATCCATACCACGGCAAGGATATTTCCGGGCTGATGCCGCCGCTGGCGTTCGAGCTGATCGACGAGACCGGCGAGCCGGTCAGCGAAGAAATTTTTGCCGGGCGGCCGGTGGCGCTGTATTTCGGCTTTAGCCATTGCCCGGATATCTGCCCGACCACGCTGGCCCGCCTGACCGCGGCCGCGCGGCGCTTGCCCGAACCGCTCCGCCAGCGCCTGCAGCTGGGCTTCGTCAGCGTCGATCCCGAGCGTGACCGGCCCGAGCAGCTCGACCGCTACACGGCCGCCTTCAGCGAACGCATGATCGGCCTGACCGGCAGCCAGCAGCAACTCAAGCGCCTCACCCGGCGCTACCGGGTCACTTATGGATACGAGCAGCCGCGCCCGGACGGCAGTTACGATGTCAGCCACAGCTCGGCGATTTTTCTGTTCGACGCCGAGCTCCAGCCGCGCCTGATGCTGCTCGACGATCTCACCGTCGACCAGCTGGTCCACGACATGCAGCTGGTCCTGGAGCCTGTCGGACAGGCTCCCAGGCAAGGTTGAATGACCAAATGGTCGAATTTAGCTCGATATCGGCTTGCAATTGTCCGGCTTTTAGGCTATAAAGTACGGCTTGATTTCGAATGACCGCTTGCGGTCGATTTTTAACCAATTTCTGGAACAGCCGCTATGTCCAAAGTCTGCCAAGTGACCGGCAAACGCCCGATGGTCGGGAACAACGTTTCCCACGCAAACAATCGAACCAGAAGGCGCTTTTTGCCGAACCTGCACAGCCACCGGTTCTGGGTGGAAAGCGAAAATCGCTGGGTCAAGCTGCGTCTGTCGACCAAGGGCTTGCGCATTATCGACAAGAAAGGCATCGACGCCGTGCTGACGGATCTGCGCGCGTCGGGCATGAAAATCTAAATTCAAGGAGCATTGAGTCATGGCAGGTAGCGCCCGCGACAAGATCAAGCTCGTCTCCTCGGCCGGGACGGGACACTATTACACGACCAACAAGTCGAAAAAGAATACGCCGCACAAGCTCGAGTTCAACAAGTACGATCCGGTGGTTCGCAAGCACGTGATGTACAAGGAAGCGAAGATCAAGTAAAACCAGATCCAGCCGTCCGGCGTCTGCCGGAGCGGCCGCTTTCCAAAGCGCCGGGCCCATCGATGGGTCCGGCTTTTTTTTGTGCGCGATTTCAAACTCGGGGATCGAGAGGGGGGAGGTAAACGAGAGCCTGAATACGGGGAGACCGTGGACAGGCAGATCCGCGCGACGCGAAACCGTGGACAGGCAGATCCTCGCCGACGCGCTGCTGCGAGCACGCTTTTGCCGGAGCGGGCTCCGGCCACGATTGCTGGCTGACCCATCGGCGTCTCGATCGTGCCGATCCTGCGCGGCGTCGGGCCGACGCGCTGCTGATGTCCGCAGCGCCTGTTTTTACTGCTCCGCGGCTTCTTCCGGGTTCGGCTTGTGAGCGTCCGGCAGCGGCCCCTTCAGGTGGATGTCGCGCTGCGGGAACGGGATCTCGATGCCTTCTTCGCGAAACGCGGCGTCGATGGCGAAATTGATGTCGGAGATCACGTGCAGGCGCTGATCGATCTGGGGGATGAAAAAGCGCAGTTCGAAATCGAGCGCGCTATCGCCGAAACATCGAAACAGCACCACCGGGTCCGGCACGGCCAGCCCGCCGCGCATGGTGTTGGGGTGCGTGTGGGCCACGCGCAGCAGGACATCGCGAACCTTGGCGGTATCCGAACCGTAGGCGACTGCGACCGGCACAATGACTCGCCCCCAGGAATCCCGCAGCTGCCAATTGACCACCTGGGTGGTGGCGAGCTCGGCGTTGGGGATGATGACCTCCGCTCGATCGAAGGTTTCCAGCCGGGTCGAACGGATGCTGATCTGGCGAACGTAGCCCTCGGTGTTGCCGACTTCGATCCAGTCGCCGCGGCGGATCGGCCGCTCGAACAGCAGGATCAGCCCGGAGACGAAATTGTTGACGATGTTCTGCAGGCCGAAGCCGATGCCGACCGACAGCGCGCCGACGACAATGGCCAGGTTCTGGAACCTGATCCCGGCCATTGAAAGCGCGACGATCACCGCCACCGCCACGCCGATGTAGTTGCCGATGGCAGTCACCGCCTCGCGCGCGCCCGTATCCAGCCGGGTACGGCGCAGCCAGCCGGGCACGACGCTCTGGTGCATCCAGCGCAGCAGCGTGGTCAACACGCCGAATACAAGCAGCGCGGCCAGGATCTGGGTTGGGACCAGCTGCACATCGCCGATGTCGAAGCCTTCGGTCAGCCATCGGCCGAGCATTGTCGTGCCCTCGGCCGACAGGCCCCAACTGAGCAGCACCAGGTAGCTGCCGAAACCCCAGATCAGCAGCGTGACCAGCACGCGCAGCCACATCAGGCCGGGCACGGGGTTGCCGGCCGCCAGTCCGAGGCGTGCGCGCAGCCGCTGTTGCCAGTGCAGCCGGCCTTCGTCGAGCCCGTCGAACAGATCGGCGAAAAAGCGCGCAATCAATGCGCCAAGAATCATCACCACGACGGTGCCCGCCACGCCGCGCAGCAGGTACGGTGCAAGGGTGCGGTAGCCGAGCCATTCTGCGCCCAGCGTGATCAGCAGCAACGCGCCTGCAGCACCCCGCAGCACGCGCCACAGCGCGCCGTGCAGAAAGCTTCCGGTGAGCGTGAGAATCCAGATCAGGTTGATCGCGAGCGCGCCGGCGTAGACCCCGCGCAGCAAAAGCAGCGCTGTCTCGGAACCGCTTTTCCAGGGGATCAGTGCAAACGCCAGGAAGCCCACCAGCAGCAGCACCGACAGCACGGTGGCGCGCACGAACAACGAGCGTTGAAGTGCATCGTCGAGGGGCAGGAATGGCCGCGCCGGCTTTGGTGGGCGCAACACCATGCGGATCACGGTCAAGCCGGCCAGCCAGATTGTGATCGCGTAACTGGCGCGCGCGTTTATGCTTGTCGTTCCTGTCACCCACGCCAGGTAGACCGAGACCGCCAGCGCTGCCAGCAGCAACGGCAGCATGCGCGCCGTGGCCGCGCGCAGCGCGATGGCGCCGCCGCTGACACAGTCGGCCACTGCCGGCCCACTCGAAGGGCGGATGATCCTGGCCCCGGCGCGGCTGGCCAGCAGGCTGGCCAGGACCAGCAGCACAAGCAGCGCGGCATCGGACCAGGACAGCCCGGTCAACGAGACCGCCATTCGGTCGGCAATGGCCGCGATCGGCTCTAACGGGTTTGCGAATATTTCGGACAGCACGCCGCCCAGGTGCGGGCCGCGGACCAGCAATCGCTCGGTCATCAGCGCCTGCGCCTTGTCTGCAGCCGCGTCGGCCAGTTCCTGTGCGCGCAGGCGCAGCAAGCGGCAGGCGCTCTCGCGCGCCTCGAGTTGCACGCGTTCGCCCTCCAGTGTCTGCCGGGTCTGCTGAACCTCGGGGCTTTCGGCGCTCGTCGCCTCGCCCAGCGCCTCGAGTCGGCTCGTGAGCGCGCTCTGACGGCTTTCGGTCGCGGTCAGACAGGCTTGCGATTCGTCGCGTACGCGCGCCGCGGCTACGCGCACCGCCTCCAGCGTTTCGCGTGGCGTGGCCGAACGATCCAGGGTTTCAAGCTGTTGCTCGGCCTCATCGATGGCGGCGCTGGCCTCCTCCACCCAGCGCCGGTCGCCGAGTTCGGCCGATTCAGTCTGGGCCGCCGCGTGTGCAAGCCCCAGCAGTGCCGCGACCGCCAGGGCCGCAGACAGGGCAAGCCATGTCCAGCGTCGCGCATGCCTGTCCGGCGGCGGTGTGATCGATGCTGTACTTTTCGGCGCATCAATGATGGCTGCCGAGAAGTCGAAGAATCTGTTGTCAGTGGCCATAGCGGTGCGGCGGCAAGGTCGAGCGACCACTATATCCAATGCCGTGTAAATTGCGCGGCTTTTGATCGGCCAAGACGGCCGCTGCAGGCATGTTCCGGTCAGCAAAATGATGGACAGCGTGATCTCTGGCTGGTACTTTGGGCCGGCAGCCACCGGTTGTCGGACCGTGCTGTTCAGGTGCCCGAAGCCGAGAAACTCGCAGCCAGGCGCCACAGAGCAGGCCGGCTCGGACCCGTTCTTTCGATTCGCTCCGAGCCTTCGCCGGTTTGCCTTCAACGCGCCTGATTGAACAGCTGCTCGACCGCGCCGGGCGACGAAGTGGTCGTGAGCAAGGCGGGTTCAAACCAGCCCGCGTTCGGCCAGCGACACGACTTCGCCGTCGCCGACGATGAAGTGATCGAGCAGCCGGATGTCGACCAGGCCCAGCGCGTCGCGCAGCCTGCGGGTAATGGCCAAATCGGCCTGGCTGGGCTCGGCCACGCCCGAGGGGTGATTGTGGGCGATGATCAGGGCCGCGGCCTGGCGGGCCAGCGCTTTTTCCACGACCACGCGCGGGTGGACGTGGGCCGCATCGATGGTACCGTTGAACAGCGTCTCGAACGCGATGACCCGGTGCCGGGTATCAAGCATCAAGGCACAGAACACCTCGTGTGGCCGGTGGCGCAGTTCGGCTTGCAGGAAGCGGCGCGTGGCGTCGGGGCTGGTCAAGGCCTCGCCCCGGCTCAGCCGGGCCTTGAGGTGGCGTCGGGCAAGCTCGAGCGCGGCGTGGATCTGGCAGTACTTGGCCGGACCCAGGCCGGGCTGCGCGCAAAGCGCCTCGCGGTCGGCTTCGAGCAGACCGCGCAGGCCGCCGAAATCGTTGATCAGATGCCGTGCAAGGTCCAGCGCCGAGCGGCCGCGGCTGCCGATTCGCAGCAGGATCGCCAGCAGTTCGGCATCGCTCAGGCTTCCCGGTCCGTGTTCCAGCAGCCGCTCGCGCGGACGTTCGGTCTGTGGCCAGTCATTGATTCGCATACAATTCCTTTTTTGTTTATGTTTAACAGGTGGCCAAGCATGCGCGCAGCCAGGGTTCGAAACCATCGGCAAACCGGCCCAATCGGGGTAGGAAAATGACTGATTCGACGTCGGAATCCGACGCATCGACGGATCGGCGGCGGGTTCTGGTCGCGGTTTCGGCCGGGATCGCCGCTTACAAGGCGCCCGAGGTGGTCAGGCGACTGCGTGAATACGGCGCCGATGTCCGCGTCGTCATGACCCGGGGGGCGCAGGCGTTCATCACGCCGCTGACCCTGCAGGCCGTCAGCGGCCACCGCGTTCACGAGCAGCTGCTCGACGCCGAAGCTGAAGCCGGCATGGGCCATATCGAGCTGGCGCGCTGGGCCGACGACATCGTGATTGCGCCGGCCACCGCCGATGTGCTGGCCAAAATGGCCGGCGGGCACGCCGATGATCTGCTCACGACACTGGTGCTGGCCAGCCGCGCGCGGCTTTGGCTGGCCCCGGCGATGAACCATGTCATGTGGGATCATGCGGCCGTGCAGGCCAATCTGAAAACGCTTTGTGATCGCGGTGCGCGGCTGCTGGGTCCGGACAGCGGCAGCCAGGCCTGCGGTGAGCACGGCTACGGGCGCATGCTTGCACCCGAGGACATTGCGCAAGCGCTGTTCGCCGCCGGCCAGCGGCTGTGCGGCAAGCATTTCGTGGTCACGGCCGGGCCTACCCACGAACCGCTGGACCCGGTGCGTTTCATCGGCAACCGGTCATCGGGCCGAATGGGTTTTGCAGTGGCCGCGGCGCTGGCCGATTGCGGCGCTACGGTCACCTTGATTGCCGGTCCGGTTCATTTGCCGACGCCGGGCGGCGTGCAGCGCATCGATGTCAAGACCGCGGCCCAGATGCACGAGGCCGTGTTCTCGGCGATGCCGGCCGACGGCTTCGTCTCGGTTGCCGCGGTGGCCGATTACCGGCCGGTCGACGCAAGCGCTGAAAAGATCAAGCGCAACGATGAGTCGATGACGCTGCAATTGCAGCCCAATCCGGATATCGTGCGCGAAGTCGCCGCGTCCTCGCCGCGTCCGTTCGTGGTTGGTTTCGCGGCTGAAACCGAGCGCGTTGCCGAGTATGCGCGCGGCAAGCTTGCGGTCAAGAATCTCGATCTGATTGCGGCCAACCGGGTCGGCGAGGCGCTGGGTTTCGATGCCTGCGAAAATTCGCTGGACGTGTTCTCGTCGGGGCGGCACTGGGCGCTGGGCGCCGGTCCCAAATCGATGCTGGCCAGAAAGCTGGTCGATATCATCATCGAAACCATGGAAACCGGCTGATGGATCTGGATCAGGCAAGAGAGCTCGAAGTCCGGATTCTGGACCCCAGAATCGGCCGGCAGTGGCCGCTGCCCGAATACGCCACCCAGGGTTCGGCGGGGATGGACCTGCGGGCCATGATCGATGCGCCGATCGAACTCGAACCGGGCGCCACGGCATTGATTCCGTCGGGACTGGCGCTGCATATCGGCGATCCATCGCTGGCCGCGGTGCTGTTGCCGCGCTCCGGTCTGGGGTATAAACAGGGGCTGGTGCTGGGCAACCTGGTGGGCCTGATCGACAGCGATTACCAGGGTCCGGTCAAGATTCCCTGCTGGAATCGCGGTACAGACACGATTCGCATTGAACCGGGCCAACGGATTGCGCAATTGGTATTGCTACCGGTGGTCCAGGTTCGATTGAAGCCGGTTGCCGACTTCAGGGATTCCGAGCGCGCCACTGGCGGCTTTGGCCACACCGGCAACGATTAACAGGGGGACGGCGACAAAATGATGCAATCGCTATTTACGCAACAGGCCGGACGCACGCTGCCGCGGCTGCTGGGCCTGGTCGCACTTGGCACCGGCCTGGCTGTGCTGCTGCTGGCCGCTTACCTGTACTGGAACAGTCTGCAGGCCAGCCTGGCGCTGGCCAGGGCGGCCGATGATGTCAAGGCCCAGGCACAGCAGATCGAAAACCAGGTTCAGGCAATCCGCGATGCAATGACCAGTGAGGCCTTCGCGACCGTCGCCGGCCAGGTTGCCGCGGGTCAGGCCGAGCGCAATCAGCTGACTGCAGTGTTGCGTTCGCGCGGCGTCCGAAACGTCTTGAATGTCATCGTCGCCACCGAGGCGATCGAGGCGATCGACATGAGCGCGTTTCCGGGAAGCGGCTTTGCCGCGCTGGAAATGATGCTGCGTGCTCGTGGCGAGGGGCATGCGCCGTTCCAGGCCCATTTTGCCGGAACGCCCGACGAGTACCTGGCCGTGGCCGAACGCCTGGGCGGCCAGGCAAGCGGCGCTGCGGTCGCCCTGGTGACGCTGCCGGTCAGTGTCCTGGCCAATCAGATCACGCTGCCGGAAACGGTCGATTCGATGCAGTTGGTGCAGAACTCGGCGGGTTTGATCAACGTGCTGCAGGAGTTTGGCAACCCACGAGTGCGTGGGGACTCGTCGCTTGGAATTGACGGCACGCTGTTCGAGCTGCGGTGGAATCGTTCGACGGTCATTGGCCCGATGACCTCGATGCAGCTTTTCGGGGTCATGGGCGTTGGCGTGTTGACGGCGCTGCTGGGTCTTTTATTAATTCGCCGATCCTCGGGCACGCCTGAAGCACCGAAAATCATCGATGAGCCCCGGCCCCAGTCCCGGCCGCAGCCTGAGCCTGAGCCCGAGCCGGTCGCAGCCGCCAAACCGGCCGTTGCGACCGAAGACCGGGCAGCGCCGCGCGAATTTCGACAAGAGCCCGCCGCCAGTGCGTTCGGCCAGGACGAAAGCGATCAGAACGAGTCGCTGACCAGCGATGGCGAACTCCGGCGGCCGGTGGCCGATCAACAAAATATCGACGCCCCCGAACTGGGTGGGCGACTGGAAGAATCAAGCAGCCGGCAACAGGAGACGACCGTGCCAGAAGACGAAGATGACCTGTTTTTCGACCCCGATGCTCCGGCCGACGACCAAAGTGAAATCAGCCAGATGCTGCAGTCACTGGTTGAAGACGAGGGCCGATCTTCGGCGCAAGCCCCCGCGCACGAACCAGCGGATCAGCCAGAGGCCGGCGCGCAGCATGCAAAGCCGATTGAACCGGCCGCAATGGTCTTGCCGCCGCGTTCGATTTTCCGCGCCTATGACATCCGGGGTATCGTTGGCGATACGCTGAGCAAGGAAATTGCGGAATCGATTGGCCGAGCGATCGGCGCCGAGGCCCGGCACCGCGGTTTGAACCGCATTGCGATTGCCCGCGATGGCCGGCTCTCGGGCGCCGAACTGCTGGCCGCGCTTGCCCGCGGCCTGGTCGCCAGCGGGCTGGAAGTCATCGACGTCGGCGCAGTGCCCACGCCGGTGCTGTACTACGCCGCACAGGAACTTGGCGGCGGCTCCGGCGTGATGGTCACCGGCAGCCACAATCCGCCCGACTACAATGGCTTCAAGATCGTGCTGGGTGGCGAAACGCTGTCCGGCGACTCGATTACCGCATTGCACCAGCGCCTCGAATCCGGTGATCTTGCCGAAGGCCAGGGACAGGTTTACGAGCGACGGATCGCCGTTCAATACGTCGAGCGGATCGGCACCGACATTCAGCTGGAACGGCCGTTGAAGGTCGTGGCCGACTGCGGCAACGGCATTGCCGGCAGCATCGCCCCCAGGCTGCTTGAGGCCATCGGTGCTGACGTGATCCCGCTGTATGCCGAGGTCGACGGCACCTTCCCGAACCACCATCCAGACCCCAGCGACCCGAAAACGCTGGAAGATCTCAAGCTTTGCGTGCGCAACTTCAACGCCGACATCGGCGTCGCTTTCGATGGCGACGGTGACCGGCTCGGGGTGGTTGCGGCCAATGGCGAAATCATCTACGCCGACCGGCTGATGATGCTGTTCGCGCGCGACGTGTTGTCGCGCAATCCCGGTGCGCCGATTATTTTCGACGTCAAATGCTCCAGTCTGCTCGCGCCCGAAATTGAAAAAGCCGGCGGCAAACCAATCATGGGCCGAACCGGGCATTCGTACATGAAGCAGCAGCTCAAGCGTGAGCAGGCGCCGCTGGCCGGCGAGATGAGCGGCCACTTCTTTTTTGCCGAGCGCTGGTTTGGTTTTGACGATGGCATGTATGCCGCCGCCCGACTGCTCGAAATCCTGGCCGCCGATACGCGGGCGGTGGGGCAGATCCTGGCATCGCTGCCCAAAGCCGAGAGCACGCCGGAACTGAAAGTGGAAATGAAAGAAGGCGAGCCGCATCCCTTCGTCGAGGAATTTCAGCGGTCTGCGCAATTCGAGGATGCCGAAATCAATACCATCGACGGTTTGCGAGCGGACTTCAAGGACGGCTTCGGCCTGGTCCGGGCCTCCAATACGACGCCGGTGCTGGTTTTGCGCTTCGAGGGACAGGACAAGAAGGCCCTGGCGCGTATCCAGGAGCAATTTCGCAAGGCAATGCTCGAGGTCAACCCGACACTCAAACTGCCGTTTTAGCCCGTCTGCTAGCAGCGTGTCGGACTTGACCGATCTTCGCTGAGCGAAAGCCGGTTGGATCGGGTTTTCGGTCTTTTGAGGCGAATTTTGAGCCTGGTTAACGAAAAAGGGCGGGAAATCTGGCCCAATCCGGCTTTTCCGCAGTAGATCAGCGTTAAGTCCGACAGGCTGCCAGCTTGAGTGCCCGGCCTGGCCGATCGTAGCGAGGGGAACTCCGGCCGGTACGGATGTCAAAATGGTGATGAAGGTCCGGCTGGGTTGAGCCGGGTTGAATGCCCTTCTCGGGTCCATAACAGTCGGAGGATGTATGAGAAACAGGATTGTTGCAAGCCTCGTAATCTGCCTGTCGCTGGCCATGCCACTGGCCAGCGCTTTCGCACAATTCGCTTCGCCCAGCGAGCCACATGGGCTCGTGACCACGTTGTTCGATCGCCCCGGGCAGGAGCTTTACGGTGTCCGGATTACCGAAGTCGACGGCAAGCTGGTCGGTGGTGCCCGCGAAAAAGCGGTTTGGCTGGAGCCTGGTGAACACACCATCCAGGCGCGCGGCGCGGTCGTCGACAGAGGCTTTCGTGGCGGCACCACGCGCACCCACGAGCAGTTGCGCGAACCGGGGCTGGATTCGGTCACGATCAATGTCGAGGAAGGCAAAACCTATTTCCTGGCGCTGGACGGCTCAGCGCCCGACCCCAAGGACTGGAAAATCGTGGTTTACAAGGAAGAGTAGGGTCACTCAAGGCCGGCTTGCGTCTGCGCAGGCCCGGCCGTACTCAACTCAATACGCGTGATTCCGAAACAATGGCTCCAGTGACTTCTGCCAGCGATTCTCGTAGGCCTCGAGCAGGGTTTCGGCAGGGGTTCTGCCCGATTCGACGATGGCTGCCAACGGTTCGAGGAAGCCGCTTTCGTCGTCACCGGCTGCGTTGAGCCGGCATCGATTCGCCAGCCCCTGCTGCGAGAGCTGCACCAGTTCGCGCGCGATGTCGAGGACCGGGCGGCCCTGGATGCTCGCTTTCAGCGCTTGCCTCGAGACATCTTCGCGCAGCTTTTCGAGTTCAGCCAGCGACCAGCCGCGGGTGATGTCGAGACACGCTGCCAGTGCGCGCTGATCGTATAAAAGCCCGACCCAGAAGGCCGGCAGCGCGCACAAGCCTTTCCAGGGCCCGCCGTCGGCGCCGCGCATTTCCAGAAATTTCTTCAGTCGCACTTCCGGAAAAGCGGTGGTCAGATGGTCTTCCCAGTCGGCCAGCGTCGGCAGTTCGCCCGGCAAAGCCGGTAATTTCCCGATCATGAAATCACGAAACGACTGGCCCGATGCATCGACGTAGCGATCACCCCGGCGCACGAAATACATCGGCACGTCCAGCATCCATTGCGCGTAGCGTTCGAAGCCGAAACCTTGTTCGAACACGAACGGCAACTGTCCGGTGCGGTCTGGATCGGTGTCGGTCCAGATATGGCTGCGATAACTCAGATAGCCAGAAGGCCGGCCCTCGACGAACGGAGAATTGGCAAACAAGGCCGTGGCAATCGGCTGTAGCGCCAGCGAGGCGCGAAACTTGTCGACCATGTCGGCTTCGCTGGAAAAATCGAGGTTGACCTGTACCGTGCAGGTCCGGGTCATCATGTCCAGGCCCAGTGAACCGACCCTGGGCATGTAGTTGCGCATGATTCGGTAGCGGTCCTTGGGCATCCACGGAATCTGTTCTCGCCGCGCCGTGGGGTGAAAGCCCAGGCCGAGAAAGCCCAGCCCCATCGGCTCGGCAATGGCACGCACTTCGGCCAGGTGCGAATGCACCTCGTCGCAGGTCTGGTGGAGATTGTCCAGGATGTCGCCGGAAAGCTCGAACTGGCCGCCGGGCTCGAGTGTGATCGAACAGCCTTCGCGCTTGAGCGCAATGATGTTGCCGTGCTCGGTCTCCGGCTGCCAGCCGAATCGCTCGGACATGCCCTTGAGCAATTCGCCAATGCCGTTGGCGCCTTCATAGGCAACGGGCTGAAAGCCGTCGAGCGTGAAGCCGAACTTTTCATGTTCGGTGCCGATTTTCCACAGCGCCGGCGGTCGGCAGCCGGATGCCAGGTATTCGACCAGCGGCTCGATTCGGGTAACGGGCGTTAACGGCGCAGCAGATTCGGACATGAGTGTATTCGAGCCGGTACAGGGTTGCTGATTATGGCCGAACATACAGGACTTCGCACGGACTTGCAGTTTCAACGCGGTAAACTGCCTGCAATGCTTCGATCGATCATCACCGTCGTGTCTGGAATCTGCGTCGCGCTGGCGGCCACTGCGGAAATTCATCGCGGCCTCGGGCCCTCGCCGGATACGCTGGATATCCACCAGGCCCAGGGTCTGTCGTCGTTCAACCTGCTGCGCGACCTTCACGAAGGCCTGCTGACGCGCGACGCGCACGGTCGCGCAGTGCCGGCCGTGGCGCGTCGCTGGGAGGTTTCCGAAGACGGCCTTCGCTGGATATTCGAGCTGGACCCCGAGGCGCGCTGGTCGAATGGCTCGGCCATTACCGCCGAAGACTTCCTGCGCAGTTTTCGTCGCGCCCGCGCGCCCGACACGGCATCGCCGACGGCCAACTGGCTGGCGCCGATCAGTAGCGTGCGCGCGCCGGCTCGCGACCGGCTCGAAATCGAGCTGTCCCGACCCATCCCGTGGTTCGAGGAACTGCTGACGCTGCCGGCCACCTTCCCCTATCCGGCCGGCGGCAAGGCCCTGTTCAGCGGCGCGTATCAATTACAGCGTCGTGTGCCGGGCTCGCGTTTTGAATTGGCCCGCAATCCGCATTATCGCCAGGCCGCCTCGGTGCCCACGTCGCGAATCGTCTGGCACGTCACCGAGGATCCTTCGGCCGAGCTGGCGCGTTTTCGCGCCGGCGAACTGCACATCACCGAATCGGTGCCGCCGGGGCGCCACGACTGGCTCGAGGCAGAGCTTGGCCCGTCGCTTCGCATCGCGCCCTACCTGGGCAGCTTTTACCTGGTGTTCAACCTGGCCCGCCCGCCTTTCGAGAACGCGCGCGACCTGCGTGCGGCGCTGTCGCTGGCGATTGACCGGGAGATCATCGTCGAGCGGGTTCTGGGCAGCGGCGAGTTGCCGGCCGAACGCCTGGTTCCGCCCGGCATGCCCGGCTGGCCGGGCTCGGGCCTGACAGCTACGGGCGAAGATCCGGCCGATCGCATTGCACATGCCCGCAGCTTGTATGACAAGGCCGGTTTCGGGCCGAACCGGCCGCTGGTGGTGGAACTGAGGTTCAACTCCTCGCTGCTGCACCGGCGCGTGGCGGTAGCCGTGGCGGCCATGTGGAAACAGCACTTGGGCGTGCGCACGCGCGTGATCAACGAGGAATGGAAAGTCTTCGTGACCAACCGCCGCCAGGGACGGATCACCGAGCTGGTGCGCGGCGGCTGGATTGCCGACTGGGCCGATCCGGGCAACTTTCTCGACAATTTTTACTCCATGAGCCCGCTGAACTATGCTTTTTACCGCGATGAGGCCTTCGACCGCCTGATCGATTCGGCGGCAGATCATCAAGGCCACGCGCGCACGGAAATCCTGTGGCGGGCCGAACAGCATTTGCTGGATGATCAGGTGATCATCCCGCTGTATTACTATGTATCCCGGCACCTGGTCCGGCCCGAAATTTCCGGCTTCGAGGATAACCTGATGGACATTCACCTTTCGCGCTGGCTGGAACTGGACCGCTAAATGCAGGCCCGGGCTTCAATCCTTTCCAGGCCTGGTCCGATGACGGCCGCGGCGCTGGCGCTGGGGCTGCTGACCGCCTGCGCCGACGACCCGGCCGGGTCGCAGCCGGCGCCGCTGCAGCTGCCCGAGCCGGTCGCGCTGCAGTGGACCGATGACGGCCGACCCGATCCTGCCATCCTGGCCGAGACCCAGGTGCTGGACCGAGGCAATGGCGATGAGCCGCAAACGCTGGACCCGCACCGCGCCGATGGCGTGCCCACCTCCAATATATTGCGCGACTTGTTCGAAGGCCTGACGACCACGGCGCCCGATGGTGCCATCGTTCCCGGTGCGGCCGGGCGCTGGGATGTCAGCCGCGACGGCATGACCTATACGTTTTACCTGCGCGAGACCGGCGGCTGGTCGAACGGCGAGTCGGTCACCGCGGAACACTTCGTGTTCAGCTTTCGCCGCTCGGTCGACCCGGCCACGGCGGCCGCCTACGGGCGCATGCTGGCGCCGATCGAGAACGCCGATGAAATCCTCGCCGGGCGCATGCCGCCTGCGGCGCTGGGCGTCGAGGCACTCAACGAGCGCACCGTGCAGATTCGACTGGACGACCCGACGCCGTATTTCCTGGGCCTGCTCACGCACCCTTCGACTTACCCCGTGCATCCGCCATCGCTGGCCGAATTCGGCGACGATTTCGTGCGTCCGGGCAATCTCGTGTCCAACGGCGCCTTCGCGCTGGTCGACTGGCAGCCGCGTGCGCGCATCGTGCTCGAGCGCAATCCGCATTACCACGCCGCCGGCGAGGTGATCATCGAGCGGGTGGTTTATTACCCGATCGAGGATGAGAACACCGAGTTTCAGCGCTTTCGCGTCGGCGATCTGGACTGGACCGCCCAGGTGCCCGGCAACCTGTTTCGCTGGCTCAACGAAAACCTGCCCCAGGCGCTGTCGGTTTCACCGTGGTTCGGCACCTATTTTTTCGGCTTCAACCTGAGCCGTGAGCCGTTCCAGGACAGCCTGGAGCTGCGGTTGGCGCTGAACCTGGCGGTCGATCGGGAAATCCTGACCGAAAAGGTCACCCAGTTCGGCGAAATACCGACCTTCAACCTGGTGCCCGACGGGCTGCCCGATTACCACCCGCCGGAACCCGAATATGCCGATCTTTCCCAGACAGAGCGCGAGCAGATCGCCCAATCGCTGTATCGCCAGGCCGGCTATTCGGCCGAACGGCCGCTGGAGGTCGAGCTTCGATACAACACGTCGGAAAACCATCGAAAGATCGCCGTGTCGGTGGCGGCGATGTGGAAACAGGTGCTGGGCGTACGCACCCGGCTGGTCAACGAGGAGTTCCGCGTGTTTTTGCAAAACCGGGCACTCAAGCGCAACACCGAGGTTTTTCGCGCCGGCTGGATCGGCGACTACCAGGATGCGTTTACCTTCCTGGAACTGTTTCATTCAGAACACGGGCGCAACGATGTCGGCTACGACAACCCGCGCTACGACCGCCTGCTCGAGCAAATCGGCAACGAGCGCATTCCGGCCCGGCGCCGCCGGCTGATGGTCGAAGCCGAGCGCATGCTGCTGGCCGACCAGGTTGTTCTGCCCATTTATACCTACGTGACCAAGCGCCTGGTCAACCCGCAGCTTAAAGGCTGGGCGGCCAACGTCATGGACTTTCATCCGAGCCGGCAGATGTTTTTCGTCAAGGCGCGCTCGACGCCCGATCCGACGGCCGAGGCCGAGCCGGGTTCGGCCGACCGGGCGCCCGGCGATGATCCCAACCTGGCGGACAAAGACGGGTAAGGTAGGCAAAATGAGCAATCCGCCATGAGCCATCGAATCTCCAGCCCGCTGCCGGCACCGTCGTTCGGACCGCCGTCGTTCAGACCGGCATCAGGCATGGCCTGGCGCGCTTTGGAGTGGCCGGGCGTGCCGGAAACATGCTGAAATATTCACTGAAACGGCTGGCCTCGGCCATACCGACGCTGCTGATCCTGATTACCGTGGCGTTCTTTCTGATCCGCATCGCGCCGGGCGGGCCATTCGACAGCGAAAAGGCGCTGCCACCCGACATCCAGGCCAACCTGGAAGCCAAATACCAGCTCGACGATCCGTTGATCGTCCAGTATTTCCACTACCTGGCCGATATTGCACGCTTTGATTTCGGGCCGTCGTTTCATTACCGCGACTGGAGCGTCAACCAGCTAATCGCCCAGGGCGCGCCGATCTCGTTCATGCTCGGCGGCATGGCACTGGTGCTGGCATTTTTCATCGGCACCACGATCGGCGTGTTCGCCGCCCTCAAGCAGAATTCGCCGGCCGACTACCTGACCATGTCGCTTGCAATGGTCGGGATTTCGATTCCCAACTTCGTTGCCGCACCGTTGCTGATCCTGGTGTTTGCGATCTGGCTGGGATGGTTGCCGGCCGGCGGCTGGGACGGGTCCTTTTCGCGCATGATCCTGCCGGCGATCGCGCTGTCGCTGCCGATGATCGCCTACGTCGCGCGGATTACGCGCGGCTCGATGATCGAGGTGCTGCATGCAAGTTTCATCCGCACCGCGCGCGCCAAGGGGCTGCCCGAACGCGAGGTGATCCGCCGGCACGCGCTCAAGCCGGCGCTGCTTCCGGTCATTTCCTACCTGGGCCCGGCCGCGGCGGCAATCCTGACCGGCTCGGTGGTCATCGAGCGCATTTTCACCATCCCCGGCATCGGCAGCCATTTCGTCCAGGGCGCGCTCAATCGCGACTACACGCTGGTCATGGGCGTGGTGATTTTCTATGGCGTGCTGATCATCTTGCTGAACTACCTGGTCGACCTGCTCTATGCCTGGCTGGACCCGAGGATTCGCTATGACCTCTGAGGTGCCCGGCAACCGGGGCGATGCGTTCGAGCAGGCGCTGGACCGTCGCCCGGTCAAGGGGCGTTCGCTGTACGTCGACGCCTGGCAACGGCTGCGGCGCAACAAGGCCGCGGTGGCCGGTGCCGCGATTTTGCTGCTGATCGTGGCGCTGATCGCAGTTGGCCCGATGCTCAATCCCTGGGACCACGAGATTCCGGACTGGGACCACTATTCGACCCCGCCGTCGCTGGAGACCGGCCACCTCATGGGCACCGATGCGCTGGGCCGCGACCTGTTCGAACGAGTCATGGTCGGCGGCCGGATTTCGCTGCTGGTCGGGCTGGTCGCGACGCTGGTATCGCTGGTGATCGGCGTGTCCTACGGCGCCGTTGCCGGCTACCTGGGCGGTCGCGTGGACAACTGGATGATGCGCGCGGTCGACGCCATCTACGCGCTGCCGTTCATGTTCTTCGTGATCTTGCTGATGGTCGTTTTCGGGCGCAATATCTTCCTGATCTTCATCGCCATCGGCGCTGTCAACTGGCTGGATATGGCGCGCATCGTCCGCGGCCAGACGCTGAGCCTGAAAAACAAGGCCTTCATCGAGGCCGCACGTGCCGCCGGTGCCACCGAAATGCGCGTGGTCCGGAACCACATCGTGCCCAACCTGCTCGGCGTGGTCGTGGTCTATGTCAGCCTGACCATTCCCCAGGTGATTCTGGTCGAATCGTTCCTCAGCTTTTTGGGCCTCGGCGTGCAGGAGCCGCTCACCAGCTGGGGCGCGCTGGTCAACGAAGGCGCGCAGGAACTCGAAACCGCGCCCTGGTCATTGCTGTTTCCGGCAAGCTTCCTGGCCGCAACCTTATTTGCATTCAACTTCCTCGGCGACGGTCTGCGCGATGCGCTGGACCCCAAGGACCGATAATGGCGCTGCTTGAAATCAGGGATCTGGTGGTCTCGTTCGACACGCCCGAAGGCCGGGTCCATGCGGTCAACGGCCTGAGCCTGGACCTGGACCCGGGCCAGACACTGGGCATCGTCGGCGAGTCGGGTTCGGGCAAGACCCAAACGGCCATGGCAATGATGGGCCTGCTGGCCGAGAACGGCCGGGCCAGCGGCTCGGTCAGGTTTCGCGGCCAGCAATTGCTGGGTCTGTCGCGGCGCGAAATGACCAGCATTCGCGGCTCCAAGATCTCGATGATCTTCCAGGACCCGGTCAGCTCGCTCAACCCGTATCTTTCGATCGGCGATCAGCTGATCGAGGTGCTGACGCATCACCGCAATCTCAAGCACAAGGCGGCCCGCGAGCGCGCCGTCGAAATGCTGCAGCAGGTCGGCCTCAGCGACCCGCGCCAGCGCATGCGCCAGTATCCGCACCAGCTCTCCGGCGGCATGTGCCAGCGCGTCATGATCGCCATGGGCCTTTTGTGCCAGCCCGACCTGCTGATCGCCGACGAGCCGACCACGGCGCTCGATGTGACGGTGCAGTCGCAGATCAATACGCTGATGGGCGAACTGTCGGAACAGTCGTCGACGGCGATCATGCTGATCACCCACGACCTGGGCGTGGTCGCCGGGCTTTGCGACAAGGTGCTGGTGATGTATGCCGGCGAAGTGATGGAAAGCGCCGATATCGAACCGCTGTTCGAAGACCCGGCCCACCCGTATACGCAAGGCCTGCTGGAGTCGGTGCCGCGCATGGACCGAAGCGATTCGGGCATCCTCAAGGCCATCCCCGGCAACCCGCCGGACCTGATCGATCTGCCGCCCGGCTGCCCGTTTCGGCAACGCTGCCCGTATGCCTTCGATCGATGCATCGAACACCCGGAACTACGGCCGGTCGACGGCCAGCGTCAAAAGCGCTGCCATCTCGAGGCGCTGCCCAAGATAATGAACGGGCAGGGCAGCTGATGCGGGCGCCGGTCCTCAAGGTCGAAGACCTGTCGGTTCATTTCCAGGTCGACGCCGGCATCGGGCTGTTTCGGCACGACTATCAAACCATCCGCGCCGTGGACCGGGTCAGTTTCGAGCTCGGACCGGCCGAGACACTGGGCATCGTCGGTGAATCCGGCTGCGGCAAATCGACGCTGGCGCGCGCGATCCTGGGCCTGGTCAAGCCGGCCGGCGGGCGCGTGGTGTGGCTGGGCGAGAACCTGGCCCGGCTCGATGCCGAGCAGATGCGCAAAAAGCGCAGCGAACTGCAGCTGATCTTCCAGGACCCGTTCGGTTCGCTCGACCCGCGCATGACGGTCGGGCAGATCGTGGCCGAGCCGCTGAAGAATTTCTATCCGTCGATGTCGCGCATGCAGTTGCGCGAGCGCGTTGCCGGCATGCTCAAGATGGTCGGCCTGGCGCCCGAACAGATCAACCGCTACCCGCACGAGTTTTCGGGCGGCCAGTGCCAGCGCATCGGCATCGCGCGCGCGCTGGTGGTCAACCCGCGCCTGGTGGTCTGCGACGAGCCGGTCAGCGCGCTGGACGTTTCGATCCAGGCCCAGATCGTCAACCTGCTCAAGGAACTGCAAAACAAACTGCAACTGGCGCTGATCTTCATTGCCCATGATTTATCGGTCGTCCAGCACATCTCCGACCGTGTGCTGGTGATGTACCTGGGCCGGGTCATGGAAGTGGCCGACCGTAACAGCATTTACAAGAACCCGGCCCACCCCTACACCCGCGCGCTGATCGAATCGGTGCCGATCCCGGACCCGAAGGCCGAACGCGCGCGGGCACGCAAATCGCTGGGCGGCGAACTGCCGTCGGCTACCAACCCGCCGTCGGGCTGCGTCTTCCGCACCCGCTGCCCATACGCGATCGATGCCTGCGCGGCCAGGGAGCCGCCGCTGGAGACGCTGGAATCGGGCAACCAGGTCGCCTGCATCCGGCACCAGGAAATCCCGGCGCTGGCCGCCGAGCAGGCGCGAGCTGAAGCCGAAGCCGAGTCGAACTCTTAGCCGGCTCGGGGCCATTTGGCGTACTGCTCGCCGCTGCAGGAGTTGGATGGCAGGGCTAGCGCGACTGACGTTGATGGAGCCATGATTGTGAATCATGAAGTACGTAGTCGCCGTGGTCGAAGACGGGCCCAGCAGTTGCGGCGCCCATGTTCCAAACCTTCGGCTTGTGTGGCAGCAGGCGAAATCCGGGAGATAACCCTGGCGTTGATTTGGGACCCATTGAGCTGCGCCGCGGCCTGACGTAGGCCGGCATCCAGAACCAGTTCCTCGCGCCGCGCCTGAACCTCACTCGCTTCCACGGGGTATTTGCGCCCAACAACCCCTACCGCGCCCGGATCACGCCGGCCCGGCAGGGTCGGGGCGCCAAGCCCGCCAAACCGGCGCGAGAAAAGGATCGCACACCCGCCGAGCGACAGGTGGCGATGCGCTGGGCACAGAGACTCAAGCAGGTCTTCCAGATCGATGTCGAAACGTGTCCGGCCTGTGGCGGGACCGTCAAGGTGATTGCAAGCATCGAAGACCGGCCGGTGATCGAGCGGATGCTGACTCGCCTGGCCCGCAAGAACTTGCCCGACCTGTGGGCGGAAAGCCGGGCACCGCCGGCCGAGCGCACCGGATTGCATCACTGAAACGCAGGAAACCGATTTCAGGCCGCCACCCCTTGGGCGCGGCCTGATGTCGCTGGTGCCGTAACAGGCCAATGGCGGAAAACTGAAGAAGCTTCGAGGCCGGATTGGATGCGGAAGGGCAGAATCTGGCGAAATCCGCACCCTTGGAGGTTCCAATCGGGGTCAAACGTCGGCCAGGCACGGCTCTGGATACCGGTGGAATTCAGCGAAAATGGTGTTGATGCTTCCTACAGGCAGCTCCAGTAGATGCCGGCTCCAGTAGATGTCGCCGTCACGCGAGAACAGCAGCCACCGGCCGTCTGGGGTGACCTAAGGGCTTATTTCGTGCCCGGGCGTATTGAACTGGGCGCCCAGGGCTCTCGCTGCCTTCCAGTCATCATTCGCGGTCCTATGACTCATCTAGAGGTCTCCCTTGCCGGCGCCACCCGGGCGATTGGAGACGAATACCAGGGTCTTCCCGTCGGCAAGACAAAAGGATCGCCCTCGTAGTGGCGTGAATTGGCCTCGCCCGGCAAAGCCGGGCCCGCTGGCGGTGTCTGAGCCCTTCGGCTGAAGATATCGAAGTCGGGGCGGTCGCCCATTGCGGCGCTGTCTCGCGCGAAGAACTGCTCTCGCGACGTGGACTCGGACCAGAACTATTCACTACGGGCCGTGGCAAGGTTCGGCTGCGAACCGGACACTGGACCATCCGTCATCCGTTCGCTCGACATAGGCGATGTCGAACTTCCGGTCACGCGTTTCCTGGTCGGTGATGAAATACAAGCTCTGACCGCTGGCCGACATCATCGGAGCGTTGTAGCTGACCTCGTCGCCAGCGAGGAAGACTTCGTCATCCGACCAGCGTCCCTCGCTCCTTCCTGGCAGCCTGTCAGGCTTAACGCTGATCTACTGCGGAAAAGCCGGACCGGAAAAGCCGGACAGCCTGCCAGGCCGGCTGGAAGATGAACTTGATGTGGAAATGGCGCCGCCAGGTCACCCCCTCGCCGAACAGCGATGCGGTCTGGGTATCGATCCAGCCGTGCCATTCCTCGGCGGTCGGCTGGGCAAGGGCGGTCGCGGTGAAACAGATTGCGAACATCGCGGCCAACGCGGCCACTTGGTGAAACAGGCTCATTTGCGGTCCTTGATTGGTGGTCGGCACAGACTGGCATTGTCGAACAGGCGCGCCCTGGCACAAGCGAGACGCCAAGGTAAAGCCCGATTGCCGGCCGCGGCTTGAAATACACGCATTTTATGCGTATATCTGGTATATGGACACCAACTCAAGACTTCAGCATCTGATGCTTCACCATGGCCTGAAGCGCCGCGATGTCGCGCGGCTGCTGGGCAAGACGCTGAATGCGGGCGGCGGATACAGCAATTCCACGGTCGATAGCTGGCTGAGTGGAAAAAACCGCATGCCCGAGCCAATGCTGGAACTGCTGGAACACAAGCTTGGGGGCAGCACCGATCAGTCGGAGGCATGGCAGCGGCTCATCCAGCAACCGCTGCCCTATAGCGATCAGCGCGAGATGGAACGCGATCTGGCTCGCGTCCTGGACCAGGTCGCGCGCGGAGACCTGCCTCGCCTCGGAAGACTGAAGAAGCCGCTTCCGCTTCGACGCGCCGGCTATTTGCTGGAGTTGATGGGCCACCTGGGCGGCCCTCGACTTGAGGGGCAGCGCAGGGTATTGCTCGCCCAGGCGCGCCGTCTGCGCGATCGTGTCGGCGTACCTGCTTCGATTGAACCACTGCGGGCCGGCGACACCCGCAAACGCGAAACCCGGGACGATCTGGCCCGCGACTGGGGTCTGGCCCCTGGTGCCGACATTGCCCGGTTTCTCCAGTTGGCACGCACAGGGCACGTGTAATGAAACCCGGACTGATCGGCGCCGTCGAGGAGCTTGTCGAGCGCGTTGCAAAGGCAATTCGGCCGGGCCAGGTCGTCGATGCCTTCCTTGCAGGCGGAACCGCAACCTGCATCCACCTGCAACGTGCCGGTGGCGCGGCGGTCGCGGAAGCTCGTTTCTCCGAAGACGCCGATGTTCACTTCAATCGACGACTGGCGCTCGCCGACGACATCGTGGTGCGCTATGCCGACGCCGACGGCGAGGACCGTGTCCTGGTGCTGGACCGGACCTATACGATCGAAATTGGCCTCCGGCATCCAGACTGTTTCGACGATGCAATTCACCTGCTCGACAGCCAGAACGGACGGCTGCGGCTGCACATCCTGAGTCCGCTCGATCTCGCCGTCACCAAGGTCGGCCGTTTCCAGGACCACGATCGCCAGGATATCTCGCTGCTCGCACGGGCCGGGCTTGTCGAATCAACTGCTTTTGGTCGGCGAGCGCAAGAGGCGCTGGAATATCTGGCGGCTGATCCGTCGCCGGTCGAGTTCAACATCGCACAAGCATCCGAGCAGATCCAATGCGCCTGCCGATAACCAAACCCCGTTGTTACAGCGGGAATGACCGCGCAGCTGAACGGACCGGCCGCGCTGGAGCAGATGCTTCGATGAGGCCCCCTTGTTACACGCGGAAAGACCCGTGCCGGCCAGTGCCAGCGCATCGGCATCGCGCGCGCTGGTGGTCAACCCGCGCCTGGTGGTTGGCGAGACATATCCGGTACGGGGCGCTAGTAGCGGTGCTATGGCTGGAAATGTAGTCACCATGACTGAAGGTGGCGTATTCCAGGTACCCTTCGCTGCGACTGGGAATCTTTCCGTTGAATTTGATGACTCCGGAAATTAACAGCCTGGCCCGAACAGCCGACTACACGCTGCCGATAAATCCATGCCTGAGAACATACAAGGCGGGATGAAAGCGGCTTTTCTGTGTTCGGTTGATCAACGAGGTGAGTGTCCGGGTCCGGCGGCCCTGACGGGTATCGATCGTTGAAGGCCTCGCCACGCATCGAACTGAAGCGATCGATGCCCGCCCGATCCGCTGTCGAAGGCGCAAACCGGAGAGTTGCTGAGACGCGACGCTAGTCAGGAAAAGTAATTCGCACAAAGCCTGCGTAGCCGGCGGCGAATTGCTGCCGACCGTGGCTTTGCCTTTGACTTTTTACCGTGGGGGGAAGCCCACCCGGCACGGCACCGAGGCCGGCCGGGCGATTGACGATGTTCAGTCGGCTTCGGAGGTAATCCGGTCGCGATAGCGCTCGAACAGCTGGCGGTGCTTGCTGCGGCCGAGATCGTATTCTTCGCCGTCGATCCAGACCCGTTCGATACGGGTCATCGGTTCCAGCGGGTCGCCGGTGGTGACGATCAGCGATGCGCGCTTGCCGGCGGTTAGCGAACCCAGCTGATCGCCGACGCCGAGGATTTCGGCCGGCCATAGCGTGACGCTTTTCAGCGCCGCTTCCGGCGGCAGGCCGAAGGCGGCCGCGGTGCCTGCGTGGAACGGCAGGTTGCGGGCATTGGTGGCGCCAAAGCCGCCGCCGCCGTCGCCGATGGCGAATTTGACGCCGGCCTCGAACAGCTTGCCGGCCGCGGCATAAGCCATGTCGTAGGGCTCCCAGCGTCGCGTCGGCATGGCGTAGACGCCGTTGAGGATGGCCGGGATGTTGTCGGCGGCCAGTCGTTCTGCGACGTATTGCAGGTCAGCGCCGGCAACCACGATGAGGCGCTCGAATTGCTGGCCTTCGGCCCAGTCCAGCGCGGCGTTGATTTCGGCCTGCTTTCCGGCATAAAGAAACAGCGGCATTTCACCTTCGAGCAACGGCACCAGTGCCTGCAGTTGGTCGTTGCGCGCCGGGCGCGGCGCCTGGCCGTCCAGGAAGGCCTGCTCGGCCGTGTGCCAGCGCCGGGCCGCCTCCAACACCTCGTCGATCTGCTTGAGATCGTCGTTGTTCGAATCGCTGGCCGCGGCGGCCGGGAAGTTGATGTGCATGCCCGCCGGCGCCTTGATCGCCATGTCTTCCCACGACCAGCCTTCCATCGCCATGACCGCCGAGCTGCCGCGGATCAGCCCGCCCGACGGCACGCTGTGGGTGGTCAGGATGCCGCCGGCAATGTTGACCGGCAACAACGCCGAGTCGTGGTTGAACGCGACTTCGACGCGCAGCGCGGCGTTGATCGTGCCCATTTCGTTGGTGTCGACACTGCCGGCCACGCTGCTGATCTCGGTCAGCCCCAGCGATGACAGCGGGTGGACCATGCCGGGATAGATGTGCTTGCCGGCCAGGTCGACTACCAGCGCTTCGGCCGGAATTTCCAGGTCGGCGCCGACGGCTTTGATCCTGCCGTTGTCGATCAGCACGGTGCCGCGCTCGATCGCATCGCCGTCGACTGGATGAACGGTCGCGCCGGTCAGCGCAGTAGGCTGGGCAAGGACCAGGCCCGGGGCGAGCATGGCGGTGGTCAGCAGCGTTGCGGCTGCAAGTGAAAAAATGCGGGCGATCATCGGTGGCCCCTCCTCAAGTCGATTGCATGAATGTGGCCGAAGTCCTGCGCGTGGCAGAACTCGTCGTGCGCCAGTTCCGAGTCGCGGTAGCCGATCAGCAGCTCCGGCGCCTCGGCGTCGTCGCCTTCGGCATCCGACGCCTTGTCGTCGTCTGCATCGGCTTCGAGGACCAGCGCCATCAACTCGCGGCGTTCGACCTCCAGCGCGTCGCGCGCGGCCAGGTCGGTCTCGCGGTCGAAGAAGCGCCGGCCGTCGACCCAGGTCTGTTCGACCCGCGAGTAGACCGACAGTGGGTGGCCGTTCCAGAGCACGAAATCGGCGTCGAGTCCGGCCGCCAGTCGGCCGGTGCGATCGGCCACCCCCAGCTGCGCGGCCGGTCCGGCGGTGAGCATCTTGAGCGCATCGTGTTCGTCGACGCCACCGTAGCGAACCGCCTTGGCCGCCTCCAGGTTCATCCTGCGCGCCAGCTCCGGGTTGTCCGAATGCAGGCCCACGGTCACGCCGGCCATGGCCATCAGCGCCGGGTTGTATGGAATGGCATCACTGGCTTCGTGCTTGAAGTTCCACCAGTCGATAAAGCCCGAGGCGCCGGCGCCGTGCTCGGCCATGCGCCGGGCCAGCTTGTAGCCTTCGAGCACGTGCTGGAACGTGCCGATGGTGATGCCGAACTGTTCGGCGACGTTGATCAGCATGACCATTTCGTCGGCACGGTAGGCGTGCGAGTGGATCTTGCGGACGCCGTCCAGGATCTCGCCGATTGCCTGCATTTCCAGGTCGGGGCGGGGCGGCACCACGTCGCGACCGCGACGCCCGGCCGGCATCTGTTCGAGCCGGCGCTGGTAGTCGGCGGCCTGCTGGAATTTTTCGGTGATGATCTGGGCCACACCGGGGCGCGACTGCGGATAGCGTGGCTCGTCGTTGTCCCAGTTGCTCTGCTTGGGGTTTTCACCCAGCGCGAACTTGATGCCCGGGGTCGCGGCCTCGAAGATCAGCGCCTCCGGCGAGGCGCCCCAGCGCATCTTGATTACTGCCATCTGGCCGCCGATCGCGTTGGCCGAGCCGTGCAGCAGGTTGATCGTGGTCACGCCGCCGGCGAGCTGGCGGTAGATATTGATCGATTCGGAATCGATGACGTCCTCGATCCGCACCTGGGCGGTCGAGATGTCGGTCGCCTCGTTGACCCCGCCGATGATCGCGGCATGCGAATGCGCATCGATGATGCCGGGCGTGACATGCATCCCGGCGCCGTCGATTTCCAGCGCGCCGGCCGGCGCGTCCAGGTCGATCCCAACCTCGATGATGCGGCCGTCGCGAACCAGCAGGTCGGCGCCATCGAGGATGCCCTGGTCGGTCGCAGTCCAGACCGTAGCGCCCCGGACCACCACGGTCTGCTGGGCGGGGCGCTCGGTGATATTCCAGGCCTCGACGTCGGGCCGGTATTGTGCGCCGGCCGAAAGGCTGACGAAAAATGTTGCTGCGAGCGTTGTAAAACGGGTCAGACGCTTCATGATTTCACCTCCACTTCGCCCGGTCCGGCGGTCTTTTTGCCGCGCACCGCGAATTCACCGAACGGGCCGCTGCCGGTGCCGCGGCCGCGATCGCCATCGATATCCAGGTTGATCGAGGTCGTGCCCGACGAACCGAAGCGTCCGGCGTCGATCTTGATCTGCAGCTGCTTGCCCGAGACGCGCGCCTCGGCCAGCGGCACTTCGTTGCCCATCAGCACCAGCGTGCCTTCCATGCCCGACGGTGGTCCGGAAAGCGTCAGTTCGCCATCGACGTCGCCCATGCCGCCAAAGGTCAGCGTCAGCGCCCAGGTGCCCGCCGGGTCGACCGCCGGCGGTTCGACGCTGGCCAGTTCGAAGCGCCGGCCGTCGATCCAGACTTCGCTGATGCTCGGCTTTTCGGCAAACAGCTCGCCCTCGACGACCACCAGGTTGGCCATGTAGCCGACCGCCAGGCGTCCGGCACGATCGCCAATGCCCAGCCACTCGGCCGGGCCGGTGGTCAGCGCGGCCAGCGCCGCATCGGCATCCAGCCCGTGTTCGATCGCCGTGGCGATTGCGGCAAACAGCTCGGCCGGGTCGGATTGCTCGTGCGCGGTCAGCAGCAGCGGAAAGCCGGCCTCGATCATGCGGGCCGGGTTTTCCGGCGCGCGCTGCCAGTGGCGCAGGTCTTCCAGCGCCACATCGAGGTCGTCTTCGTCCTTGACGTCGGGCGCATCGGGGAAATCCAGCGGCAGGATATGCATCGGCCGCCGATCGAAATCGGCCAGGCGCTGGTATTCGGCGCCGTGGCCGACCATCACCAGGTCCACATCCGGCCCGACATGATCGAGGATGCGCAGGCTGTCGAGCACGTCGTCGGCCTGAAACACCAGCGGCTGGTCGCCGGCCAGAACCGGTGCCAGGGCATCGACGCCCAGGCGCCATTCGGGCCGGGCCTGGGACGGCTTGCGTTGCCAGGCGCCGCGGGCGCGCTGTTGCCACTGCGCATCGAGCAGCGTCTGTCGAAACAGTGCCACCGAACCCATCAGCGACTGTGGATACACGCCGCCGGGTGCGCGTTCGTTCAGGTGCGCATGCTGGGCCACGTCTTCGCGCAGCAGGTTGGCCGCAACGCCGCCGGCACCCAGGTTTGAAAGCCGCGACTGGCCGCGGAACAGGCCTTTGCCCGGCGCGATCAAAGCCGTGGTAAACCCGGCGCGTCGATAGGCCTCGATCTTTTCGGTCGGCCAGTGCGTGGTGTCGAACGCAAAATCCGGTTGAATCAGCGGATGTCGTCCCGGCGGCGTTTCGCTGTCGTCGTCGCCTTTATCTTCGGGCTCGAACACGAGGTAGGGTTCGATCAGGCCGGGATACAGCGTGACCGGCGGCTGGTCATCGTCGCGTTCGAACTCGATGACCTGCGCATCGGGCGGCGGTTCGACGTCGCTGCCGACAGCCACGATCACGCCGTCGCGAACGACGATGGTGGCAGACTCCAGCGATTGGCCGGGGGCGGTGACGATTCGCACATCGACGATGGCAAAGGTTGCCGGCGTCGGCTGGCGCAGCTCGGCGGCCTGGACCGGGCCTGGCGTCAGGGCAAGCAGCGTCAGGGCAACCAGGATCAGGCCGAGCAGAATGGGGCCGACAAGCCGGCCAATATTGGGTGTTGAGTGGCGCAAGGGGGTCTCCAGCGTCGATTGCGTGACCCCGGACAGTAACCGCGGCAAGGCCGGGCTGCATGGGCCATAGGTCATGCATGCCTGCCGCCGGCGCGGCTGCTGCCGGCGCGCCGGCATATCGTTGAAACCCGGCCGCGGCGACCGGCCGCGATGGTTTGAGGCTCAGGCTGGCGGCTCGAATCGCCTCGCCGATCAACGGGCGATCGCCGGTACAATCGACCCGGCGTTGCGTTAATGCGTGCCTGACGAGCGCTGTGGCTCGGTAGGGTGGATAAGCGCCAATTCAAGCAGTAGAGCCAAATACTGGGGCACGACGCGAGCCAGGAAAGGGCAAAGGAACAGGCGAGACAATCGATGCAGCATCAGCAGGCAATGGATCAAAGCGAGCACTGGTTCCGGGAAGGCTGTTTCATCACCGAATGGAGCAACAGCGCGCTCGACCCGGCCGCCTCGATTGCACGTGCCCGGGTGCCGGCCGGCAGCACCACGCGCTGGCATCGCCTCGACGGGATCACCGAGCGCTACGTGATCCTGCAAGGCCGCGGGCGG
Source organism: Wenzhouxiangellaceae bacterium (assembly GCA_032251235.1). Classification (GTDB taxonomy): domain Bacteria; phylum Pseudomonadota; class Gammaproteobacteria; order Xanthomonadales; family Wenzhouxiangellaceae. Next base: position 93,865 of record JAVVET010000001.1, read on the forward strand.
GCTGAAATCGGCGATGCCGGCGCCTTGGCCGTCGGGCCTGGAGATGTCATCATCATCGAGCCCGGCGAACGCCAGCGCATTACCAGCATCGGCGACGGCGAGCTGGTTTTCCTGGCCGTCTGCACGCCGCGCTTTCGCCCCGAAGCCTATGTTGAACTGACGATTGAGGATGCAACTTGAATATTCGTTTTACACGACTGATTTCATTCGCCGCGGCAATCGCTGCAAGCACGTCATTGCAGGCCCGGGACGAACTGGCCGAGCGAGCCGAGGCACTGGCCCGCGACGCGCTGATCGTCGACACCCATATCGACATGCCGTACCGCGTTTATGAGGACTGGAACGATGTATCCGGGCACGTGCCGGAAAACCAGTTCGATGGCCCGCGCGCCCGTGCCGGCGGCCTGAACGTGGCCTTCATGTCGATTTACCTGCCGGCCGAGACCGAAGCCTTGGGCCAGGCCACGGCGCTGGCCGACCGGCTGATCGACCTGGTCGAGGCCCAGGCGGCCCGCGCGCCGGAGACCTTCGGCATCGCCCGGTCCACGGCCGATGTCGAACGGCTGGTCGAGGCCGGCCGCATCGCGCTGCCGCTGGGCATGGAAAACGGCGCCGCGATCGCCGGCGACCTGGCCCGCCTGCAGCATTTTTACGACCGCGGCATCCGTTACATCACGCTGGCCCACAGCCAGTCCAATCACATTTCGGATTCGTCCTACGACCCGGTGCCGATGTGGCAGGGCCTGAGCCCGTTCGGCGAAACGCTGGTCCGGGAAATGAACCGGCTCGGCGTCATGGTCGATGTCTCGCATATTTCCGACCTGGCTTTTTGGGACGTCATCGAGGTCACCGGCGCGCCGGTCGTGGCGACCCATTCATCGGCGCGCCACTTCACGCCGGGATTCGAACGCAACGTCTCCGATGAAATCATCGAGGCCATTGGCCGCAACGGCGGCGTCGTGATGATCAATTTCGGCTCGGCGTTTCTGACCGAAGCGGCCAACCAGTGGCAGGCTGTGTTCTCGGCTGCGCGCACCAGCCTGATGGACCGGCTTGAAACCGGCGACCGCGGCGACCCGCGGGTCGAGGCCTTCAGCGACGACTATCGCCAACAGAACCCGTTTCCGTATGCCGATGTCGGCATCGTCGTCGATCACATCGAGCACGTCATCGAAACCGCCGGTGTCGACCACGTCGGCCTGGGCTCGGACTACGACGGCGTCGGCGATTCCCTGCCCGAAGGGCTCAAGGATGTCTCGGCCTTTCCGGCGCTGATCATGGAACTGCTACGCCGCGGGCACTCGGAAAGCGACATCCGCAAGATCCTCGGCGGCAACCTGATGCGCGTGTGGCGCGCGGTCGAGGCGCACGCGGATCAGGCCTGAAAGGGCAGCGCAATCCGGTGCGCCTAGCGGTCGAAGGTCACGTCGTCGCGAATCCCGAGCAGCACGGCCAGGTTGGCTTTCGGGTCGATGAACGCATCGATGTTGCCGACAGTCGAGGTCAGTAGCGTGGTCACCCCCGGTCCGTGGCCGGCCGATTCGGAACGCCCGTGCGACACCACGCCAATGGTCATCGCGCCCTGGCGGTAGATGCGGCCGTAGCTGCTGTCGGCATCGATAATGGCCACGATATCGCCGTAGCGCAGGGTTTCCAGCCCGTATTCTTCGACCGTTTGCGAATCGAACAGCTGGATGTCGTAATCGCCGGTATAGGTCTGGTCGCGGCCCAGCCCCGAGCCCATGATTTTGGCCGGCACGCGGTGCGAAACGCCGATTCTCAGCCGGCCCTCGGCGGTAATGCCGGCGCCGGCGGCGTTCAGGGCCTCGAGCAGGTCGGGGCTGGTATTCATCACCTTCACCCCTTCGACATTGAGCAGTTGCATGCCGGCGCCGTGGGCGCGAATCTGCATCTGGTCGCCGATGACCAGGTCGTCGAAGACGTCGGAGTCGAAATCGACCATGACGTGCTCGGCGCCACCGTGCTTGCCGATGACCCGGCCCTGCGCACCCTTGGCATCGCCGGTGATCACCGTGGCGCGGTTGCCGATCTGGCTCAGCGCGTTGAGTGCACGGCTCTCGCTGCTGGCGCGATCGCCGTCGGCACCGAGGTTATACAGGCTCACGGCCGGTTCAACGTGGTTGCCGGCCATGTGCACGGCGGTGTCGCCGGTACGGAAGTTGTAGGTGATCGACCCGACCCCGGGCATGAACGAGACCGTGCCATCGGCCTCTACGCGGTAGACGGTGTCGCGCACCGAGGGCGGTGAAATTTCGCCGGTTACGGCCATTTCCACCAGCTGCCCGGCGTTGTATTCGATCGGCGCCAGTTGCTGCGCGCTGGCGCCGCCGGCCAGCATCGTCAAGGCGATCGACAAGGCAATCGTCGAGAAGAAGTTCTGATTTTTCATGGTGGATATCCGCTTGTTTGAAATCGATGGCCCCAAAGCCTAACGGATTTCGGACCCGGCGTCTGTCGAACGATTTTTGCCGATGTGCTGCGGATTCAAACCAGGCCGGCGCTCGACGAAATGCCACCGCAACCCGGCCCTGAGCGTAAACTGACGACTTGTCCGAATACTGGATCACACTGCCGATGCCGAACCGCTGCGAACACAAAAACCTGTCCACGCTGTGCGTGCACGCCGGCCATGAACGCGGCCCGGCCGAGCAGGGGCTGAACACGCCGATCGTCACATCGACGGCGTTCGACTACACCCGCGACGACCAGGTGCGCTACCCGCGCTACCTGAACACGCCCAATCACAAGGTCGTGGCCGGACGTATCTGTGCATTGGAAGGCGCCGAGGCGGCGTTCGTCACGGCCTCGGGAATGGGCGCGGTCAGCGCTGTGTTCATCGGCCTGATGCAGCCGGGCGACCACGCCATCCTGCTCGACGGCCTCTACGGCGGCACCTCGGACCTGGTCGAGGGGCTGCTCAAGCCCTATGGCTTCGAGTTTTCGGTCTGGGACGGCGACCCGGCGGCGCTGGCCGGCCTGGTGCGCCCCAACACCCGGCTGGCCTGGGTGGAATCGCCGACCAACCCGCTGCTGCGGGTCATCGATCTGGCCGCAACCGCCTCGATACTGCGCGAACACGGCGTGGTTTCGGTGGTCGACAACACCTTCGCCACGCCCATCCTGCAGCACCCGATCGAGCTGGGCTTCGACCTGGTGATGCATTCGGGAACCAAGTATTTAAGCGGCCACTCGGACCTGCTGTGCGGCGCACTGGCCGGACGTCGCGAGATCATCGAGAAAATCCGGCCGCAGGCGATCCGGCTCGGCTCCAGCCTCAACGGCCAGGACCTGTACCTGCTCGACCGCTCGCTCAAGACCCTCGAACTACGGGTCTCCCGGCAGGCCGAAAATGCTGCCCGGCTGGCCGAATGGCTGGCCGCGCATGCGCTGGTCGACGAAGTGTTCTACCCCGGCCTGGAAAGCGATGCCGGCCACCGGGTCGCGAAATCGCAGATGCGCGCCTTCGGTGCCATGCTCAGTTTCAGACTCTCCGGCAAGGTCGCGGTCGAAACCTTTCTCGGCAGCCTGAACCTGATCAGCCCGGCGGTCAGCCTGGCCGGCGTCGAATCGACGATCTGCCAGCCGGCTCGCACCAGCCACTCCAAACTCACCGAACAGGCGCGCGCTGCACTCGGCATCAATGCCCGGCTGATGCGCTTTTCGGTCGGCATCGAGAACGTCGAAGACCTGGTCGCCGACCTGCAACAGGCGATCGAGGCCGGGGCCTGAGCCGTCAATGAGCAAACTGCCGAATATCGAACCACAACCCGATACCAGTTCCTGCGGGCCAACCTGCCTGCACGCGCTTTATCGGCACTTCGGCGACGATGTCGACCTGCACGAACTCATCGGCGCCATTTTCAGCCTGGACCACGGCGGCACGCTGGACGTTTTTTTGGCCAACCACGCGCTCAAGCGTGGCTACACGGCCGAGATCTACACCTACAACCTGCAGGTGTTCGACCCCAGCTGGTTCGTCGGCAAGGTCGATCTGGCGGCCCGGTTGAGCGCGCAGATGAGGGCCAAGCCGGACCCGCAACTGCAGGTGGCCACCCGCGGCTATCTTGAATTCCTGGCGCTTGGCGGCCGGATTCGCTACGCCGACCTGACTCGCACCCTGATTCGCCGACTGCTCAGCGACGGCTTGCCGGTGCTGACCGGCCTGAGTGCGACCTACCTGTATCGGTCGATGCGAGAGTGGGGGCCCGACGACCAGGACGATGACATTCGCGGGGTGCCCGTGGGCCACTTCGTGTTGCTCAACGGCTACCAACGCGAATCGCGGCAGGTCGCCGTGGCCGACCCGATGCACGAAAACCCGCTTGGCGACGAGGGCAGCAGCCAGAACTACCATGTGCATATCGACCGCGTCATCGGCGCCATCCTGCTCGGTGCCATGACGTACGACGCCAACCTGGTCGTGCTGCGCCCCGGCGGCGGCAGGACATGAGCGTGCGCCACCTGCTTGTCGTAGATTCTCTTGCGGCCCGTACCGATGCGCTGCCGGATGTGGAAATCGTGGCGGCCCGCGACTACCTGGCCGACCCGTGCTATTCCGAATTGCGCGGCGCGCGCGTCTACAACCTGTGCGCCAGTTATCGCTACCAGGCCACCGGCTACTACGTCTCGCTGCTGGCTGCCGCCCGCGGTCATCGGCCGCTACCGTCGGTCGCCACCATGCTGGACCTGAAAAGCCCGCACGTGGTGCGACTGCTTTCCAGCGAACTGCAACGCCAGATCGAACGAAGCCTGAAACCGATCCGGGCCGAGCAGTTCGTCCTCAGCATTTATTTCGGGCGCAACCTGGCCGAACGCCACGAAACCCTCAGCCGCGCGCTGTTCAAACTGTTTCCGGCGCCGCTGCTGCGCGCCAAATTCGCTCGCGTGGAATCCGAATGGATGCTCAAGCGCCTGGCGCCGATCGGTTTTGCCGACGTGCCCGAATCGCATCGTGATTTCATGCACGCCTCGGCACGGCGTTATTTCGCCGGCGAGCGGCCGCGCGGCATGCAGGCCAGGAAGACCCGTTTTGACCTGGCCATGCTGGTCAATCGGGCCGAGGCCCACCCGCCGTCGGACGAGCGCGCGCTGGAGCGTTTCGAGCGCGCCGGCGCGGAGCTTGATTTGTATGTCGAGCGCATCGGCCCCGACGACATCGGCCGGCTGGCCGAATTCGACGCGCTGTTCATCCGCGAGACCACCGCGGTCAATCACCACACGTTCCGCTTTGCACGCAAGGCCGCGGCCGAAGGGCTGGTCGTGATCGACGACCCGGATTCCATCCTCAAGTGCACCAACAAGGTCTATCTCGCCGAGTTGCTGGCGCGGCACAACGTGCCCGCGCCGAAGACCCTGCTGGTGCACCGCGACAACATCGGCGACATCGAATCGCAGCTGGGTCTGCCGGTGGTGCTCAAGCAGCCCGACAGTGCGTTTTCGGTCGGCGTGGTCAAGGTGCTGGAGGCCGCCGAGCTCGAGCCCACGGTGCGCCAGTTGCTCAAGTCCTCGGAACTGGTCGTGGCCCAGGAATACCTGCCGACCGCATTCGACTGGCGCGTCGGCGTGCTGGACGGCCGGCCGCTGTACGTGTGCCGCTACCACATGGCCCGCGGCCACTGGCAGATCATCAATCACGGCAACACCCGCGGAGCCGATGAAGGCAACGTCGACACGCTGGCCGTCGGCGAGGCGCCCGACGCGGTGATCCGCACCGCGGTCAAGGCCGCCGGGCTGATCGGCAACGGCCTGTACGGCGTCGATCTCAAGCAAATTGACGGCCGGGTCATGGTCATCGAAGTCAACGACAATCCTTCCATCGACGCAGGCATCGAGGACGGCGTGCTCAAGGGCGCGCTGTACCGCGAGATCATGGGCGTTATCCTCAAGCGGGTCGAGGCGAGCAAGCGGGGGGAGCACTGAATGCCGACCCTGGACCCGATCGTTGCGCCGCCACACATCGCCGCCTTTACCGGCTACGGGATCGAGCTCGAATACATGATCGTCGACCGCCGGACGCTGGCGGCACGGCCGATTGCCGATGTGCTGCTGGTCGATGACAGCGGCAACATCGCCAACGAGGTCGACCACGACGAACTGGCCTGGTCCAACGAACTGGTGCGCCACGTCGTCGAGCTCAAGACCAACGGCCCTGCAGCCACGCTGAACGGCCTGGAAAACGACTTTCATGCCGACCTCGTCGAGATCAACCGGCTGCTGGAGCCGCACGGCGCCTGCCTGATGCCGACGGCCATGCACCCGCTGTTTGAACCCGATCGCGAGACCGTGCTGTGGCCGTTCGGCCAGAACGAGATCTATGCCGCCTACAACCACATCTTCGATTGCCGCGGCCACGGGTGGTCGAACCTGCAGTCGATGCACATCAACCTGCCGTTCGCGGACGATGCCGAGTTCACGCGGCTGCACGCGGCCATTCGCATGGTGCTGCCGATCATTCCTGCGCTGTCGGCGGCCTCGCCGTTCGAACAGGGCCGCGCCACCGGCTGGATGGACACGCGTCTTCGCTACTACCGCGACAACCAGCGCGAGATTCCGGCGATTTCCGGGCATGTGATCCCGGAGGCGGTGACCTCCATCGGCGATTACCACGCTCAAATTCTCCAGCCGATGTACCGTGCGATTGCGCCGCACGACCCGAACGGCATCCTGGCCGACGACTGGCTGAACTCGCGCGCAGCCATTGCGCGCTTCGAGCGCCAGACCATCGAGATTCGCATCATCGATCTGCAGGAATGCCCGGCCGCCGACCTGGCCATCGCGCGCGCCGTGGTCGCACTGGTCAAGCGCCTGTATGACGGCGAGATCATCGAATTCGGTCGCCAGCAGACCTTTGATCATCGGGCACTCGCCGAGTTGCTGTTCGAATGCGCCCGGCACGGCAGCGTCGCACGCATCGAACACCGCGGCTGGCTGCAGGCCTTCGGTCTCGAAAGCCCGACCAGCGCCGGCCAGGCCTGGCGCACGCTGTTCGAACGCGGCTGGCTGGGGGATGATCCGACCGGCCACCTGGATGCAATCCTGGAACACGGCACGCTGGCCGAACGCATCATGCGGCGCGTCGGCGCCGATGGCGGCGCCGACGCCATCATTGGAAGCTACCGCGAACTCGTCGAATGCCTGGCCGCAAACCGCTCATTTCTTTCCTGATCAGCGCCGAGCACGCCGGCAAGCAGGTGCCGCAACGCTGGCAAGCCCTATTCGCCCGGCAGCAGTTTTTACTGGACAGCCACCGAGGCTGGGACCCAGGCAGCGGCGAACTGGCGCGCGCGCTTGCCGCCCCGCTGAACGCACCACTGTTGGAGGGAGAGATTACCCGGCTGCTGATCGATCTCAATCGCTCGCCCGCCCATCCGCTCCGTTTCCCGGCATTCAGCCGGGGTCTGGCGCCGGCGCAAAAACGCGAACTGATCGAACGCTACTGGCAGCCGCACTGGGATCGTTACGGCGAGTACCTGGAAACCCTGCCGGGACAGATCATCCACATCGCCTGTCACAGCTTTACCCCGGTGCTGGACGGACGCTCGCGAAGCACCGACATCGGCTTGCTCTACGACCCCTCGCGTCTTTTCGAAGCCGACTATTGCCGGCGGCTTGGCAGCAAGTTGCGCGCGGCACTGCCGGGCCTCAAGGTCCACATGAACCGGCCCTACCGCGGCGTCAGCAACGGCATGGGCCAACAGCACCGCAGATACCATGACGACCGCCGACTGATCACGTTTGAGCTGGAGGTCAACCAGCGCCTGACATCAAGTGCCGAATGGAAGGCGATGCGCGAAACCATCGTCGAAACCATCCGGCGCAACGCGTCCTGACCAGGCGTCTCGCTGTTTCTCGCCCGCGGCGCTGTTCCGGATCGGGCAGAACCGGCTCGACCAGCGGGCCGTGCCCGTCCCAACCCGATGTTGGCCGAGGTCGCGACGCAACGCCGATGAACAAGACGGGTCGAAACATTTGATCGAACTTCCAGCTGTCAATCCTGTCAACCCGGTATAGTATCAACAGGCTTACATGCTGGAGCGCCCATGAATGCTTCGATATCCGACCTGATGCGCAGAGCTTCGCCGGAAACGCAACACCAGATCAAGGTGCTGCTGCGCCAGGACGCCGACGACGCGGCCTGGGCCGAGCAACTGGGCCCGGCCTACCGGCAGGTCGACGTGGCCCGGCTGCTCGGCAAGTCACGGCAGGCGGTTTCGGCCGACCACGGCCTGTTGCGGCTGGAAATGCGCGACGGCGAAATCGGCTATCCGGTGTTCCAGTTCGAAGGGCGAAGGCAGCTGCCGGGTGTTCGCCAGGTGGTCGGCCTGCTCGGTCCGGTCGTGGCCTCGCCATGGACGCTGGCCTCCTGGCTGACGTCGGCCAGCGCCGCGCTGGATGGGCAATCCCCCATCCAGGCCCTGCGCAAACACAAGGCCGATGCCGTCACCGCGCTGGCCCGACAGACCGCCGAAGCGCTGGCGCACTAACGCCAATGCCACTGCCAGAGCCACCCGCCCGGGCCGACGCGCTCGCCGATCTGCCGGGCCAGCCCTTGCGTCGCCGCACGCTGTACCGGGTGTGGCGCAGGCAATTACCCGACGGAACCACACGCGAATCGCCGTGGTGGTTTTCCAGCCTCACCGAACCGCCGACGTTCAGCGGGCGCTTCGACCTGGCCGCACCCATGGGCACCTGCTACCTCGCCAGCCGCCCCGAAGCGGCCGTGCTCGAAGCCCTGCAAATGCACCTGCGCAACCTGCCGGCCGAAGAACTGCGCGTCCGTCGCATCGCCCACATTCGCAGCCCTGAAAATGCGCCGCGCGCGGCGATGCTGACGGCGGAATCGGTGGTCGGCGATTTCGGCATCACGCCGGCAATCTGGGCCGGCAACGATCGCAGACTTTCCCAGCGCTGGGCCGCGGCGATTCGACGCGACGGCTGGTGGGCCGTTTATGCCGGCATCGCCCACGACCCGCGCGGCCAGCTGCGCGCGGTGGCGCTGTTCGACCAGGCCGGAGACCACGCACCCACGCACGGCAAGACCTGGCATTGGCGCGGCCACCCGATTGAAAGCGACCATGCGCTGCAACAGGCGCTGATGCGCTACGGCGTCCAGGTTCGCGAACCCGGCCAACTCGAATGGGCGCGGCCCCCGGACTGACGCCAGGCACCCGGTGGCATCAATCGGACGAAATTCGTCGGAAAATACCTCATAGCACCGGTAAAAAAAACAACTCCTGTAATAAAACCAGCAACCTGGAAGGTCGCATTGAAGGGGAAGCCGTGGTAAAAAAGCATATCGATCGGGTATTCGTAAAAAATTCCTTTCGCCACATATTTTCTAGTTAGCATTCACGTGAACTCACCTTAGAGCGCAGCAGATACATAGAACTCGGATGCCAGGAACATTTCGCCTATACAAGCACCTTTGGAGAGCGGGGGTGCTAAACACTGAACAACAGCAGCTGCTTCTGAGGTGGCTCCTATCTGATTTCCACAGTCATTCCGATCTGGAATCGTTAGAGAAAATTGAGCCAATTGTGGAAGCTCAGATCAGAATAATGGAGGTACCGGAGCGACCCATCATCAAGCTGGCTAAAAAGTGCCATGTAGATGATTTCTTTCGCTATGGAGCATTGCAGCTAGGGTCATTCAATTACTATGCGTCGTACGACCATACCGAAGTTGGCGATAAGCAAGAGGGAATAGTTACCGCGATTGCTACAGCGGATTGGGGCATCGTCGCAGGAAACTACGGGTCAGGATTTGATAACTACGTTCTTTGCGCTACTTCTGCGCCGGCCGACGTGACAGTAAGTGAGTCATTTGGCTACGACAGCGGTTTCATAATCGCAGACCCAGATGGGTTTGCAAAGGCCATCCAGAAGAGCGTTGGATCTGGCAGCTATATTTACGGCATGTGCGAATACAACGCATTTAAGGCAATAATCGGGGCCAATGCCAAAGAAATAGATCGGTATAGCATTTCCCATGAAACTGCCAAGATGATAACTGCCGCCAAATACTTTGTGAAACCGCTTCGCTATGCACACCAAGACGAGTTCCGTTTTTTATGGGACGCCAGCGGGGATCTGCATGATGCGGAAATAGTGCACTGCCCAGAGGCTATTCGGTTTTGTCGAAAACTTCCGGTATGAATGCTAACAAATCGCTCAAGTACGTTTCGAACCTATCAATCCAACACCGGACGCGCTTACGCGCGCCGCTTAGCTAAATCGTTAGAAATCAGGGAGAAATCGAGGTGATTGCTCGAATTTGGAAAGGATGGACCACTCACGAGAATGCCCCGGCCTACGAGGAGCTTTTCAAGACTACTATTCTTCCGAGAGTCACGGAGGGTGTCAGTGGCTACATCAGCACCAATTTACTGCGACGCGAAGCTGGCGAAGAAATCGAGTTCACAACCATATTCTGGTTCGAGTCTCTCGAGGCCGTAAAAAGCTTTGCTGGTCAAAATTTCGAACAGGCAGTAGTCCCGGAACAAGTAAAGGAACTCATGTCGCACTACGAGGAAACCGTTCACCACCATGACGCTGCTTTGTAGGTTTCTAGCAATGCTATCAAATACGTTCCGGCCTTCGGCATCCACCGGACATCCTTATCAGGGCGCCGCTTATGGCTGGCGTTGTAAGTCATGAAAGCATTCCTGTTGGTAGCTGTGTTGGT
>JAVVET010000001.1:104668-120699 GCA_032251235.1 Wenzhouxiangellaceae bacterium
TGTTGGTAGCTGTGTTGGTGGCGCCGTTGCTTTCCGCCTGTGATCCCGCCCACATGGTTCGCCTAGACGTTAGGGCAGGCCATCCGCGTTCTACCGTGCCGGCTGTGATCGGGGGCGTTGCGGAGCAACTAAAAATGGAACCAAGCGAGGGTTCTAAGAGTCCAGGAGCTCCAGGCAGTTTCATCTACGTTCGAATCTATGAACCATCAAGGGCAGTGACACTGTCCGTCGAGCCGGCTGACAGCCAGGTCGATTGGCGCATCGAGATCTTCGAGATGCCAGCACTCCGGCAGTCGTAATTCAGCAAGGATGTGCAGAGTTCAGTAGAAGAAGCACTTCGGCACAGTGGCTATACAGTGGTTCCGGCCAAATGATTGGCAACCAGGCACTCCAGCTGACGTCCTTGCCGCCGTTTCGCAGCGCCAAGTCCGCGGTTGAGTTGGGGCGTTAGAACCTAAATCAGATAGGAGATCTCATGAAAAAATATGCCTTGTTAAGCACAGTCATACTTTTTGCGGGCTGCACGGTCATCGACGTCAAGCAAGTAGACTCATCACATGAAATTGATCATGTTTGTATTGAAGATAACCCTAAAGCGATTGTTGCCGATTTTGTCAGAATAGTTGAGGATGCTTTTCATGACCACGGAATAACCACTGAAGTGTATTCTGGCAATATGCTGGATAATTGTGTGTTTAAACTGACATATACTGCTCTGCGTTCTTGGGATTTTTCTCCCTACTTGAGCCATGCGGAGCTTAGATTATTTAATGGCAGCGAACGAATTGGCTATGCAGAATATCACTTAAAGGGAAAGGGCGGTCTTGCTCTAAATAAATGGGCTAGCGTTGAAAGCAAAATGACACCCGTTGTAAATAAGCTTTTAGCTCAGTACAAATAGGTGCTAACAAGTAGCTGCATCGGATTCGTTATCGCTCGCTAGGTGAGCTAGCCGCTAAAAAGGAATGCCAGCCTTGTCAGGCCAATGCCGTAGCTAAGTGGAAGTAATTTATAAAGAGTGGCTGTTGTCGGACGCACCTACGCTGGCGCTTCAGTCCGCGGCAAAGCCAAGCGTTGGGCGGCAAATTCAGGTAGCCGTCAGAGCATTATAAAAACTGTCAAGGACTAAAGCTTGCAAGAAGTTACTTTCAAGGAGGCGCTGGCCGTTTGGACTCGAATTGGGTTTCTGAGTTTCGGCGGGCCTGCAGGTCAGATTGCCTTGATGCACAGAATCATTGTGGACGAAAAAAAGTGGCTGGATGAGTCTCGTTTCCTGCACGCACTCAATTACTGCATGCTCCTTCCGGGACCGGAAGCCCAGCAGTTGGCCACGTATGTCGGATGGTTGTTGCATGGCGTAAAAGGCGGGATTGTCGCTGGCGTTCTATTTATTCTGCCCGGTGCATTCGCCATTTTTGCACTTTCCTGGTTGTACGTATCTTTTGGTGAGCTGGCTGTGGTCGAGGGCGTCTTTTTTGGTTTAAAGGCTGCTGTACTCGCCATTGTCGTGCAGGCCTTGATTCGCATTGGCCGGCGAGCACTTAAAGGGACATTGATGCCGGCCCTGGCGGTGGGTGGATTTATCGCCCTGTTTGTATTCGACTTGCCGTTTCCGCTTGTGGTTCTTGGCGCAGGTGCGATTGGTTACACCGTTGCAAAGAGAATGGCGGTACGGAATACAATTCAATCTGAGCCCGATATCAACATCGAAACTGTCGTTCGAGCGGGAACGAAACGAGCGGCTCTGGTGTGCTTGCTGCTGTGGCTGCTCACCGTGGGTGGGTTGCTGGCATTGCTGGGCCACGACAACGTATTCTCGCAGATTGCGGTTTTCTTCTCGAAGATGGCAACGGTGACGTTTGGCGGTGCGTATGCAGTACTTGCTTATGTCGCCCAGCAGGGGGTAGAGAACTTTCAGTGGCTTCAGCCGGGCGAAATGTTGGAGGGGCTTGGCCTGGCCGAAACCACGCCGGGTCCTCTCATTTTGGTGACGCAATTTGTTGGGTTTCTCGCTGCTTATCGAGAAGCGGCTATAGAGCCCAGTCTTCTGTATGCATCACTGGGGGCATTGCTGACCCTGTGGGTAACGTTTTTGCCTTGTTTCCTTTGGATTTTTGCCGGGGCGCCTTATGTGGAGAAGCTGCGGGCAAACCAGTCACTTTCTACGGCCTTGGCGGGAATCACGGCCGTTGTGGTCGGTGTAATCGCCAACCTGGCTCTATGGTTTGGTGTCAATGCTTTATTTTCAGAGCAGCACCGGATTGCCGGGTTTGGTGTGGATATGAGGTTGCCGGTTCCAGGCAGCGTGGATCTGCCAATGTTGGTTTTGTCGGCACTGGCCTTTGTTCTGGTATTCAGACTGCGGCTGGGAATGCTCCCCTTGCTTGGCATTTCATCAACACTGGGTGCTTTTTGGGTGCTCCTGGCTGCATGAGCCGGTCTGGCTATAACCGGGCACTGGCCCAACAAGGCGCTGCACCGGACGGCAATTCCGCTGCGCTTCATCGCCGCCGGTGAGTTCTGCGTTATACGAATAAGAAAAACCAAATGGCGATTCCAGGCTTTCAGCGCATCATGCGTCCCATGCTTGAGCATCTAGCCGACGGAAATGCGAGCCTAGCAGCCTGTCGGACTTGACCCGCCGGATTTTTCGGATCATCTCGACCCATTGCCAGTTGCAGTTAACCCGCCTTACTCATCGCCCAGTCGTCGCGACGGCGCTGTCAGGGGCCGCATCTACTGGGCCTGACGATGCCTCGCAACGGAAGGGTGGTGAAAAAGGCCCTTGATTATCCTCAGCGCCTGGCGGGTGGGCTGGAAGTTTGGCCTGTTTGCATTGATCGCCCTGACCACCATTATCGGGATGGGCTTGTGGCAGCAAACCGTCCAGACCCTGGCGCTGGCGCTGGCGCTGGCCGCCAGCACGGTCGCGCTGGCGATTGGCACGCCCGTTGGCATTGCGATGGCGCGCAAAGACTTGATCGAGAGCTTGATCCGGCCCGTGCGGGATTTCATGCAGACCATGCCGCCGTTCGTCTAGCTGATTCCGGCGGCGATCTTTTTCGGTCTTGGCAAGGTGCCCGGAGCTATTGCCACGGTGGTGTTCGCAATGCCGCCGGTGGTGCGCCTGACCAACCTGGGGATCCACCAGGTCAACAAGGAGCCAATCGAGGCCGGGCTTGCATTTGGCTGCACCCGGCGCCAGCTATTGACCGAGGTGCAGCTTCCGCTGGCCATGCCTTCCATCATGGTCGGCGTCAACCAGACCATCATGCTGGCGCTGTCGATGGTCGTGATTGCCTCGATGATCGGCGCCGGGGGTCTCGGAAATACCGTGTTGACCGGGATTCAGCGACTGAACGTCGGTCTGGGCTTTGAAGGCGGGCTGGGTGTGGTGATTCTCGCCATTTTGCTGGATCGAATAACCCAGAGCTTTGCACCCCAACGCCGCGGCTGAATCGCGGCGACTGGCGCTGTAGCGCCACATCATGCACTCTAGGGGCGCGCGGTGATTCAAACCATTAGCTTACAGATCAAACGAGAAACACCATGCGCGTGAAATTTTCGAATTTTCTGGCTGGGTTCATCCTGTTGTTCAGTTTGTCCGGCATGGCAACGGCCGAAAGCGTCAAAATTGGCTGGACTGCGTGGTCGGACGCCGAGTTCGTTACCAATGTGGCCGCCAGGGACATCGAGCAGCGGCTGGGGCAGAATGTCGAGTTGATCCAGACCCACATTGCGCCGCAATACCAGGGCCTGGCTGCTGGAGACATCGACGTGATGCTGATGGCCTGGCTGCCCGGCACCGACGAAGACTATATGGACAAGGTCGGCACTGACATCGTCAGCCTCGGCATCCTGTATGGCTACGCTCGTCTCGACTGGGCCGTTCCGAGCTATATTCCGGAAGACCAGCTCAGTTCCATCGAGGATCTGAAAAAAGACGAGGTTCGCAGCAAGCTGGACCGAACCATGACCGGCATCGACCCGGGCGCCGGTCTGACCCGGCTGTCGCAGCAGGTGCTGGAAGATTATGAGCTGGACGGTCACGAGCTGCAAATTTCCTCGGGTGCCGGCATGACCGCCGCACTCGCCCGCGCCGTGCGCCGCGACGACTGGATCGTCGTGACCGGCTGGAGCCCACACTGGAAATTTGGCGCCTACGATCTGCGCTATCTCAAGAACACGCTGGGCAGCTTCGAACGCGTACACGCAATGGCCCGCCAGGGCTTCTACCAGGACAACCCGGAGGCGGCATTGATGATTTCGCGCATGCACTTCGACCTTGATGCGCTGCAGGAATCTATGTTCTATGCCCAGGAAAACTCCTACGAAGAAGCTGTCGATCGGTTCATCGAACAAAACGGTGATCTGATCGACTACTGGGTCTGCGGCAAGCTCTAAGCGCGGACGTCGATCGCAAACACTCCAGCCAGCATTGCCAACCACTGCTGGATGGCCTCTTTGCAGCGTGAGTAGTTCTTGCCGCTCAGAGAATCCTCCTCGCATAGGAATTGCCGGCGAACGCAGCGTAGAAATGACTAGATAGAATGGGCGTGATGTCCAGCGACATCATCCGGTGGCCGGCCAGTGGCATTTACTTGCTCCGGTGGTCGAATATCGGCATCGTAGTGGCGACCCATGACCCTGACAGATGAACCCCGAGGAGCTCCAATGGAGGCTGAACTCACTTTCTGGACCTGGTCGCTCGCTGACCGTCGCTTCGTTTTTTCGCATTGCGCTCAAGTCCGAGAGCCAACAACGAAACCCAACGTGCTCCTGGAGGTTTCTGCGTCAAGCAAATGCTCATTCCACTCGCTGGTGAAATATGTTTTAATCGAAATGCATGATCCGCATGATTTTGACCGGCATTCAAAATTGGAGATTGATCATGAAATATTCAATCAGTGCAATTGCAATGATCTTTGCCGTTGCTTTCCTCGCTACAACCGGACGCGCCCAGGAAGAGCCGGCCACCCAGCCGGACGAGAGCTGGATCAGCCTCACCGGCACCGTGACCTCGACGACGGCCAGCAGTTTCAGGCTCGACTACGGTGACGGTGTTGTGACCGTGAAAACAGCCAACTGGGACGACTTCAACAACGCTGTCCCGCTGGCCGATGGGGACGAGGTCACGGTATACGGAGAGGTTGAAAGTGACCTTTACGACAAAGCCATGATCGAGGCGGGCCGGATTTATGTAGATGATCTGAATACATTTTTTTCTGCCAGCGCCATGGATGGATGGGAGTGGTTGGCCGACACCGCTGCCGATCCCGGCGAGCTGATGTACATCGGAACGGTCCAGACCGTCAACCCGGCTGAAAAGACGTTTAGCATCGATACCGGCACAAAGAAACTGACCGTGTCTACACGCGAGTTGCTTTACAACCCACTGGACGACGAAGGTTTTCAGCAGATCGACGTTGGCGATCGCGTCGGCGTCGACGCGGTTATCGATGAGGCGTTCATGAACGACCGCGATATTGTCGCCACAAGCGTAGTGACGTTGGAGGACTGACAAGTTTAACGATAGAGAGCGGGAAATCTGGCCCAATTCGGTTTTTCCGCAGTAGATCAGTGTTAAGTCCGACAGGCTCCTAGCTTCTGACACGCTGGTCGGCGAGGCAGAAGGCGACGGGTTTTCCGTGGCCGGCGTTCCTGGACAGCAGCTTTTGATTTTTATTGACGAGGCTCGCCAGGGGTTTCAGGAGTACCTGGACCGACGCTACTGTACTGTCGGCGTTGCATCGGCATGATGAATAAGGCTGCGGCGACTAAAGCGCACGAGCAGCCGGCGTCGATCAGCCGGTCGCCTGATCGAGTTCGCGCTGCAGCCGTTCGGCCTCGTGGGCGCGCGGTTTGCTCAGCGGCGCCAGCAGCCGGTAGACGACCGGGGTCAGGAACAGCGTAAAGCCGGCGGCCAGGCCCAACCCGCCGAATACCACCCAGCCGATTGCCGCGCGCGCTTCCGCGCCGGCTCCCGAACCGAGAATCAACGGCAGCCCGCCGAGCACCGTGGACATCATGGTCATCACGATCGGGCGCGCCCGCACCTGGGCCGCCTCGATCACGGCCTCGGTCACGTCCTTGCCGGCCTCGCGCATCTGGTCGGCGAACTCGACCAGCAGAATCGAGTTTTTGGCCATCAGCCCGATCAGCATCACCAGCCCGATCTGCGAGTAGATGTTCAGCGAGGTGCCGGTCAGAAACAGCGCCAGGATGGCCGCGGCGATGCCGAACGGTACGACCAGCGTGACCACCAGCGCCGAGCTTACGCTCTCGAACTGCGCGGCCAGCACCAGGAACACCACCAGCAGCGCGATCGCGTAGGTGATGGCGACCTCGTTCGAGGTCTCGTCCAGCTCGGCCGCCTCGCCCAGAAGCAGCAGATTGATTCCTTCCGGCAGGGTTTCCCCGGCCAGCGCGCGTACCGCGTCGATCGCCTCGGCCAGGGCCGTGCCCGGTGCCAGGTTGGCATCGATCTCGATCGCCCGGCGCTGCTCTCTGCGGTCGAGTTGGGCGGCGATGCTGGTCTCGGAGATCGACACCAGGCTGGACAGCGGCACCAGGTTGCCGGCGCCGGATTTGACGTACAGGTTGGCCAGGTCGGATGGGTCATCGACGGTGCCGGTGATCGAATCCAGGCGCACCGGAATGGATTCGTCGCCGACGCTCATCTCGGTGATTTCATCCCCGTCGACCATTGCGCGCAACGCGATGGAAATCTCATCCAGCGATACGTCCAGATCGTTGGCGCGCTGGCGATCGATCTGGATCGAAAGCTCGGGCTGGGTCGGCTGGTAGGAAATCCGGGTGCCGGACAGAAACGGAATTTCGGTTTCCATGCGCTCGGAAAGTGCGCGCGCGGCGAGGTAGATATCGTTGTAGTCCGGCCCCGTCAGCGCAATCTCCAGGCCGTCGCCGGCGTCGCCCAGGTCCAGGCTGTTCGGGTTCGATATGCTGATCCGGACCCCCGGCAGGCGCTCGAGCTGGGATAGAACCGATTCGGCAATCTCGCGCTGGCTCCGGTCGCGCTGGCTCCACGGCACCAGCGGAACCGTAATGCGCACACGGTTGATGTCGTAGCGCCCGACCAGCGTGTAGCGGTATTGTCCGTCGCCGGAGTCGACGACCGGCTGGATGATGGTCTCCATCCGGTCGGCCTGGCGCTGGCTGTAGCTCAGGCCCACGCCGTCCGGCCCGGACCCGTTGACGATCAGCACGCCGCGATCCTCGGCCGGAATCAGTTCCCGATCCAGCGCCTGGTAAAGGCCGCCGGCCGTCGCGGCCAGCAGCACGGCGGCGGCAATCGTCGTCCAGGGCCGGGCCAGCAGGGCCTTGAGTGCACGCAGGTAGCCGTCGTTGAGCCGGCGTCCAAAACGAACCAGCAGATTGTGAAATGGGCCCGAGCGGTCATCGGACGGCAGTCTCGATGCCAGCGTCGGCACCAGCGAAAGCGCGACAAACGACGAGATGCCGACCGCACAAGCCAGTACGATGCCGAATTCGCGGAACATCCGGCCGGCTGTGCTGGGCAGGAACGCAATCGGCACGAATACGGCGACCAGCGTGATCGTGGTCGCGAGTACCGCAAAGAACACCTGGCGCGTGCCGAGTACTGCCGCGGCGCGCGGACCCAGACCCAGGCTGCGCCGGCGCTGGATGTTCTCCAGCACCACGATTGCGTCGTCGACCACCAGCCCGGTGGCCAGCACGATCGCCAGCAGGGTCAGGATGTTGATCGAAAAGCCCAGCAGCCAGATCGAGGCCACGGTGCCGATCAAGGCAACCGGAATCGTGATCGACGGCACCAGCGTCGCCCGTATCGAACCGGTGAACATGAACAGCGTGGCCACGACGATGGCAACGGCGAGCATCAGCGTGATCAGCACCTCGCGCACCGCGGCGCGAATGAAAACGGCGTTGTCGGAGGTCACGACGAATTCCAGATCATCGAACCTGCGGTCGAGCTCGGCCAGCCGCTGCTGCACGGCGTCGGAGATTCGGATCGTGTTGGCCGAGGCCTGGCGGACCACGCCGAAGCCGATGACCGGCTGCCCGTTCAGTCGCACCAGCGAGGTGGCGTCCTCGGGCCCGAAATAGACGTTGGCTACATCCCGAATACGGGTCGTGCCCTCAACGACGAGCTCGCGAATCTGGTCTTCGGTCAGGGCCGAGGCATCGGCCCGGATCAGCAATTCCTGGGTGTCGGACTTGAAGCTGCCCACCGGGATGTCGAACGGCGCCTGTTGCAGCACCCGGACCACGTCGGCGGCCGACAGTCCGAAGCGCGCCAGCCGCGCCGGTTCGACCACCACATGCAGCATGCGCTGGCGATCGCCGAACAGCGGCACGTCGGCCACCCCGTCGATCGCGGTGAACTCCGGGATGATGTCGGTTTGAATGATTCGGGTCAGTTCCTCTTCGCGCAGCCGATCGCTGAGCACGGCGATGTCGACCACTGTTTCCGCGTCGCTTTCGGATTTTTGAACATTCACCTCCTCGACGTCGTCGGGCAACTGGCGCTGCACGCGGGCGACCGCCTCGCGGACGTCGGACGCGGCCACGTCGAGCTCGGCGTCGGGGCCGAATTCGACCCGGATACGCGAGTTGTTTTCTTCGCTCGACGAGCGGATGGACTGAACCCCCGACACCCGCGCCACGGCGCCTTCGAGAATGCGCGTGACCTCGGCGTCCATGGTTTCCGGCGACGCGCCGGGCAGAACCGCGTTGACCCCGACGACGGGACGATCCACGTCGGGCAGCTCGCGCACCTCGACGCCGCGGATAGCGGCGATGCCGGCCAGCACGATCAGCAGGTTCAGCACGACCACCAGCACCGGGCGTCGAATGCCCAACGCCGGCAAGCCGCCGACCTGCTCGTCGCCGAGCCGTTTCTGGATCGAGCTCATCGCCCGCGCGCCCGCGTTGCCTGCAACGCGCTGTTGTCCTGGAGCCGGTCGGGATCGACCACCTCGACCGGGCGACCGTCGGACATCTTTTGCACCCCCTCGAGCACGACCCGGTCGCCGGGCGCCAGGCCGTCGCCAAGCAGCACGCCGCCGGCATTGCGCTGGACCAGCGAGACCGGTTGGCGCCGAGCCCGGCCGTCGTCGTCGATCACCCATACGTAGGCGCCGTCGCCGCCCCATTGCAGCGCCAGTTCGGGCACGCTGACGAATTCGCGCCCGGCAAGCTCGAGGACTACTTTAAAGCCCATGCCGGGCCGCCAGCGGTCTTGGGAATTGTCGATGCGCGCCCGCGCGGTGAACGTGCGGGTTGCCGGATCGACCCGGCTGTCGATGTCGGCGACGGTAGCGGTGGTGGCGGGTGACTCGGCATTCCAGGGCGAGAGCCGGACCGGGTCGCCGAGGCTGACCTGGTCGAGAAACGCCTCGGGCATTTCGAACCGGACCAGCAGCGTCGAACGGTCGTCAAGTGTCGCGACCGGCGTCGCGATCGTGATCCGATCGCCCGGGTCGATTTCGGTCAGACCGATGATGCCGCCGAACGGTGCTTCCAGCGTGCGGTCGTCCAGCGCAACCCGGGCCCGGTCGCGCGCGATGCGCGCCTGCTCCAGCGCAATTCGTGCGGCGTCCATCTGGGTTTCGGTAAACGCCGCGCTTTCGCCGGCGCGCTCGTAACGCGACCAGGTGCGCCGGGCATCGGCCAGATTGGCCTCGGCCAACTCCAGCGCCAGGCGCTCGTCGCGGGCGTCCAGCTCCAGCAGAACCTGGCCGGGCTCGACCCGGTCGCCGGCATCGAAGCGCACCGCGACGACTTCGCCGGCCGAAGGTGCGAACAGCGTGACCGAACGCCGAGCCTCGGTAGTGCCCACGGCCTCCACGCGCGTACGCTCCACATCGGCCACGGCCTCGGTCAGCGTGATCGTAGTCGCCGCTTCGGCCGGGCGTGCACCGCCGTTGGGCGCGGTCTCGTCGCGCAACAGGTTCCAGCTGACCGCTGCCGCGGCGGCGAGCAAAAGAATGATGATCAGCGTCTGGCGCATGCATGCCCGATAGTAAGTGAACGTATAAGCCTAACGAAATCGCATTGACTTGGTGTGAGTTTCGCCAAAAACGATGCCACCAGCGCTCGATGCGTCGAGTCGTCCGGATGAAGCTCGAAACTGAACTTGATCTCGGCGCACCTTTGATTTCAGGCTTGATTCACTGGCCTTGATCCAGTGATTCACGGCAGGACCAGCGCAAGGCCATCAATCGCATTCCTGCTCCGGACGGCTCTTTTGTCGGTCGCTCTAATCGCCGATCGAATCTTCGCGCCTGTAGAACGGCTTGAGCAGAATGGCCAGAATGGGAATGATCTCGAGCCGGCCCAGCCACATCATTGCCATGAGTACGGCCTTGCTGAATTCATGCATTTTCCGGGTCGGTGATGCCGACCGAAAGCCCGACCACGCTCAGCGCAGAGGCGGTTTCGAAAATAACGTGCTCGAGCGGCGCATCGACGACGAAGCTGAGCAGAAAGGCACCCAGGATCCGCATCGACATCCAGAGAATCGTGAACAAAAACGCTTGCAAGCTGCGGTTCGTGAATTCGATTCTCTGCTTGATCTTTTTTGAGTTGGTAAGCTTTTTTCGGGTCTTCGCGCAATTGTCGCAGTCTTCTTGAAAATTCCAGCACCAGCCTTCGCAGGCGCGAAACCTTCAACCCGCCGGTAGTCGACCCTTCGCATCCGCCGATCACCATCGCGGCAATCAGCAGCAACAACAATGTCATCGGCCAGCCCGATACATCACGTGTGCTGAAGCCTGTGGTCGTTAGCGACGTGGCGGCCTGAAAGCCGATATCCATCCATGGAATGTTGGCGCCGAGCATCCAGTTGCCGAATGCAAGCAGCGCGCCGGTCAGCCCCAGAAGGCAGGCGAACCATCACAGCCGATGATGGCCGGGTATCGATCGGAACTGGAATTGAAACAGATTCTGATGCACGGCAAAAGTCAACGCACCGAGGATCATCGGCGACAATGATCCCGATGTCGCCGACCCATTGGCTGGAGCTGCGCCAGCATTGGATGCTGGCCTGGAGTCGATGTTCAGGGCCGGCGACCATGGTCAGCCCGGTCGTCGTGAAGCCCGGCACGGATTCGAATTGTGCGTTGTAAAACGAGGCAAAAATTGATTCAAGTTCGCCGGGTCCGGCTTGTGCAGCTTCGTATAAATACGGGATGCTGCCGAGCAGGCAGACCAGCGCCCACGAGCATGCCGTAATCCAGAAAATCTGGTAGTGGTTGTACAGCACCCGCTTGATGCCGAATGCATCCAGCGACCCGCCCACTGCCAGCGAGGCGATAGCCATCAAGCCGAAAGCCCAAACGGCTTGAAACTCGTCGAACCAGATCGCGATCGGCATCGAGATCAGGCCCATGCCCGCCGGTATCAGCGCGGTCATGCCGGTATAGCGCGAAATCGTCTGGAGCAAGCCGGCAACGGTGCGCGACTCAGACCTCGTCGCGCACACCGGGCATCGCGGCAAGCGGTTGGCTCCTATCATGCAGTTTATCCTGCCCGGTTCGAAGGGAATGGCTGCATTGCCCCCGGGCCCGGTTTATTCTCCGCTTTCGGTGCGTTCAGCAAGCCCTGGCACGTTTGCCGAGAACTCGATGGCAGCCAGTTGCTCCGGCGCCTTGCCCATGGATTGCAACAGGGGCAGCCAGCGCGGGTCGTTGTGGAGACTGGCGAACAAGGGCTCGACGGAAATATCGGTCAAGCCCGGATCTGCGTATTCCACGGCCTTGTTCAGCCACTCGAAGGCCTGGTCGGTCTCGTTGCGGTAGGCGAACACGTAGGCAATGTTGTAGGCCCAGCCGGTTTCATGCTTTTCGATCAATTCCGCCAGTACCCGGTCGGACGCTTCGTGCTGAGCCAGCGCGTGGTGGGCCAGCGCCAGACCGATCAGCCGGTAGGCCTCGAACGGTTCCTGCTGCATCGCTTCCAGCGCGGCCCCGGCCTGCCCGTGCAGCAGTAGGGCCATGCCAACGAAGTGGTGCGCGCCGACCATCTCGGGACTCAGGCGCAAGGCAGTGCGATAGGCCGCGATGGCCTCGTCCTGACGGCCGACGTAGCCATAGTTGATCGCCAGGTTGTAGTGTGAAGTCGGGTTCAATGGATCGCGTGCGGCAACGTACTCCATCAGCGCGATGGCCTGTTCCTGGCGAGCGAGGCTTTGCAGCAGTACGGCGGCGTTGCCGATCATCGAAAGATTGTCCGGCTCCAGCGCCAGCGCGCGTTCGAAATGCCTTGCCGCGGCCGCAAGGTTGCGGTCGTGGCTCATGGCGATCCAGCCAAGGCCGCTGTGCGCCAGGGCATACTCGGGATCGATTTCCAGCGCCTTCTCCGCGGCCTCGCGGGCCAGGCTGAAACCATCCTTGACCGGCCGCAGATCCTTGTTCGCCTGGTTGATGTAGATCACGGCCAGGCCGAACCAGGCGGCCGCGTATTCCGGCTCGACTTCCAGCGCCCGGCGGTACAGCGCGATCGATTCATCGTAACTCTCGGCGTTGTTCAGGCGGCCAACGTGGCGGGCCTGCAAAAACAGCGAATAGGCTTCCAGGTCAACCTCATCGGCGTGCGGTACTTCCCCCAGCAACGTGAGCTTGAGCTGTTCGACCACCTTGGCTGCGATGTCGTCCTGGATCGCGAAGATGTCATCCAGTGTGCGGTCATAGGTGTCCGACCACAGGTGGGTATCGGAGCGCGCCTCGATCAACTGCGCCGTGATGCGGACACGATCGCCGGCCTTGCGCACGGAGCCTTCGAGAATGTTGGCGACGTTCAGTTCCTCCGCCATTTGCGCCAGCTTGATGTCCTTGCCCTTGTAGGAAAACGCCGAGGAGCGCGAAATCACCCTGAGCTCGGGTATTTTGGCCAGCAGGTTGAGCAGTTCCTCGGCAATGCCGTCGGACAGGTACTCCTGGTCGTTGTCCGGAGACATATCCTGAAATGCCAGCACCGCAATGGACTTGTCGCCATAGGATTCGACCAGCGCCTCGGTACGGCCGGCCTGGCGGGCCTGCTCGACTTCCTCAGCTTTCCGGAGCTCCAGCGCAAGCTCACGCTGCGGGTCGAGAACGAACTTGTCGAAAGCGAAGCAGGCCAGCGCAAGCGCCAGAATCACCAGCGCCATGCGGTCCAGTTTCTTGCCGGTGTCGGGGGCAATCGATCGAGTCCGATCGACCTGGGATTCCTTCTTCAGACCCTGTGGCGTCAATTCGAACGCCCATGCAAAGATCATCGAGGGCAAAAAGCCGATCGCCAGCACCACGACCACGATACGCGCCGGCGCATAGCCAAAGCCGAACAACGGGAAGATGGTCTCGGCGACCTGGATCAGCAGCCACGCCGCAAAAATATAGGCCGCACCCACGCGCAGAACGTTACGGCGTTGCAATTCGGCCAGGATGTTCCTGTTCATGCCAATGGCCGCCGGGCTCCGGTTTCGGCGGCAGTAACGTATCTGGAAACGGCGGTGGGCGCCGTTGCAAGCTGCCTGTAATTCGTCTTTCGGGAGTTCCCGTCGATCATGGGTGAAATGCGAATTTTCGTGATATTTATCACATTATACTCAACTGCAGCCTCTAGCAGCCTGTCAGGCTTGACCGATTCAAAGCGATGAAACGTCGGGTGGAGCCGGATTCGCACAGATTATTGATTCGGTTGCAAAGCCGGGCTGCGTGCTGGATACGCCGATCCATGAATACGGCCTTGCAATGATTTGCCAATGTCCGTCGACGATTACGGCAAACAGTCCGCGATCTATACCTGATATCCGCCTGCCGTGGTGCGGTCCAGCGGTATTTTTGACTGGAGATGCATGCCAGGTTCCGCCGCAGGCGCGGCCGGAGCCGGCTCACTCCTGTTTTGGCGAAGATGCTGGGGCAGGGGAATTTGTCTGGACCTGATCGACTCCATTGCCGACGACGATCGACCGGCGTGAACATCAGCCGTTCGGGTAAAGCTCGACGATGGCCTCGATCTCGACGGCGATGTTCGACGGCAGCGAGGCCATGCCGACCGCGGCGCGCGCGCCCTTGCCGGCCTCGCCGAATGCCGTCACGAAAAGGTCGGAAAAGCCGTTGATGACCTTCGGGTGATCGGTGAAATCGTCGGTGGCGTTGACCATGCCGAGAATGCGCACCACCTGTTTGACCCGCGACAGCTCGCCCACGGCAGCCTTTATCGTGGCCAGCATGCATAACCCGGTCAGTTCGGCCGAGCGCGCGCCCTGTTCGACGGTCAGGTCTCGGCCGACCTTGCCGGTGGTGAAATCGTCGCCGCACTCGCCGTGGCCGGACAGGAACAACAGGTTGCCGGCCTTGCGCCAGGTGACATATGTGGCCACGGGGCTGGCGGGTTCGGGCAACGTGTGGCCAGCCGCGGCCAAGCGCTCTTCCGGCGTCTCGGCGACTGCAGCCGAGGCTGCGACCAGCAGCAGTCCGGCAACGAGCAAAGCGGTGTTGTTGAGCAGTTTACAGAGTGCGTTCATGGCGATTCTCGCTCGGTTCAGGGTTGCGGCAGGCTGGATTGCCTGCCCCGGCAATCGATAGCATGCCTGATCTTGTCCCCAGGTGGCGCGCTAGGGGGTCAGGGGCGGACGTTGGGCGGCGGCAGGGCTTCTGCGAACGGCTGGATGCCCAGCGCACGGTGCAGCGCGGCCGGCTGGTAAAGGCGTCGGCCCTTCAGGGTCATTGTCGTGTTGCGAATCGCGCCGATATCGTCCAGCGGATTGCCGTCGAGCGCGATCAGATCGGCTGTATACCCGGGCGCGATCCGGCCGACGCTTGTGTCCGTGCCGAGCACGCGCGCCGCGCCGAGGGTCGCGATGCGCAGGACCTCGGCGTTCGGAATCCCGGCTTCGACGTAGAGCTCGAGTTCGCGATGCAGCGTGAAGCCGGGCAGCGCATCGGTGCCCGCCACCAGCGGCACCCCGGCCTCGTGCAGCCTGCGGATCATCGCGAGCAAGGCCTCGGCCGAGGCGGCATAGCGCGCGGCGTTGTCTTGGTTGACGTCCATCCGCCCGGCCAGCATGCCGCGCTGCACGTTCGGCGGCAGGTGGTCGGCAATCGCGGCGTAGGATGGACTGATCTCGCCGGTTCGGTGCCGGAACATGTTGTCGTATATCGCCACGGTCGGGTCGACCACGATGTCGTGGGCATCCAGCAGGGCGATGAATTCGGCGACCGCCGGCGAGGCCAGGTCCAGCTCGCCGGCGCCCTCGGCCACGAGGCTGAACCGCAGCGGCGTGCGGGTGTCGTCTTCGGGCCCGGCCAGGAAGTTCAAAAACAGCATGTTGATGTGCTGAATCTCGTCGAATCCATCCTTGACGGCTTCGGTCGTAGTCATGCCCGATGGGACGTGACCGGAAAGACGGATGCCGCGCCGGTGCATCTCCTCGGCCATCGGCGCCACCCATTCAGGCGCGATCGAAGAATAGATCTTGATATGGCGATAGCCTTGCTTATCGAGTTGCTCGATGTAGGCCATGGCCTCGTCCAGGGTGGTCGCGAGGTTGTCGCTGGGCGCGGCGAATGGTCCCGCCGCGTCGATGAAGCCCGCCCGGTAAATGGTCGGGCCGATCGCCCGGCCCTGCTCGAACTGCTCGATCACTGCCGTCAGGTCGTCGTGGTCGTTGCCCAGGTCGCGCACGCTGGTCACGCCGGAGGCGATGTGCAACATGCCGTCGTCGATGCCGACATGCACGTGCATGTCCCACAGGCCGGGCATCAGCGTGCGGCCTTGTCCGTCGATTGCCGCAAGGCCGTCGCAATTAACGGCGCCGTCGGTGCCGACCGCTACGATCACGCCGTCCTCGATGCGCACGCTGTGTTGCGTCGCGATGCGCCCGGCATCGACGTCGAGCACGGAAAAGTTCTTCAGACACAAGGCACCCGGGGTCGCGTGGGTCAGCCTGGATGCGAGTTCGTTGAGGTGCGCCTGCTCGGCGGCCTGCTGTCGTTCGGCAAGCGCAGGCAGCACATCGCCCCAGCCCGCCCGCGTCAAGCCCATCC
>JAVVET010000002.1:0-81101 GCA_032251235.1 Wenzhouxiangellaceae bacterium
GAGGATGCGCGACCCGCTTGCGCGTGCGTGTACGCGCAAATCGAACCACGCGGCCGCAGGCCGCACGGCCTGGCCCGACAGGGCCCTTCAGGTTTTTGAATTTATCTGGGCCTGACGGCGCCGCAGCAGGGAGGGTGATGAACAAGGCGGGTTTAGCAGGCCTCGTTATCGGCCAGCCAGGTTTCATGCACGTGCAGCCACGCCAGGCCGTTGGGCCGGGCCGGGTCCTCGGCAAAGACCACCGTGCTCAAACGACCCCGCATCGGCTGGTCTTGTCCACTCTGCCACTCTTCATAGGTAAAAATGGCGGTTCCGTCATGCACCGCGCGTAAAGCCACGTTGCAAATTTTCAGCTTCGCGAGTGCATCGCTGTCATGCTGGCCGCGAACTGCCTCGATGATCGCGGCGCGCTCGAGGACACGGGCATCGGGCATGACGATGACAAAGTCCGCGCCGAGCGCTCGGTCGATGCGATCGAACGCCAGATGCTCCTGTCCACGATACCAACCCTCGAAGAACTGGTGCAATTCAATGATTTCGCGGCTGCCGCGCTGCTCGAGATCGGACGATTCCAAATCAAACTCTCCTTTTGCCGTGGCCGCAAGCGATGCCGTTATCGCGAACATGGCCGCGCCCATGAATATTTTTTTGAACATGAATTTCGAAGTCCCCTGACTACTCACTGATTGCTCATCGGTACAGTCACCGGACCGATAACAATGCCGGCTTCTTTCAATGCCCGGCACCCCGGCTTAATTTACAGCAATCGGTCAATCGATTCATTCGATTTCCGATGCGCTGTGTGTCTTATCCCACCTGATGGCTTTCAACGCTATTTCCAGTTCCGATGCACGTGAACATGCCGGTGTTCGCTGCCATCGTCGTGGCGGTGCCGGTGACGATGGGCCAGGTTCGCTTCCCATAACAGCCCGGTGTCGGCCAGCGCATCATCGAGCGGGCCGTCGAACAACAGCTGGCCGCGCTCATCGAGAATCAGCGCGCGCCGGCCCAGCTCGGCGGCCAGCGACAGGTTTTGCGTGCTCACCAGCGTGGTCAGGCCCTGCTGGTCGAGAAGAAAGTCGACCAGCCAGCCGGTCGTTCGCGGGTCGAGGTTGGCGGTCGGCTCATCGAGCAGCAACAGTTGCGGCTCGCAGGCCAGCACGCAGGCCAGCGCCAGGCGCTGCTTTTCGCCGCCAGACAGCCGGTACGGCGGCAGCTCGAAGTATTTTTCCAGTTGCATACGCTGAGCCCACAGCCAGGCCGTGGCCTTCGGGTCGGGCATCTGCAGGCGACTGGGCCCATAGGCGATTTCCTCGCCCACCGTGGCGTTGAACAGCATCGCCTCGGGGTGCTGAAACACCAGGCCGACGTCGCCTCGAAAACGTCGGCAGAATCCGCGCTCGCGCAGGCGCGAGGGCGTCAAGGCCTGGCCAAGGTATCGAATACTGCCCGTGGTCGGGACCAGCAAGCCGGCCATCAGCTTGAGCAGCGTGCTCTTGCCGCAGCCGTTGGCGCCGAGCAGCACGAGCCGTTCGCCCCGGCTCAGCGTGAAATCGAGATCCCGCAAGGCTCGACCGCCATCGACATAATCGAAGCCCACCCGATCAAGCTCGATCATCGAAGAAGCCCCTCGATCGCATGCCGTGATTGAGTTCACAGGCTTGAATCTCGGCCTTTTCGAGCAAGGCCGTGGCCTGGCGTCCTGCTCCGCCGAGGCGATGCCTGATCGGCGGCGGCGCCGGGTGACGGCTCGTGAAGGCCATGCGGTAATCCAGCAGCATTCGCTTGAACAGCTGGATCTGCCCCAGTGCGAGCACGCTGATGAATTTCAGCGACGGCGAGAACGCCAGCGCGCGGGGCAGATCGAGATGGCGTGTCATCCACAAGGTCAAAAAGGCCAGCAGCAGCACGCGCAGGTTCAGGCGCAATACGAAAATGCCCCATGGCTCACCGGCCAACGTACTGGCCAGCACGTAAGACAGGCTGACGGCCAGGTTGACCAGCGCCACGACGGCCAGCGCCCGGCCAGCCAACCTGGCCGTTTCGCGCCCGCCCAATACAAGCGCTGCGGCAAGCACCAGCAGACCGCCGAGCCGGGCCGGGTCGTGAATGAAGGTGACGCTGACCACCGAGAGCAGCCAGGCAATCAGTAGCAGCCGGTCCTTCATGTTGTGGCCAGCACGCGTTTTTCGAATACGCCGAACACCAGGCAGGTCAACAATCCTTCGCCCAGGCCGGTCAAAGCGTGCGTACCGACGATGATCGGCAGCGTCACGGCCGGCCCGAATGGAAAAAACAGTGGCTGGCCGCCGGCATCGCTGCCCAGCAGCGGCTGCATGCCCAGCGCCAGGGCAACCAGAACCGACGAGGCGACCACGCCCGACCAGACGCCGATGACAATCGCAAGCGGGCGGCTCCAGCGGGCCAGCATCCGGTAGACAAGCAGCGTGACGCCGGCCCCGACCAGCCCCATGCACAGCGCGTTGATGGCCAGCACGGTAATGCCGCCGGCCCCGAGCAACAGGCTCTGCAGCGCCAATACCAGGCTGTAGGTCAAAAATGCCGGCCACAGCCCGAATGCCAGTGCCAGCAGGCCCACGCCGATCAAATGGCCGGACGTGCCGCCGGGCAGCGGCAGCATGATCGAGCTCAGGACGAAGGCCAGGGCCGTCAGCACCGCCAGCCGCGGCACCAGCGCTTCGTCGAAACTGCGCGCAACCTTGCGCACCGAAAATGCCCAGATCGGCACGACCAGCGCAAATGCCGGCAGGTAGGCCTGGGGTGCGATCAGTCCGTCGGGGATATGCATGCCGAAAGCGTCAGCCGCGATCCGACACAGCGTGGCGGCGCCGGCGCCAAAGAATCAGCGCGCCGGCCAGACCCAACAGGTAGCCGGCAGCGGCCAGCGCCGTGCCGAAGCCGCCCTGGGCCGGTCCTGCGACGCCCGACAACTGGATTTGATCATCGATATCGATCTTCACCTCGACGCCGTGGCCGTCATCGTTGGTCAGCATGACACGCCAGCGGCCCGGGCGATCGGGCAAAAAAGTCACGCGGCCCCGCGCATCGCTGCGACCGGTCTGGAACGTGCCGCCTGGGTCCGGTGCCAGGATGCGGTAGCCGGCATCGTCAGCCGGCTCGCCATGGCCCAGCGAAAGCGCGACGACGACCGCCTGATCGCGGGTAACGTGATGACCCATGCTGTGCGCCTGGGCCGACGGGGTCAAAATCGTCCAGCAAAAAAACAGCGTTATCACTGCTCGAATTCCAAAACCACGCATCACGCAAGGGTTCATGACCGGAGCTCGCCTTTTGGAACGAGTATGAACAATATCTGTTTATTTCATACTGTTGATTGATCAGCGTCAATTCTGAAAAAATTT
The DNA here is from genome assembly GCA_032251235.1 of Wenzhouxiangellaceae bacterium. Lineage (GTDB taxonomy): Bacteria > Pseudomonadota > Gammaproteobacteria > Xanthomonadales > Wenzhouxiangellaceae. Next base: position 3,384 of record JAVVET010000002.1, read on the forward strand.
CCGACCTGCAGCGCGCACCGGGCAACCCGGCCGACAACGCCGAGGCCGGCATCGGCGGAGGCCTTCGCGCCGGTTCAAAAGGCTCAATCGTGCGGGGTTACGTGATCATGGCTTGCTGCCGGGTGGCCGTGCTCGTGCCGATCGGTTTGAACCCGCACAGGCACCAGGTGCAGCTCACCGTGGCGCACACCGCGCCGGGCGATGAACTGGTTGGCAAATGCCTGGACCCGGTTCAGCGGGCCTCGCAATACGCTGCTTTCAAGACAGTAATCATGGTCGAGATGAACATGCAGCGTGGCCACGCTCAGGTCGTGGTGGGCGTGCTGGACCTCGGTCAACTGATGGCCGAGATCGCCACGGTGATGATCGTAAACGTAGGTCAGCACACCGATGCAGTTGCCCTCCGGGTCATCCTCGGCACGCTCGCGCGCAAGAAAGCCGCGCAGCAGGTCACGTACCGCCTCGGAGCGGCTCTCATAGCCCAGGCGTTCGCGATAAGCCTCGAAGGCCTCGGCCAGGTCCCGGTCCAGCGATACGGTAAAGCGCTCGGTCATGCCGGTTTCTCCCATCGACTTCAACAGTTGTTCCAACGCATGTTCGGTCACTGGCTGCCTGCAGTTCAACGATTCCAACAGCCGATATTTGTACTGGGAGTCGATGGATCACGGCATTATTATGCCCCGCGTTTGATCCGGAACAATTTCCAGCGGCGACCATTCGATAACAATACACCGCATTATCTTCGCAGACATAAAATTTCAATCTGCATGAAGGGTGCGCCGTCATGAAACCGCTTATCCAATCGCTTTTCTTCGCGCTGGCCGCCGCACTGGCATTTTTCTTCAGCCCGCCGCTTTTCGCGCAAACCCAGCCGAGTGCCAATGCAGGCGAGCCGCAAACCCTGTACGTGTTCAAGAGTTCGACCTGTCCCCATTGCCAGCAGCAAAAGCCCTTTCTCGAGGCCCTGGACAGACAGCATCCCGGGCTGCAGGTGCGGCGCCTGGAAATCATGTCGACCAACGAGCATCACGACTTGCTGCGCGCGCTTTCCGATGCGCATGGGGTGACGCCAGGCTCGGTGCCGATGGTTTTCTTCGGCGGCAAGGTCTGGGTCGGCGACAGCCCGCAGATCCGAGCCGAAATCAGCCGCCATGTTGAAAAATGCATGGTCGAGCAATGTCCGCAAGCCCAGCAGGCGGCTAACGCTGTGGCCGAAAAATCGTCGCGCGAAGAGCCGCGGAGCGGCGACGCCGAGATCAATATCCCGCTGCTCGGCGCAATCGACCTGAATGGCCATTCGCTGCTGTTCTCAACCATCCTGATCGCGTTTGTCGACGGCTTCAATCCCTGCTCGCTATGGCTGCTGAGCATGCTGATCGCGCTGGTCCTGCATTCCGGGTCACGCCGGCGTGTCGTGGTTGTCGGGCTGACGTTCCTGACGGTCACCGCGCTCGTCTATGGACTGTTCATCACCGGCGTTTTCAGCGTACTGGCCTACGCCCGCTACCTGCCTTGGATGTACTGGGCGGTGGCGCTGTTCGCGCTGGTATTCGGGCTGGTCAACATCAAGGACTACTTCTGGTTCGGCAAGGGCCTGTCGTTTACCATCGACGAAAAACACAAGCCCGGCATCTATCAAAAATTCCGGAGCCTGATGATCAATCAGCGCTCATTGCCGGCACTGGCTGCGGCCACGGCTTTGATGGCTTCGGGCATCGCCCTGATCGAGCTGCCCTGCACCGCCGGCTTTCCGGTCATCTGGAGCGGGCTGGTCAACGCCCAGCAAGTGGGCACGACAGGCTTTCTGGCATTGCTGGCCGTCTATCTGGTGATTTACCTGGCCGACGAACTGGTCATCTTCTCGATCGCCGCGGTCAAGCTGCGCATCGACCGATTTCAGCAAGGCCAGGCCCGGGTGCTCAAGTTGATCGGTGGGGTCATCATGATCACGCTGGCCGTCGTGCTGGTCAGCGCACCGGAAATCATGAGCCAGGCAGGCACCGCCATCGGTATCTTCATGCTGGCTTTTGCCTTGGCCGGCCTGGTGTTCGTCGTGCACCGCCAGGTGCTGCCGCGGCTCGGCCTGCGGCTTGGCGATGGCTGGGGCGATGGCCGGTAAACAGCCGGACCCGCACTGCATGTCGGATTGAAGCCGGGACGAAACCACCCGATCCGGCCGCCCGTCCAACCGAATCCGTCACGCCTCACATTCGACGTTGGTCAGGTGTGGTCACCTGAGCCTGCAATAGTCACCGCAGTTCAGGCCGCGCTTGTCGACGCGGCCGACGAACGGTGTTCGGACAATCGCGCTTCCAGCCATGCTATCCACTGATCGATCGCCGGCACGCGCCCGGCAGCCGTGGTGATCATCGGCGTCTCCCGGCCGAGCGCATTCAGCGACCGGCTTGCACGCTCGATGCTGAAGTCCTCCAGCACCGGCAACAGGTCGGCCTTGCTGATCACGACCAGGTCGGCGGCGCGAAACATGACCGGGTACTTGGCCGGCTTGTCGTCGCCTTCGGTGGTCGACAACAACACCACGTTGACGTGCTGACCCAGGTCGAACGCCGCCGGGCATACCAGGTTGCCGACGTTTTCGATGAACAGGATGTCGGTCTGGGTCGAGCCGTCGTTCAACGGAAACTCGTGCAGCGCATGATGGATCAGGTGAGCATCCAGATGACAGGCGCTGCCGGTGGTGATCTGGTGCGCGCGAACCCCGTGGGCGCGCAGCCGCCGGGCATCGTTTTCGGTTTCTAGATCACCCTCGATCACGGCCATCTGCCGGTGCTCGCCAAAGGCCTGCGCGGTGACCTCCAGCAGCTGGGTCTTGCCCGAACCCGGCGAGGACATCAGGTTGACCACCAGCACACCGGCACGATCGAAGTGCGCCCGGTTATGTGCCGCGGCCTGGTCATTGGAACTCATCAAGCCGCGCAGGACTTCCACGGTATGGCTGTCGGCCGGCGATGGGTGGTGGTGTTCATGGCTGTTTTCGGGGATTGAGCAACCGCAGGTTTCACACATGAGAAGCCTCTCTGGATTGATTCGCTTCGATCGGGTTTTCAGGCACGCCGTGCAATTCGATGCTGGCCAGCAGCAATTCATCGCCGGCCAGCAGGTCGACGCGAAAGCCGCCGCACTTGGCACACAACAGCCGGTTGGCTGCCGCCTCGTTGTCGTTGCCGCATTCGCGACAGCGGATGCGGATCGGCGCCGGCTGGACCAGCAGTTCGGCCTCGGCGGTCAACGGGCCGGCGCGCGCGATGCTGAAGGCCTGGCGCAACAGATCCGGCTCGACACCGGACAGTTCGCCGACAACGATCGTGATCTGCCCGACCGACTTTGCGTGCCTGGCTAAAGCCGTCGCGCGTACCTGGTCGAGCAATTCACTGCAAACGGCAAGTTCGTGCATCGGGCGTGTTGTCCATCAAATCAGGCGTCAACATTAACAGCCACTCAGGATGCAGAACATGATTCAGATCAAAACCTGATTGCCCTGTTCGTCCACACAAATCAGTGGTTTTTGATTCAAGTCAAAGACCCCTTCCTGAACAACGCTTAGCCTGTCAATGTCGGTTGATGGAGAAACCCCATGCAAGCGTGCGTTGAAAAAGAAGCCTCACTCGAAGCGGCAGGCATCGAAACTGGGCAAGATCTCCATCACCCGGCCGGCACTTTGGTGATCGGCATCGGCAACAGCCTGCTGTGTGATGACGGCGCCGGCGTGCACGTCATCGAAAAACTAAGCCACCAGACCCTTCCCGAAGACGTCGAAATTCTCGACGGCGGCACGCTTTCCTTCACGCTGCTCGAACAGGTTGAAAACTGCGCCCACCTGATCATCGTCGATGCAGCCGAACTCGGCGCCCTTCCCGGCACCATCCAGGTCTTTCATGACCAGGAACTGGACCAGTTTCTGGCCACCAACAATCGTCCCAGCGTGCACGAGGTGAATCTGCTCGACGTTTTGACCGCGGCAAGGTTTCGCGGCCGCTATCCGCCCCGCTGCAGCATGGTCGGCATCCAGCCCGAAAATGTCGACTGGAGTTCAACGCCGAGTCCGGCGGTGGCCGGGGCCGTCAACGAGGCCGCCGCCATCATCGCCAAACTGCTTGGCGCAAAGTCATGAACAATGCCATCCCGGTCAAAATCAAGCCAATGCACCAAGGCAGCGCGCCCGACGACGACGGAAGCATCGGCGGCGGCGTGCATGCACTGGGCCACGAGATTCAATCCTGTCTCGAAAAACTGGCCGCAAGCGGTGAGTCGTCGATGATCGACCTTAAAACCCTGCCGATGGCGCCGGGCGAGTACGACGACATCAAGACCATGCTCGGCCAGGGCGAACTCGACCTCGTGCTCGACATGGACGGACCGACCCGCATCCGCGAGACCGCTTATCCGGGCGTTTGGTGGATTCAGCACAAGGACCGGAACGACCAGATTCTTTCCGAAATCATCGAGATCAGCCGCGTACCGGATTTTTTGGCCATCCAGGCCGACCAGGTCACCGAGTCGGCCAAGCGGCTGCGCGACCGACTGGTTCCAAAGGAGCAACAAACGACACCGGATCGACAACGGGTCTAAGGGCGGTCCGGCATCGGGCCAGTACTTGACCGGTAATGCCTGATCAAGAATGCCTGATCAAAAAGGAGCAGATCAATGAGCAAATCCAGCCACGCTTCGCGACCCACCATCGGTCAGGTCATGGACCAGAATGGCGTGGGTCGGCGACGTTTCCTGAAATATTGCGCCGGCATCACCGCGTTGATGGCCATGCCGCCGGGCATGACCGCCGCGTTTGCGCAAAACCTGCGCGCCGCGCGGCGCCCGACGGTCATCTACATTCCTTTCCAGGAATGCACCGGCTGCCTGGAATCGTTGACGCGCTCGTTCGCGCCATCGCTGGAAAGCCTGATTTTCGACAGCATCTCGCTCGACTACAACCACACGCTGCAGGCAGCCGCAGGCGACGCTGCCGAACAGGCACGCCACGAGGCGATGGAAGAGGCCTGGGGCGAATACATTCTGATCGTCGATGGCTCCATCCCGACCAAGATCAACGGCGCTTACGGCACCAGTGCCGGCCATGCCTTCATCGACCAGCTCAAGGAAGCCGCTGAAGGGGCCGCGGCAATCGTCGCGGTAGGCGTTTGCGCCTCCTACGGCGGTGTCGGCGCGGCCTACCCCAATCCCACCGGGGCGGTCGGCGTGGCCGACATCATCACCGACAAGCCCATCATCAACGTGCCGGGCTGCCCGCCGATTCCGGAAGTGATGACTGGAACGCTGGTCAGCTTCCTGGCCTCGGGCGTGCCGGCGCTGGACAAGCACCTGCGCCCGAAAGCCTTTTTCGGCAACACCATTCATGACCGCTGCTACCGTCGCCGCTTCTACGATCGCGGCCAGTTCGCCAACAGCTTCGACGACGAAGGCGCGCGCAACGGCTGGTGTCTCTACAAGCTCGGTTGTCGCGGCCCGACCACCTACAACGCCTGCGCCACGTTGAAATGGAACGGCCGCACCAGTTGGCCGGTCGAATCCGGCCACGGCTGCCTGGGCTGCTCTGAACCGAATTTCTGGGACAAGGGCGGTTTCTACGAGCCGGTCTCGGCCAAGCTGTTCGAAGATACCGGTGAAATCCCGATCGCGGCCACAGCAGGCGTCGCGGCCGGCGCCGTGGCCGCAGTCGCGGCCAACCGGCGCAAGAAAAAACTTGCCGCAGCGTCCAACGAGGAGAATTGATCATGCCAATACTTGATTTTGCCCGCGGCCCCATGCTGCACTTCGCGCTGATCGTATTCGTATTCGGCGTGCTCTGGCGCCTGGTTACGGTGTTCCTGCTTGGCTACCGAAAGCATTACAGCGAGGCGCGCAATTCAGCCGCAAAATCGATGACCGGAGCCGCCGTGGCAGTCGGGTCTCGTTCCTGGCCGCACCCGGAATTCATCCCGCGGACCGGCTTTGGCGAAGCGGTTGGCTACGGTTATCACATTGGTTTGTTCGCGATCGTTCTGCTGGGCACGCCGCACGTGGAGTTCTGGCAGAACCTGTTCGGCTTCAGCGCACCGTACTGGCCAACCTTGCCGACCGGCTTCATCAATGTCATCTCGGTTCTCACCATCGGCCTGATGCTGATCGCAACCATTCGCCGAGTCACCAATCCGGTGCTTCGCAGGATCTCGAATTTCGACGACTATTTTTCGCTGGTGATCCTGTACGCGCTGATGATCTCGGGCGTCATGGCGGTGTTCGGCATCGGCGGGCGCTACGAATACGTACTGGCCGCGCACATCATATCGTTCAACCTGTTGCTGATCTGGTACCCGTTCAGCAAGCTGATGCACGCGTTCTATATCTTTCCAACCCGGTTCATCCAGGGCTATCTGCACTCGAGAAAGGGAGCCGCATCATGAGCACTGCGAGCCAGACGTTTTCCAATCCCGGCGCCGTCGACGAAAGCCTGTCCGACACCGAGCGCGTGCAAAACGCCATGCAATCGTTTGCCACCCACTTCGGTGCCAATACGGCAGCCAACCTGGAGTCGTGCATCCACTGCGGCATGTGCGCCGAAGCCTGCCATTACTACATTGCCACCGAAGACCCGAAGTACACGCCGATTCTCAAGGTCGAGCCGTTCAAGAAGGCCTACCGGCGCGAGTCCGGTGCGTTCGCACCTTTTTTCAAGCTGTTCGGCTTCAAGTCCAAAATTACCGCCGATGAACTCGAACAGTGGCAGGAGCTTCTTTTCGACAGCTGCAACCAGTGCGGTCGATGCAGCCTGATCTGCCCCATGGGCATTGAGGTGGCCGAACTGATCGAGATCGGCCGACGCGGCATGTTCGAGGCCGGACTGGCGCCGCGGGAACTGGCCGAGCGCGCCCATCGCCAGGCCGAGACCGGCCAGCCGGAACAAAGCGACACGCCCTACCCGGAAATGCTGGCCGAGATCGGACGCAAATACGATGTCGACATCCCGCTCGACCGGGACACCGCCGAGGTCATGGCCTGCGTACCGCGCACCGACCTGGAAAACAACCCCTCGGCCATAGCCGCCATGGCACAGGTCCTCAACGCCACCGGCACCGACTACACCTTCCGCAGCGATGCGCTGGTCGCCGAAAACTATGGCTACTACGCCGGCAGCCGAGGTCTGCAGAGAAAGATCAGCATGCGCATCATCGACCAGGCCAAAAAAATCAAGGCCTCGACGGTGCTGGTGCCCGAATGTGGTCATGCCTACACGGCCCTGCGCTGGCAGGCAGCCGAGCTGGCCGGCGAGCCACTGCCGTTTCGGGTGCGCCACGTCACCGAATACCTGGCCGAACTGCTCGAAGCCGGCAAGTTGAAGCTCAACAAGATCGACGGCGAAAGCTTCGCCTTTCATGATCCGTGCCAGATCGTGCGCAAGGGCGGCGTCACCGATGCGCCGCGCGCCCTGATGAACGCGATGGGCGTGAATCTGCGCGAAATGCCCAACAAGAAAGGCTTCAGCTTCTGCTGTGCCGGCGGCGGCGGCGTCAACGATCTCGAACGCGCCAAGCCACTGCGCTACAAGGCCCAGGAATTGAAGTTGAACGAGGTCGACAGCACCGGTGCCAAGCGTTTTCTGACCAGCTGTTCGGATTGCCGGGTTGCGTTCAACGACGCCGGCGAACATTTCAACTGGGACAAGCGGCCGGAAAGCCTGGTCGAACTGGTCGCGGCAAATATCAAGGAGTAAGACATGTCAAGTCAGACCGTCGTTGTCGACCCGATCACCCGTATCGAGGGTCATCTGAGGATCGAGGCAGAAATCGAAAACGGCAAGATCACAAGCGCCTTGAGTTCCGGCACCATGGTTCGCGGCCTCGAGATTGTCCTGAAGGACCGCGACCCGCGCGATGCCTGGGCCTTTGCCCAACGGATCTGCGGGGTCTGTACGCTGGTCCACGGCATTGCCTCGGTGCGTTCGGTCGAAGACGCGCTGAACATCGAGATTCCACCCAACGCCCAGTTGATCAGAAACCTGATGATCGGCGCCCAGTTCGTGCACGACCACGTCATGCACTTTTATCACCTGCATGCGCTCGACTGGGTCGACGTGGTTTCGGCCCTGAACGCCGACCCGGCCGGCACCTCGCAGCTTGCGCAGTCGATTTCCGGCTATGCGCGCTCGTCTCCCGGCCATTTCCGTGATGTCCAGGCAAGGGTTCGCAAGCTGGTTGAATCCGGCCAACTGGGCATCTTTGCCAAGGGTTATTGGGGTCATCCGGCCTACAAGCTGCCGCCTGAGGCCAACCTGATGGCCGTGGCGCACTACCTGGATGCGCTGGAATGGCAGCGCGAAGTGGCCAAGCTGCATGCCATATTCGGCGGCAAGAACCCGCACCCGAACTTCGTCGTCGGCGGCTCACCGGTCGGCATCAGCGTGCACGCCACCGATGAAGGCGCCGGCCAGACCGCCGTCAACACCACCGGCCTGCAGCAGGTCAAGAACATCATCGCCCAGATGCAGCAGTTCGTCGACCAGGTCTACGTGCCCGATACGCTGGCGATTGCCGGCTTCTACAAGGACTGGTTCAAGACCGGCCACGGCGAGGGACTCGGCAATTTCATGTGCTACGGCGACTTCCCGGAAGACGGCATGAGCTCGGCCAGCAATCTTCTGATCCCGCGCGGCATCATCCTCGATCGCGACCTGTCGACGATCCACGAAATGGACCTGTACGCCAAGGATGAAATCCAGGAGTTCGTCTCCCACTCCTGGTACGACTACGGCGGCGGCAAAGACGCCGGCCTGCACCCCTATGATGGCGAAACCAGCCTGGCCTACGATGGCCCGGCTCCGCCCTACGAGCATCTCGACCCGGCCGCCAATTACTCCTGGCTCAAAGCGCCGCGCTGGCGCGGTCGGCCGATGGAAGTCGGCCCGCTGGCCCGTGTGCTGATGCTGTATGCAAGCGGGCATGAGCCTACCCGGGACCTGGCCAACATGGCGCTGGGGCAACTCGATCTGCCGCTCGAAGCAATGTTCTCGACCATGGGACGCGTGGCCGCGCGCACGCTGGAGAGCAAGATCATCGGCGACCAGATGACGACCTGGTACGACAACCTGATGGGCAACATCAACGCCGGCGACACGCGCACCCAGAACACCAATTCATGGGAGCCGGGCAGCTGGCCGAAGGAGGCCCGTGGCGCCGGATACATGGAAGCCCCGCGTGGCGCGCTGGGCCACTGGATCGTGATCAAGGACGAAAAGATCGCCAACTACCAGGCCGTCGTGCCATCGACCTGGAACGCCAGTCCGCGTGACCCACAGGGACAGGTCGGCGCTTACGAAGCGTCATTGGTCGGTCACGACCTGCACGACCCGGACCAGCCGCTGGAGATCCTCAGAACCATTCACAGCTTCGATCCCTGCCTGGCCTGCGCCGTTCACGTGGCCGAAAAGACCGACGAAAAAAAGGCACGGCTGCAGGTCGAGACGAGCTGATCGTCGGCCTGCCAAAAAAGGCTCTCCAACAGCCCCGGCAGAAACCCGCATCGCAACGGTGCGGGTTTTTCCTTTCCTGAGTGGCCCTGTCTCGGTAAAGAACACCAGTACTGTCTTCAGCTCCCACCTCGACCCTCCCCGAAAACGGGATAGGAAACAAACGATCACAGGCGCTGAATCCCGGCTCAAAGCGGGATGACGAAGAAAGAACATTTATAAGTATTATTCTGTCGCCCCGGCCTTGACCCGGGGTCCAGTGGCTTTGACTCCGGCAGGATCAAGGTCAAAAACGAAGACACAGGATCCCGGCCCAAAGGCTGGACGACAAAAAAACAGGCTCCCCAGGGAGCCCGATCCCCGGCTCCGGACGGGACGAAAATGGCCCGCAAATCTGGCCCAATCCGGCTGTTGCGCGGCAGTATATAAACGTTCGATCAGCGTTAAGCCCGACAGGCGCCCAAGTGCCTGTTGATTTCAAGCAGACCTTCGATGCTGTGAACATCATGATCGAGTTCGGGCACCCGAAAAACCGGCAGGCCGACGTTGCGCTCGATTTCGATGATCGCGCGGGTCTGTCCAATGGCGAGACGCTCCAGCTGCAAGGCGCGCATTTTGATCTCGCTTGCCAGCCGATCGCCTGGATCGGAGGCAACGCTCCGGTCCTCGCCGGGCATCTCCCCAATGCTGAAATTTACCGGGTCAACGTCGGTGTTTTGGACATCGCGGCGCTGGACATCGCCAGCCTGAAAATCGCCCGACAGCGGCGGCAGCCACCGGTTGACAACCATGGCGCGCACGCCGATTCGCATGCTTTCGAGCCTGGCGCGAAATTGGCGGGCGTCCTCCAGTTGGCTAGAACGGGGACCGGTGACCACAACGAAGCGTGTATCGGCGCGCCGAAGCATGGCCTCGGCACGCCTGGACTGATCATGGAAGGGCTGCATGATCGAGTCGGCAATGGTGAAGAATTCCGAGATGTCTCGAATGACGCCCGACCCGGTGAGCCGCTCCAGTGCACGGATCAAGCCATCGCTGATGCGAAACAGACCGCGACCCGCCCGCGACCCCACCCCGACGAAGACCTGGATCAGCCGTGAGTCGAAAAACTCCACCAGGCGCTTCGGTGCGGTCAGAAAGTCCAGCGCCTGGGTCGACGGCGGTGTGTCGAGGATGATCCGATCGAAACGCCGTTCGCTGGCAATTTCATACAAGCGCTGCATCGCCGCGTATTCCTGACTGCCCGACAGTCGGGTCGAGATGTTGCGATACAAGCGGTTTTCCTGAATTCGGCGCCGGCTTGCGGCATCGGGCGCATAACGCTCGACCAGTCGATTCATGGTGTTTTCGACATCCAGCATCATTGCATGCAGTTCGCCGGCCGGTTGCAGTCCCGCCGCGACCAGCCTTGGCGTCACGTCGACGGCCTCCGGGCCCATCTCCTCAAGCCCCAGAGCCGCAGCAAGCCTTCGGGCCGGGTCGATGGTCAGCACCAGCGTGCGGTGGCCGGCTATTGCCAGTCGAATCGCCAGTGCAGCGCTGATGCTGGTCTTGCCAACGCCGCCGCTGCCACCAACGATGAGGATCCGATGGTCCCGGATCAGCGAATCGATCATGCTTCGGCCAGTTTCTGGGCGATCGAATCGAGTAGTTGCCGGTCGGTCACTGCCGGAAACCACGGAATCGAATACAGCGGCAGCCTGCTTTGCCGCAATTTCGGCAGCCGCGCCTGCTGTTCGAGGCGCCGCGCTTCGAGCCACTGGAGGCGCTTGCGCACCCTCGCTTCGGCCGAACCGAGGGTTTGCGCGATCGGTCCGTCACTGGCGCCGCGTAGCCAGTTTCCGAAACGTTGGCTCTGGTCTTTGCCGATATCGGGAAGCGTTGCGTTGCAAAAAATGCTGTCGACCCGATACGGTGTGTCCCGATGCAGTTTTTCGATCAATTCCAGGGTTTCCTCGACCGCCAGTTCTTCGAGTGTGGAAACCAGCACCAGGCTGGTTTTAGCCGGGTCACGCAGCATACGGTCGATGTCGCGGCAGCGGTCGGCAAGATTGCCGCTTTGGGCGATATCCAGCGCCGCCTGCGGGAACCGGAACATTGACAGTGCGTGCCCGGTCGCCGGTGCATCGACGATGATCCGGTCCCAGTGCGGGCGCCCGTTGGCCGTTCGCTCGAATTCATACCAGAGCTTGCCCAACGGAATCAGGGATTCGATGCCGGGCAAGGCCGCAGTCAACGCCTGGAACAGCGAATTCTTCGCGATCATCCGGGTAATGAAAGGCAGCTTGAACATCAGCGCGAGATATTCCTCGATCGCCTCGTCGACGCTGAAATTCAATGCATGAAGATGATCGCGAACCCGTGTCATTTCGTAACGCGGCCGGTAACCCGGAAACAGCTCGCCACCCCTGGGTGATTCAGACATCTCTACCCACAGAGTGCGCCTGCCCTGGCGCGCCGAGCACAGCGCCGCCGCCGCGCTGACAAGGCTTTTGCCGACGCCTCCCTTGCCGGTGACAAAAACCAGGCGGGTCGAGAAAGCCGCAGCCGGATCGGGCTGGAAGTTCGACGAATCCATGCGGTTTGCAGGCCATTGGATGGAGAACTTCCATTATGACCGGCATGCTTTGGGCAAAAAATGCCACAGATCAAAGCCCCGCGGAAATCATTGCGCATAATGATCGTGCACAACATGCCCACGAGACAAAGCCCACCGATCGGGCCGCGGGCTGTGCCAGACTGCTGCATTGCTGGCCGATCAAAATCCGGATCCCAACAAAAGGGCTCGACTTGACCATCATGGACCGCCTGCTGACTGCTGGATTCAGGCACAACAGCAAGCGCCTCACGCGCTTCGCGCAACTTCAGCCCAGCGACGCACTGCCGCCGCCCGATTCCGGCCGTCTCTACATGCTGTACCTGCACGTGCCGTTCTGCGTGGTGCTGTGCCCGTTCTGTTCGTTCCACAGGGTCTGTTTCGACAAGGACAAGGCGCTGCGCTACTTCGCCAGCCTGCGCCAGGAAATCCGCATGGCGCACGCGGCCGGCTACCGGTTTTCCGATGTCTACGTGGGCGGCGGCACGCCGACGGTGCTGCCGGCCGAACTGGCCGAAACGCTGGAGCTGTTGCGAAAGCTCAGTCCCATCGACAGCATCTCGATCGAAACCAACCCCGACGACCTGACCCCGGAAATCATGAGCCGTATGCGCGATTCCGGGGTCACTCGCGTATCGGTCGGCATTCAAAGCCTCAACGACGATTTGCTGCAGCAGATGGATCGTTTCGAAAAATACGGCTCGGCCGCGCAGATCATGCAACGACTGTCGCAGGCCGACGGCTATTTCGAAACCCTCAACGCCGACATGATCTTCAACCTGCCGCAGCAAAGCGAGCGCATGCTCAGAGAGGACGTCGACCTGATCACTCGCGATTTGCAAGTCAGCCAGGTTACCTTCTACCCGTTGATGAGCGCGCAAAGCACCATGCGCAAGATGCTCAAGACCATGGGTGCGGTGAATTTCGACCGTGAGGGCAGCATGTATCGCCTGATCCTCGATGCACTGCCGGACAGCTACCAGCCATCTTCGGCCTGGTGCTTCAACCGCGAAAGCGGCAGCGTCGACGAATACGTGATCGAAAACGAGGAGTATCTCGGCCTGGGCAGCGGCTCCCTGAGCTACCTGGACGGGATCCTGTACTCCAGCACCTTCTCGCTGAACCACTACAACCGCCGGATCACAGCCGGCCGTTTCGGCATCAGCCGCAGCCAGCCCCTGACCGGCCGCGATCGGCTGCGTTATTTCATGCTGATGAACCTGTTCGGCCTGTCGCTGGACAAGCGCATGGCCGAATCGCGCTACCCGGGCTTCCTGCGCAAGCTGGCACCGGAAATTCTGGGCCTGAAACTGATGGGTGCGGTACGCGACGAAGGCGAACGGCTGGTTCTGACCCGCTACGGCATGCGCATCTGGATTTTGATCATGCGCGAATTCTTCATGGCCGTGTCTGATTTTCGCGATCTGATGCGCCATGCCATCGGCGATGAACTCGACGCGCCGGGGCCTCTGAAAATTCGCCTGCCGACGCCCGACTGGCGCCCGCCGGGCGAGCATTGAAACCGCCCGTGCGGTTCATCTTGAACTCTGCCGTGCGACTTTCCAAAAAATTGGCCAAGGACTCAGTGTGCCCCGCTGCCGCGCGCCGGCCAATGAACCGATTAATGAACAGATCGATGCACAGTTTGATCCCAATCATGGCCGCCACGATCGCCTTTGCGCCACAATCCGGCATCACCTGACGAGCGCCCCTTCGATGACCACCAATCGACCGACCTGGCCGACAATCGCCTGGCATGCGATCCGGCCGCACACGCTGCCGCTTTCACTGTCTCCGGTGCTTGCCGGCTCGGTTGTGGGCTGGGTGGAAACCGGCCTTGCAAGGCTGGACATCACGCTGTTCGCGGCCCTGTCGGCAGCCGCGATCCAGATTGGCACCAATCTGCAAAACGACGCCGTCGACAGCATGAATGGAACCGACACGACCGACCGCATCGGACCGCCCAGGGTGACCCAGAGCGGCTGGCTTTCGGCCCGCAGCGTGCTGCGCGCAGCGCATGCTTTTTTTGCACTGGCGGTGATCTGCGGGGCTTACCTGGTCGCCATCGGCGGCTGGCCGATCGCGCTGCTGGGGCTGGTTTCAATAGCCGCAGCGTATGCCTATTCCAGCGGCCCCTGGCCCATTTCCCGGGGGCCATTCGGAGAAGCCTTCGTGCTGCTGTTTTTTGGCCTGGTCGCCGTCGGCGGCGTCGCCTACCTGTATACCGGCGCTTTGGAACCAGCCGCTTGGCTGATGGGCTTGATCGTCGGCTTGCCGGCCTCGGCAGTGCTGCTGATCAACAACCTGCGAGATCTCGAAGGCGATCGACGCGCCGGGCGAAAAACGCTGGCCATCGTACTGGGCCGGCGCGGCTCGGTGCGGTTGTTCGGCGTCTTGCTGGTCGGGGTTGGTTCAAGCATCGCCGCACTCGCGACGCTGGGATGGCCCTGGCCGGGCGCTCTGCTCGGCCTGGCCGGCCTGCTTTATGCACTGCCCATCTGGAGCTTGCTGCGCTCGGACAATACAGCGGACAATACAGCGGCCGGCACGGCGCCAAGCTTCAATCAAAGCCTGAAAAAGGCCGCCCGGTTCCAGTTCCTGCTAACGCTCGTAGTCTGCCTCGGCGTCATCGTAGCCCAGACTGCAGTTTGAACAGCCTGTATGCATCAACTGCAGACAGGTTCAGCCGCGTGCGGGTCGGGATTCATCCGGCTCGGCCGCCGCCTCAGTAACGCCCGCCGCGCTTGAATACATAATTGGCAAGCTCGCGCGCCTCCTTGTTCATGCGCATCAGGTTGACGTGGGTAATTCGAAACAGCGCGCGCATGATCTTGTAGACCAGCCACGGGTGGGTCTCGACCAGCGACTCGAACTGCTCGGGCTCGAGGCTGTAGAGCACGGCATCGGTGCGGGCGCGCAACGTGGCCGAACGCGGCGTGCGATCGACGAAGGCGCGGGTGCCGGCAAATTCACCCGGCTGCATCAAGTACACATGCTCGAGTTCACCCTCCTGCATGCTCAGCACCTCCAGCCTGCCCTCGGCGAGCAGAAACAGGCGGAAGTCCAGGTCGTCTTCATTGACCAGGATCTCGCCTTCGGCCAGATCCTTGACCGTAAAAACACCTTTTAGCGCCTCGATTTCCCGCGCCTCCAGTTCTTCGCCCAAAAACGAGTTCTTGAGTTTCTGTCCGTCGATGCCCTTGCTCATTTCGCAGCCCCAATAAGTAGTATGGTCCTGTTCAAAAGATAGCAGGTTCACGAGCGAAACGCAGTTCCTTGAAGCGGTCCCTTGCAAACCGTTTGTACCAATCGATCGAAGCGAGCGCAAGCCGCTTGGAACCGGATTTTCTGAACCGTTGGGCCGAATCACTGGGGCCTGGAAAACGAAAAGGGCCAAAATCAGGCCCAATCCGGTTTTTTAACCCGCCTTATTCGCCACCCTTCCGTCGCGAGGGGTCGTCAGGCCCAGTGGCTGCGGCGTTTCGCGACCGAGCGCACCGCAGGCGTACTCGCCTGTCCGGTGAGGATGCGCGACCGAGCGAAACGCCGCAGACGCGGGCCTGACGGCGCCGCAGCAGGAAGGGTGGTGAATAAGGCAGGTTTAAGCAGCAGGTCAGTTAACCCCGGGGTCAGCGCACGCTTTCGCTCACCCGCCGGCCCTCGATGACGGTGCCGATCACGTGGCTGGTGAATTCGAACGGGTCGCCGTCGAACAGCGCGACATCGCCGTGTTTGCCCACCTCCAGGCTGCCGACACGATCGTCGATACCGAGAATTTTCGCCGGCGCTGCGGTGACCAGATCCAGCGCCTGTTCAAAACTCACGCCGTAGCCCAGCAGCATGGCGGCCTCGAACAGCACTACGCGGGTCTTGGGAACATAGCCTTCATAACCCGATTGCAGCGCCACCGGAATTCCGGCCTCGAGCAGTCTTGCCGCGGTGGTAAAGGAAAAATGGCTGGTTTCGGCATTGCCCCAGCCACGAATCATGGTCGGGTGCAGGATCACCGGCACACCGGCGGCCTTGATCGGTTCGATCAGCAAATGCGCATCGCTTGCACCGGCCAAAATCAGGCCGAAGCCGAATTCGTCGGCCAGTCGCAGCGCGGTCATGATGTCGTTGTGGCGGTTGACCTCGATCACCATCGGCATTTTTCCGTCGAGCACGGCAACCAGCGTTTCCAGGCCAAGATCGCGGTCCGGCGCGGATTTTTCATCATCCCCGGCTGCCGTCTCAAGACCGGTCCGGTAGGCCTGGGCCTTGATCAATTGCTCGCGCAGCATTGCGACGGCCTTGCTGCGGTTGCCCGGCGAGCTCCGGGAATGGCCGGTGGCGCCCTCGCCCAGCGTTGCCGAAACGGCGTAGGCCGGCTCGAACACCGCCTGCTCTACCGTGTCGCCACTGGTCTTGGCGATCAAGGTCTGGCCGGAGATGATCTCGCCGGGACCATGGCCGGCATGCACCGTGGTCACGCCGTGCTCGCGCACCCACTCGATCAGCCGCTCGCGCGGATTGTAGGCATCGATTGCCCGCAACTCCGGCTGAATTGCCGCCGAACGCTCAAGCTGGTCCTGGTCGTTCGGCTGGTTCATGGCGCCGGACAGGCCCAGCGTCGAACGCGCGTCGATCAGGCCCGGCGTTGCCACCGCAGCGTCGATCACCTGCATGCCCTCGGGAATGGAAACTTCGCTGGCCGGACCGACAGCGGTAACCAGGCCGTCGGCGATGACGACGACGCCGTTCTCGATGGCCTGGCCGGCCCCGGTATACAAAACCCCGGCACGCACGGCAATATCCTGCGCCGCGGTCGGGAATGAAACGATCAGAAAAAATATCGAAAGACTGGACGAAATGATCTTCATTGGCCTGCTCCGGTTAAGGTGTGCGGGCCTTGCCCGTGGAGATGCCCGGCGCCGTCGCCATCGCTCAAGGCGTTGAAGCCGCCTTCGGCGACCAGACGGTCGGCAGCATCGTCGAGATCGAATCGACGTTCACCTTCGACCCAGGTTTCGAGCACGCGGGTGTAGACGCTGAACGGATCGCCCGACAAAATCACGAAATCAGCGTCCTTGCCCGGGCTCAGCGAGCCAACGCGTTCACCCAGGTCCAGCATGTCGGCGCCGGCCTGGGTCATGGCCAGCAATGCCGCCTCGCGCGACATGCCGGCCCGAACGCCCATCGCGGCCATGCGCAGGAAGTAGCGCGAGTCGGTAATCCAGTCGTCGGTATGGAAAGCAACCTTGGCCCCGGCCTGCTCCAGCGCCGGCGCGCTCCTGGCATCCAGGTACAGCGCTTCGAGCTTGCCGCCGGGGCTGTCGATCAGGATCAGAGAGACCGGCACATCGGCCGCTGCAATCTCGTCGGCCACCCGCCAGGCCTCGCTGGTGTGGTGCAGCACCATTCGGAAACCAAATTCGTCACGCAGACGAATCGCGGTCAGCAGGTCATCGTGGCGGTGGCTGTGAAAATGAACCACGCGTTTTCCGGCCAGCACCTCGACCAGCGCTTCCAGGCCGAGATCGCGGGGCGGTTTGTCGTCCTCGTTTTCGGCGCGCTCGATTTTATCGGCATATTCGCGGGCCTTGATGTAGCTGGCCCTGACCAGCGCGGCCGACTTGGCCCGAGTGCCTGGAAACGGCGCGTCGCGCCTGGAATTGGTGCCGTTGGCCATCTTCAGGCCCCCGGCCGGTGCGCCATCGTCGAAGCGGTAGGCCAGGTCGGTCACCGCAGAACCCTCGCGCAGTTTCAGGTAAAGCGTCTGGCCGCTGACCAGGTGACCCGAGCCGGGCATGACGTTGACCGAAGTAATGCCGCCGGCCAGTGCGCGCTTGATGCCGGAGCTGCGAACATTGAACGAATCGAGCACCCGGGCTTCGGGCTGAATCGGCCCGGAACGGTCGGCACCGGCCACTTCTCCAACATGGCTATGGGTGTCGACGATGCCCGGCATGATCACCGTGCCCGGTTCGAGTTCAACGATTGCGGCAGCGCGCGGAATCCGCACATCGGCACGGGCACCGACGGCGCGAATGCGGCCGTCCTCGACCACCAGCACGCCGTCGGCGATTTCCTGGCCGTCGATGGGAATCACCCGTGCGCCGACGAAGGCCCGCGTTTCGGCAATCGAAGACATTGACACAACCAGGCCGGACAGCAGCACGACCGATAAAAGCAGTTTCATCATGGAAGCTTCCTTTAAAGAGGATCAGGCAAGATGCCAGATTGGGCGGTGAAAATCAATCGCTGCGGTCCTGCCGGTTCGGGCTTGATTTATGAACATCGCCTTGATTGCAACATTGACGCCGGCGCCACCAGCGCCAGGCCAGCATGCCCAAACCCAGGCTCCATAGATTTGATGCGACATCATCGAGCACGATGCCGAGCCCGCCGGGCACTTGTTCGGCCACGCCGGCCGGCGGCGGCTTGATAATATCCAGCACCCGGCTGACCACGAATATCCCGGCCAGCAACATCGGGTGGCGGGCGATCGGCAAGGCAATGGTGGCGATCGGCAGCGTCAGAAGCTCGTCGGCGACGATATGCGGAGAATCGTCGGCATGGCTGCGCGAACCGACTTCGCATGCGGCAACGGCCAGCGCCGTGAGCATGACGGTTGCGAGCAGACGCCACCGAAACCGAAGTCTTGCCAGCATCAGTGCAAACAACACGCCTGCCGCCGCGCCTGCCGTGCCCGGCGCCCACGGCACAAAGCCCAACCCCATGCCGATCGCAAGCCACTCAAGCATGCTGTTTTCGACCACGACCGCCGCTGTGAGTCAGCAAGACCCCGGCGGCCACGATCGCCAGGCCGACAAGGTCCAGCGGCGCCACGACGTCACCGAAAGCGATCCAGGCCATCAGCATCGTCACCGGTGGACCGAGGTAGAACAGGCTGGCCACGCGGGTTGCATCCATCCGGGCCAGCAATCGCCACATCAGCGCATAGGCGCTGAGCGAGACGCCGAAAACAAGCCAGGCCATGGTGCCGATGAAAACCGGATCCCAATCGGTCGACAAGCCCTCGAGCATCAGCGCCGGAACGACGAGCAGCAAAAACGTAACCACGCTCTGATAAAAAATCGACTGGTCATTGGCCAGCGGGCTGTAATCGCCCTGCAACTCCAGACGCCGCTCGATCAAATTGGCTGCGGTCAGCGCAAGCACCGAACCAAAAGGGATCAGCAGACCGAAAGTGGTGGCCGCATCGCCGCCGTCGATGCGCGCAATGATCGGCAATGCAACGCCGGAGAAGCCTGTCAACAGGCCCAGCCACTGCCGCGCCGATGTCGCCTCGCCGGTCACCAGGCCCGACAGGCAGCCGGTCGCGAGCGGCTGCAACGCGATGACCAGCGCGACGATGCCGGCTGGCACACCAGCCTCCAGGGCCACCAGCACGCAGCTCAGCCAGACGCCATGGGCAAGAATGCCGACGATCGACGTCGGCCACACGCGGTCCCAGCCCGGCCACAGTAACCGGCCACGAAGCTTGAGGTAAAACAGCAGAATCAGCGCCAGCGCAAGATAGCGCCAAAACAGAAGCGTAAAGGGGCCGGCATACGGCAGCCCGAGTTCAGCCCCGATAAATCCGGAATTCCAGAGCAGGACGAACGCGATTGTGAGGGTGACGGTCGATTGAATGACGGCATTCCCCAAGGTTCGAATTGAACACGGAAATTCTGACTACATTCGCTTGAACGGTCTTCGTCGGCCGGCGCCACGCCTTGTACAAGGATACCGCTGGCAACATGGCGACACAGCTGTTTTCGCGCGGTTTTCACCCGACTTTTTTACGAGCCTTTGGCGAAGAAATTTCATCGGCTCTTGCGGTCGAAGCAATCCACACTCGGTCGCCCATGAAACCAGCGAAATTTTGAGATTAGAGAATAAACAACGGCGCGATTGCCGCCGATGCGGGGCTTGAGCGCCTTATTCACCAGCCTTCCTGCTGCGGCGCCATCAGGCCCCGAAAACCTATTTATGACTCAGAAAGGAAAGCCACCACCGGACGCATCGCCGCCGCCGGGAAGGCGCTTCAGCATTTTTTGCATGGCGCCCTTGCTACCCACCTTCTTCATCATTTTCTGCATTTGTTTGTGCTGCTTGAGCACCTTGTTGACGTCCTGGATGTGCGTGCCCGAGCCATTGGCGATGCGCCGCTTGCGCGAGCCGTTGATGGTGTCCGGATAACTTCGCTCCTTCGGCGTCATGGAATTGACGATGGCAATCATGCGGCGGGTCTGGCTGCCATCCATCTGCGCCTTGGCGGCTGCCGGGAGATTGCCCATGCCGGGCATTTTCTCGGCCAGCGAACTCAGGCCGCCGAGTTTTTCCATTTGTTCGAGCTGGCTTTTGAAATCATCCAGGCCAAAGCGCCTGGAGCCCTTGCCGACCTTGGCTGCCAGTTTCCTTGCCTGCTTTTCGTCGACGTTTCGCTGCACATCCTCGACCAGGCTGAGCACATCGCCCATGCCGAGAATGCGCGAGGCCAGCCGGTCCGGATGAAACGCCTCCAGGCCATCCAGTTTTTCGCCGGTACCCAGGAACTTGATCGGCACACCGGTCAACTGGCGCACCGACAGCGCCGCACCACCGCGTGCATCGCCATCGATCTTGGTCAGAATCACACCGGTCAGCGGCAGCGCCTCATGAAACGCGCTGGCCGTCCGTGCGGCATCCTGGCCGGTCATCGAATCGACCACGAACAGCACTTCAGCCGGGTCGGTGGCTTTTTCGACGCGACGAATTTCATCCATCATCGCCTCATCGATGGCCAGCCGGCCGGCGGTATCGATGATGAGCACGTCGGCGACCCGGCGCCTGGCTTCGGCGACCGCGGCGGTGGCGATTTCAACCGCATCGTTGGTGTTCGGGTGCCGGTAGAAATCGGCACCGGCCTGACCGGCCACGGTCTGGAGCTGATCGATGGCTGCCGGGCGATAGATATCGGTCGAGGCCACCAGCACTTTCTTGCCGTGCCGCTCGGCCAGGAATTTGGCCAGCTTGCCGGTGGTCGTGGTCTTGCCCGCGCCCTGCAGACCGGCCAGCAGCATTACCACCGGCGGCTGCCGGTTCAACGCCAGCGGCGCGGCGTCGCCGCCCAGAACCTCGATCAATTCATCGTGGACGATCTTGACCAGAGCCTCGCCGGGCTTGAGACTGGCGACGACATTTTGGCCAATCGATTTTTCACGCACGCGGTCGATGAAGGTCTTGACCGCCGGCAATGCAACATCGGCTTCGAGCAACGCGCGACGGACATCGCGCAGGGCTTCGGATATATTGTCTTCGGTAAGCTTTCCGCGGCCTCGCAGCCGGTTCAGCGAGTCACCGAGACGTTGGCTGAGTTGTTCGAACATGTTTTAGTCGAGTTTGGATTGTTTCGCGATTATACTGCCCTGCTGACGCTACCGAACGGGATCCACTTGAACGAGTCCGGCATTTTACAAATATCAACCCCGCTGGTCTATCTGGTTGCCGCCGGCCTGATCGTCGTCGGGCTGCATAACCGGACGCCGGCTGTAAAAAACGCCGGTATATGGCTGGCGTTGCTTGGCGTTGTTCTCCACGCTTGCGCCCTGTACCTGGAAGTTTCCCGAATCGGCGGCTTCGGCGCCGATTTCTTCAGTTCGTTGTCGCTGGTCTCACTGCTGATTGCCGTGGTCCTGCTGGCCGCAGCGGCGCGCTTCCCGGTCACCGAAATCCTGCCGCTGGCCTTGCCGGGTGCGGCGTTCATGCTCGCGCTCAAAGCCATTATGGCGCCTGCGCCCACGCCACTGGAAACCGGTTCGGCCATGCTCGACCTGCACGTGATCGCATCGCTGCTGGCCTACAGTCTTTTGAGCATTGCAGCCTTGACCGCAATATTCATTTCCGTTCAGCACAATTTATTGCGCCGGCACACCGGTGCCCGCTTGATCGAGATCCTGCCGCCACTGGTAGTTCTCGAAACCCTGCTGTTCCGGATGATCACGGTCGGCTGGATCTTGTTATCGTTGAGCCTGGCAACCGGTTTGCTGTTTGTCGACAACCTGTTCGCCCAGCACCTGGCCCACAAGACCTTTCTTTCGATCGTGTCCTGGCTGGTATTCGGTCTGCTGCTGGCCGGGCGCTGGCGATACGGCTGGCGCGGCATGCGCGTGGTACGTCTGTGCCTTTTGGGCATGGCCATCCTGGTGCTGGCCTATTTCGGCAGCAAGGCGGTGCTGGAGTTGCTGCTGGACCGGCGTTGGCAAACCGGCTGAGCCGGGCAGAATATTGCGAGCCCGCTCGCTGGAATCAAGGCCGTTGCGCGCACGGTCTTAAACGGGCTGCGCATGGCTATGCCCATGAAGCCTCGCCGCGCAGTCACCTGGAACAGGTCGGCGATTCGATCAGGCTTACAGGCCAGAGCTGGCTTAGCGCCCGGTTCTTTCCGGTCGGCTTGCGCTATCATGCGCTGCATGACCTTTTGCCGGCCCTGCCCTGCCATCAAGTGGGCCGGGCTCATCGTCGCCTGACCCGCGCTCTGCCTGCAGATCATCCTTAGCACGACTGCAGCCACGGCAACTATTTCAAGCTGGTCGGACGCCTGCTTGCCAGAGCCTGGTACAGCCGCGACCGTTCCGACCTCGTCAAACTCTGGCAGACCGGGAGCCCGAAACACCGACCATGATGAATTCAGCCACGGCAGCCGTCGCCCGGCCCTTATTTGAAAAAAATGATCCGCTGGCAGCACTGATCAACCCCTTGAGCTTTCGCATGAGTCTGCATGGAAGGGCGCAGCGCTGTGCCGAGCGCGTTCGCGACCACGGCGGACAGGTTTACATGGTCAGCCATTGGACCGAAATCGAGCAGGCGCTGGCCACCATCCTGCAGGGCCCCGTCGGAAGACTGGTGATTGCCGGCGGCGACGGCACCTTGCAGGCGACCGCAAGCTACCTGGCTAAAGCGCTTGCGCCGGACCAATTGCCGGAACTGATTGTTCTAAGCGGCGGGCGAACCAATTACGTCGCCGCCGATGTCGGCACCCGCCGCGAGTTTAGCGCGACACTGGAGCGGATCCTGGCCAGTGAATCCCGAAATCTCCACCCGACGGCACGTACCAGCCTGCATCTGCAGCATCCGTCGATCGGCCACCAGCACGGCTTTTTCATGGCCGGAGCGGCCGTCGACAGCGTCATCCGCGAGGTTCATCACCTGACCACCAAGCGCGCCGGATGGTCGAACAGCAGGGCCGCATCCACGCTGGGCGTGACCCGTATCGGCTTGAAATGGCTGCTGGGCCGGCAGCGCTTCGAATTGCCCGACCTGAAGATCGAAACCGATAGCCTGGGCACCTTCGATGGAGCCTGCCGCTTCCTGTTGCTGTCGACGCTAAGCCAGAAAAAGCGCCTGGTCCGCCCCTATGCCAGGCACGGCCGCGGCCCGCTGCGGGTCACGGCCGTGCGCCACAATGCGCGCGCGCTGCCGTTGCGTCTGCCGCGCCTGCTTCGGGGTCATTTCAGCCCGGCCATGAACCGGGAAAACGGTTACCTGTCGGGAAAATGCAGCAGCGTCAGAATTTCGAACCTGCCCTCGATCACGCTCGACGGCCAGGAATTCGACCTCGATCCAAATACCCCGCTCCAGATCGATGCCGGTCCTGAATTCAGGTTTCTGCGCGTATGAATGCGCCGATGAATGCGACAATCGACGCGGTCGAAGAACTGATGGCCGAGGACCTGGCCGCGGCGGCTCCCGATGGGCTCGAACCGCTGCTCGAGGCCATTCGCAAACGCTGTGGGCCAGCCCTGCGGGCCGTGGTGTTGTACGGTTCCTGTCGTCGTAGTGCGGACATTCACGACGGTCTGGTCGACTTGATGGCCGTGGTTTCGGCCTATCGTCCAGTGCACGACAGCGCCGTCGCGGCAGCCTTGAACCGGCTGCTGCCACCGAATGTCTATTACCTGGAAACCGGCGACGGCCGGCAGCGTCTGCGCTGCAAGTACATCATCATTTCCGAAGCCGCCTTCAAGGCTCGCACACACGCCGGCCTGGACGGCTACTTCTGGGCCCGCTTCACCCAGCCCTGCCGCCGAATCTGGGCGGCCGATCCATCCGCCGAGCGAATGCTGGCCAGCTGCCGGGCACGCGCGGCCGCGCGTTTCGCCCGCTCGGCGCTGCGCCTGGGTGCCGGCAGACTCGACGGCGAGACGTTCTGGATTCGCGCCATGCGCGCCAGCTATGGCTGCGAACTGCGGCCGGAGCCGCCCGGCGCGGCACAACGTTTGATCGAGCGCGACAGCGATTTCTGGAACGCCCTGAGCGCCCGACTGCTGCCGCGGCTGGACGAAGTCCAGGCCCGTGACGGGCTGTATGACATCACTTTGCGCCGCGGCCAGGCACTGGCCGGCAAGATCGAATGGCGCGCCCGCGGCATCTGGAGCAAAACGCGGAATATACTGCGACTGCTCAAGGCTGCCGGCACCTTCGCCAACGGCATCGATTACCTGAGCTGGAAAATCGAACGTCACAGCGGCGTGCGCATCGAGCCCACCGAACGCATGCGCCGTCATCCGCGCCTGGCGGCATGGGGCTTGTTGTTCCGCTTGTTGAAGAAAAAGGCCCTGTAATGGTTTCGCCGAACCCGCTAAAAATGGAGACCAGCCGCGGCAGCGCCGGCATGCTGGTCAGCCTGTTCCGCCGCTACCCGGCACGCAGCGTGATCGTGTTGCTGGCGCTGTTGCTGGCCAGCCTGCTCGACGGCCTCGGCTTGTCGACGCTGTTGTCGATGATTTCGCTGACCGGCCAGGCCGACGAGAATGGCGCGGCGGTGCTGGCGCAGGCCGAGGATCCTTCGCTGCCCGAGCAGATGATCCAGTCGCTGTTCGGCTTGTTTGGCCTGGAAGCCACGCTGCCGTGGCTGCTGGGCCTGGGAATTGGCCTGATCCTGGTCAAGACCGTCGTGGTATTGCTGGCCAACCGGCAGGTCGGCTACGCGGTGGCCCAGGTGGCCACCGACCTGCGCCTGGACCTGGTCCGCGCCGTGGTCGCCAGTCGCTGGCGCTATTACCTTTCGAAATCGGTCGGCAGCCTGGCCAACGCGATGGCCACCGAAGCCCAGCGGGCCTCCGATGGCTATCTCCAGGGCGCCACCATGTCGGCCCAGTTGATTACCGCAAGCGTCTACACCGTGCTGGCGCTGATGATTTCCTGGCAGATCACGCTGAGCGCACTGCTGCTGTCGGCCGTGGTTCTGGGCGCGCTCAACCTGCTGGTCAAAAGCGCCGGCAAGGCCGGCAGGCGCCAGACCGGCCTGCTCAAGTACATTCTGTCGGTCATGACCGACCAGCTCGCAGCGATCAAGCCGTTGAAAGCCATGGGCCGAGAAGACCAGTTCGACACGCTGCTGTCGGCCCAGACCCAGCAGCTGAACAAATCGCTGCGCAAGCAGGTCTTTTCCAAAGAGGCGATGAAGGCACTGCAGGAGGCTTTGCTGGTCATCCTGGCTGCCGTCGGCCTGTTCATCATGCTCGGCTGGATGGCAATGAAGCTGTCTGCCGTCATGGTGCTGATCTTTCTGCTGGCGCGGGTTCTCACCTTGCTGTCCAAGGCCCAGCGCGCCTGGCAGCACACGGCAATTTCGGAAAGCGCCTACTGGTCGCTCATCGATGCGATCAACGAGGCACGCGCAGAGCCGGAGCCGCAACGGGGCCATCTCGAGCCGGTGCTGAAACAGGCCATTCGTTTCCATGATGTCAGTTTCGCCCACCAGGACCACGCCGTCTTCGACCACCAATCGATGGAAATCCCGGCCGGGCAATTGAGCGTCATCACCGGTCCTTCCGGGTCCGGCAAAACCACGCTGATCGACCTGGTGGCCGGACTGTTGCCGCCCGACGCCGGCCAGGTCTGCATCGACGAGACCGACCTGGCCGAAATCGATCATCGCCGCTGGCGCCGTAAAATCGGCTACGTGGCCCAGGAGGCGCTGCTGACCAACGACTCGGTATTCAACAACGTCACGCTGGGCGCGCCCGACCTGTCGCGCGAGGATGCCTTGCGGGCGCTGGAACAGGCCGGCGCGCTTGAATTCGTCGAACAGATGGAAGGTGGCCTGGATGCCCCGGTCGGCGAGCGCGGCGGCCGGCTTTCGGGCGGTCAACGCCAACGCCTGGCGATTGCCCGGGCGCTGGTCCACGGCCCCCAGTTGCTAATCCTCGACGAGGCCACCAGCAATCTCGACCAGGCCGCCGAACAGGCCGTGCTGGCTACGATCGGAAGCCTGAAGGGTCAGTTGACGATGCTGGCGGTCACCCACCATCAGCCGATGCTGAAACTGGCCGACCGCATCTACAAAGTGCATGCCGGTCAAATCGAAAGGTGCCCAACCGACGTTGCGAAGCGATCTGCCGACCCCCAGGCGGCTTCCTGACAGCCGTGGCGGCCAGGATTCGTAAATTCCGTCGTCGTATCGCCCAGCGGTTCACCATCGGACTCAGCGGCTGGGCCAGTCGCGGCGGGCCGGCCCGGATCCGTCGAACCGGAAATTTCCTTGGCACGCTGCATTATTTTTTCAGCTGGCCGTTCAATCGTCGACTTCGAGGTGACATTGCCCGAGTGACCGCTGTTTCGAACCGCAAGGCCTCGACAACGCTGCGGCACGCCTATCGCGACAACGACCGGGCGGTGCTGGAAATCCTGTCGCTGGCCCATCCGGCATGCGACCCCGATGCGCTGATCGACGGGGTGGAAATCGGCGGCCAAGAGATACTCGGAGCACCAGACAGGCCCCAACGCGGCGCCATCCTTCTGGGCATGCACATGGGCAACGGCATCCTGATGGCCGCACGCCTGGCCCGCGACGGCTTTCCGATCCATGTCGTTTACCGCGATCCGCGGCGCCTGCCGCCCGGCCTGCTGGGCCGCAGCCTCGAGCGGGCCGGCTGCATTCCGCTTGCACTGGATCGCGCCAACCCGACCCGGAGCTTTCGCCAGCTACTAAAGGTGCTCAAACACGGTGGTATGGTCTACGTACTGATGGACCAGGGCAACAAGGGTGAAGGCGCAAGACAACGTTTTCTCGGCAAAATCCTGCGCATGCCCACCGGCATTCCAAAACTGGCCATGCGCGCAAACGTGCCGGTGATTCCAATTCATGCAAAAGCCGCAGCTCCGACCTGGCGTTTCCAGGTACGCCCACCGTTATCGGCCCGCGACGACGTGTCGCTGCTCGATGCCATCTGTCTTTCCATGCAACATCAGATCCTCGAACGCCCCGCGCTCTGGGCCTGGCATCATCGGCGCTGGAAGCGCTATCATCTGGAACCGGATTTCAAGCCAGACGCCCAAGCGGAGAATAATTTGTCATGCCGCTAGTTACCCAACGCATTGTGCGGGGCCTGACCCCATTTGCCAATCCTCACAGGACGCCGCCAAGGCATCGCCGGCCCGAAAAAATCATCCTTGGCGTGCGTCCCGGTCACCGACCCAGCGGCCAGCCGCCGGTGCGAATATTTCTTGGCTCGGAACGTCAGCAGTTTCGCGCCGAACGGGTATTTCTCTGGTCCGTCGAAAAACATCGTGACCCGAGCCGCATCTACGAAATCCACCTTCTAAAGGGTTTGCAGGGCTATATCAGCGGGTTCTGGATCACCGGTTTCACCAACTACCGCTTCGCCATCCCGCACTTCTGCAATTATATTGGTCGAGCGATTTACAACGATGTCGATCAGGTCTGGCTGAGCGATCCGGCCGAGCTGTTCGATCGCGACATCGGCAGCGCCGGCTTCCTGTCGATCAACGATCACGACAGCTCGGTGATGCTGATCGATTGCCAGCGCATGGCCGGGGTCTGGAACCATGACAAGGTGGTCGGGACAACGCGCAAGCGCATCGAAGCGCGCGCCCGGGCGGCCTCGCTGTGGGGTGAAATGCCGTCCAGGTACAACGCCCGCGATGCCGAGTACCGTGCCGGCGAGTCGGCCTGCGTGCACTTCACAACGCTGCATACGCAACCGTGGAGGCCCTTCCCGGACCAGTTCGTTTACGACCGCAACCCGACCGGAGACCTGTGGTTCGATCTCGAGCGCGAGGCCGACCAGGCCCGTTTTCTGCCGGTCTCGTCGCTGCGCCCATCGTCGTCATGGCCCGATTTTGCGCTGGCGCTTTCGGCTCAACCGCACGGGCCCGAATTGATCGAGCTGCTGGGCCCGAAGGCGGATAAAGTTCCGCATCTTGAATCGCGCACGATCCGTTGCCTGCTCGAATGCGTACCCGACGGCGATCTGCCGTGGGTCATCGATCGACTGTTTTCACGATCCAGCCAACTGGAAGTGAATCTGCGCGAACCCGTATTGATCAGCAAGCGCCGTCCACGCCGCAGCCTGCATTTCTGGATCGAGCAATTCGAACTTGCCAGCCGACTCAATCCGCAAACCCGGTGGCGCCTGACACGACGTGTCGGGCCCAGCCGGCGCGTCCTGACCGGCGGTCCGCTACGCGATGGCCCGGTCGTTGTGTTGTCGCAAAAAAGATCGGATTCGCGCCGCACGGCCGGAAAACTGGGTGCATCACTGGCGCGCCAGGGCGGCCGCGCATTGGTGCACGCAGAACTGCCCGGCGGGTTTCTGCGTTCATTCCGGCATGCGTCGAGCGTTCGCCAGCGGGTTGCAGAAAACCATCGGCCGGCCCTTTTGATTGCCTCGGGCACAGTGGCCACCGGCGTTGCTCACCGCATCGCAAAGCAGTCGGACTATCCGCCGGCACTGGTGCTTCTCGGCCGGCACGCAGGCCGGGTTCCCGAGCACGCCGGCATTGCACTCAGCATGGACCACCATGGCCTGCCGGCCCATCCCAATCGCCTGACCATGCTATGCGGCCTCGAAGGCGAATCACTGCCGACACCCGCCCCGAAGCTTCGAGCCTGGAAGAAGTGGCGCAAGGCCTCACGGCGCTCGGCACTGCTGGTCGGAGGCAAACACCACGGGGCATGGAAAACCAGCGAACTCAAAACGCTTTTCCAGGATGCTCTGGGCTGGTCCCGTCGCAGAAACGCAAGGCTGCTGATCATCACCTGTCGCGATTCGGCCCACGCCGGGCCACGGCTACAGCAGCTGGCCCGGCGCGAGGCAGCAATCGAGGTATTTTCCTGGCAGCCCGACGCAGGCGAAAACCCCTACGCCATGGCGCTCGAAAAAGCCGATGCCTTATTGGTGGCTGGTGCCTCGCCGCAACTCTTGCGCGATGCCCTGGCCAGTCCGGCGCCGACCTGGCTGGTGCCCGATCGGCGAACTCCGGGCGTCGCCCAAAAGCTGGCGGCCGGTATCGCAAAACGTGCGTTTCGGCCACGCTACAACAAACGCGGCAGCATCCGCCCGCAGCAGGGCCTGGGGTATTTGTGCGCACGCCTGATCGAGCGCGGCTGGGTGCTCCCGCCGGCCGGAATTTCGGCCTGGCATAACCGCCTGGTCGACGCCGGGCTGGCCGCCTGGCTGGAATCCGATGCCGGGCCGGCGAACCGTGTGCAGCCGCAAATCGATGCGCTGGGCCTGAAAATCCTGGAAAAACTCGATCCCGCCATCACGAACAATCGAACCCACGCCTCAACGGCCGGTCACAAGTAATGCCATGAACAGAAATCGCCGGTTTTCGGACAAGCATCAGGCCTGGAAAGGCGGCCTGGCTGTATTGACGCTATTGCTGGCCTCGCTGCCGGCACTGGGTCAGGTCTATCGCTGCACCGATGGCGAAACCACGGTTTTTTCCGACAGGCCCTGCTCCGACAGTGCCGAGATTTACCATTCACCGTCGCGCATCAGCGTCATCGAAGCCGCCCCGGACCTTTCGGATATTTCAAAGCGCAACCAGGAATTCGTCGATCAACGCCGCACCAGCCTTGAGGAACGGCACCGCGAACGCCAGGCCGAGCGTATCCAGCCAAGACGTCCGCAGCAATATGCCAACAGCGACCACCGCTTCGGCCACTTCAATGTCCTGCCGTTTTTCGACCGACGCCGTTCAGGTCGACACGCCAAAGACGACGGTGTTCAACCGCCCATGCGCGGCCCGGTCAGCGAAGATTCATTCACACTGTCGGGCCGCCAACTAGGTTCCGAACGGCGCTGATCAACGATCAATCCATCGATCGATGAACCGGCTTACCCGGCCCAGGTCAGCAGCCGTTCCAATGCGAAGAATAAACGGCTCGGAACATACAGGTCGAACCTACCAGTGGATGCCCCGCATGATGCTGGCAAAGGCCATCTGCTCCTGCGTCACCTGGGCCTCGCCGCCGCTGCTTCTTTCACCGCGCGCTGCTGCAGAATCGGGAAACATGCGGAACGCAGAGTTCATGACGATCTCGGAAATTTTCGGCGCCAGCGAATGCAGCACCGATGCGAAAATCCCCAGCCGCGTCGCAATCCGCTGCGGACGATAAATCACGGCCTGCTTGACCATGTCGGCCGCATCTTCCGGGCTGATCATCGGCACCGATTCGTAGATTTTGGTCGGTGCAATCATCGGCGTACGCACCAGCGGCATATTGATGGTTGTAAAGGCCACGCCGGTGTCGTTGTACTCGGCCGCAGCACAGCGTGAAAACGCATCCAGCGCCGCTTTCGACGCAACGTAGGCCGAAAACCGGGGTGCGTTGGTCAATACGCCGATCGAGGAAATGTTGATGATATGCCCGCTTTTGCGCTCGGCCATGACAGGCAACAAGCCCAGGATCATCTTCAGCGAACCAAAATAGTTCAACTGCATCAGCCGCTCGAAATCGTGGAAACGGTCGTAGGAAAGCGCAATCGAGCGCCGGATCGATCGGCCGGCGTTGTTGACCAGCACATCGATCGCGCCGTGTTCCTTGAGCACCGTCTTGCACAGCTTTTCGGCCGATTCGTAATCGGCCAGATCACAGGTATAGGCAAACGCAGTGCCGCCATCGGCCTCGATCTCCTTTTTCGCCTCCAGCAATTCGGCTTCCTTGCGCGCAACCAGCAAGACCGTGGCCCCGGCCTTGCCCATCATCAGCGCCGTGGCCTTGCCGATACCCGATGAGCCGCCGGTGACCAGCACCACCTTGCCGCGCACCTGGCCACTCAGCGAACGATCGATGAACAAGTCCGGGTCCAGGTGGCGCTCCCAGTAGTCCCAGAGCACCCATGCATAGTCTTCCAACGGCGGCACCGTGATGCCCGAGCCTTTCAGCGCCCGGTCGGCTTCGCGCGTGTCGAAGCTGGTCGGGTAATTGAAAAATTTCAGCATATCCTTCGGGATGCCAAGATCGTTGAGCACCTGGTTGATAATCCGTCGCACCGGCGGAAGCATACCCATGCCCTGCTTGATTGGCTGCGGAATGAAGCTGAACAGCCGGGCGTCGACCCGCATCGACATCAACGGCGCATGCGCGGCTTCGGCGAACAGGTTCATGACCGCGCCGATGCGCTTCGGATTTGGATCGGTCAGGTGGAAGCACTGGTTGTCCAGCTTCGGCTTGTGCGCAATATGGTCCATGGCCCGGGCGACAAAATCGACCGGCACAAGGTTGATCCGCCCACCTTCCAGGCCCAGCGTCGGCACCCAGGGCGGCAGCATGCGCCGCATTTTCTGAATCATCTTGAAGAAAAAGTACGGGCCGTCGATTTTGTCGATTTGACCGGTCTCGGAATGCCCCACGACGATGCCGGGGCGGTAAATTCGCCATGCAATCTTGCACTTGCGCCGAACGATCCCTTCCGAATCGTGCTTGGTGCGGAAATACGGGTGGTCCAGGCCGGTGGCTTCATCGAACATGTCCTCGCGAAAAGCGCCCTGGTACATGCCGGCAGCGGCAATCGACGAGGTGTGATGAAAGCACTTCGCCCCGATCACCTCGGCAAAATCCACGGCATTCTGGGTGCCGTCAATATTGACCTGCTCCTGGGCCTCGGCGCTGGCCGTCAGGTCGTAGACCGCGGCCAGGTGGAAGACATGCCGAACCTTTCCAGCCAGTTTCTCAAGATCGGTTTTGGACACGCCCAGCGTCGGTCGGACCAGGTCGCCGGCAACCGCGACCAGGCGCTTTTCCGAGTCGCTCCAGCGCTCGGCGACCAGTGCGTTGAATTTCTTCTTCGAACCCTTGCGCACCAGAACGTAAATCGTGCCACGTCGCTTCAGCAGCTGGTCAATCAGGTTGCGGCCGATAAATCCGGTACCGCCGGTCACAAAATAAGTCATCGATTTCTCCTCGTCCCTCGATCAAAAACAGCACAGTCCATAAGATAACCGGCCTTGACGGTATCGCGCCACTTCATTTTGAATCCCCTTCGAATCAAACACAATCGACGATTCAGGGTCGGCGGCAGCAAAAGGCGTTGACCTGTATCCCACGGCGTGCTATGAATACCATTGGTTTTCACACATAAGGGATCGGCCCGTGAGCGATCTGGAACAGGAATTTGAACAAGCCTCCGCCCGCGTCAAGCAACTCGGCGAAAGACCCGACAACGACACTTTGCTGAAGCTGTACGCCCTCTACAAGCAAGGGGCCGAGGGCGATGTCAGCGGTGAACGACCGGGTTTTTTCGACTTTGTAGGCGTCGCCAAGTACGAGGCCTGGGAAAAGCTGGCGGGTACCGACCCCGATGAGGCAAAAAAGCGCTACATCGAACTGGTCGATTCGTTGACCGGCTAGCCGGCCGCCAACCTGTAGATGTTCGCCGGAAATCGGCCAGGCGCGCCCATCACCAGCAATCAATGTGAGCATGCATGCCCCGTACCCGCACCCCGGAACGAATACTGGATGCCGCACTGGTCCTGTTCAACGAATACGGCGAGCCCAACGTCACCACGAATCGAATTTCGGACGAACTCGAGATCAGCCCGGGCAACCTGCACTACCATTTCCGAACCAAGCAGACACTGATCGACGCGCTGTTCGGCCGATTCGAGCACAGAATGCTGGAATTGCTGGCCGGCGGCGACATGGCGACGCCGGATATCGAAGATACCTGGCTGTTCTTGCACCTGGTGTTTGAAACGATCGCCGACTATCGCTTCATTTACCGGGACCTCAACGAGTTATGCGCAAGAAACCGCAATTTCCGGCATCGGTTTCGGGCCATCCTCAAGCTTTCGATGCGCACCGCCGACGATCTGCTGTCGGGCCTCGAAAAGGCCGGCCGGCTCCAGGCCACTCGGGCGCAGCGCGAAGCGGTCGTCCGCAATATCGTGTTGGTCAGCACCTACTGGATTGCGTTCGACCAGGTGTTGGAGACCACCGGCGAGCCCCAGCCGGACCGCGCGGCCTGGCAGGTGATGAGCCTGGTCGGGCCTTTTTTGCTCGGCCAGGCGCGCGCCCAGCTCGAACTGCTGGCCCAGGCCTACCGGCCAGATTGAGGCCCTGCAGCCAGCCCATTCCAAAACACAAAAAAAAGCCCGGGCAAAGCCCGGGCAAAAAAGCAGTTGTATGGAGCAAGCTCCAACTGCTTCGGGGTAGACGTTCAGCTCGCCTTCGGCGTGCTTGAGCTCGCAGGCTTGGAAGCGGCAGGCTTGGAAGCGGCGGGCTTGGAAGCAGCCGCCTTGGAAGCGGCAGCAGTCTTGGCGGCGGATTCCTTTTGCGCCTTGGCCAATTCGCGGACCCGTGTATTGAGTTCCTGAACTCGCTTGCTCAATTCCTGGATCTCGTCGGAAGTCGGCACACCCAGTCGCGACAATGCACGGGCAACCCGATCCTCGAAGACCTTCTCGAGCTTGTCCCAGTTGGTTCGAGCCGATTCGCGGGCCTTGTCGACCCGACCTTCGACATCGCTTCTCACGCCACCGACAGCATCTTCAGCCATCTTGCGACCCTTGCCTTCGAGCTTTTTTCCTTCCGACACCAGGCGGTCGAAAAACTTGCTGCTTTCGCTAACCACCTGTCCGGTCTTCTCGTTGACCAGCTTTTCGCCGCGGCGAACCAGGCTGACACCTTCTTCCTGGGCCATGGCAAATGCACCCAGTCCGGCCAGCCAGATTTCATGCGCGTTGTCCTGCACACGGTTTGCGGCCGATTTACGAGCCGTTTTCTTCGAAACCTTCTTTTTGGAAGCTTTCTTTTTCGCAGCTTTCTTAGCCATGATATTCACCTCTTTGCAATGGAGTTCAGGCCAAGCACTTTGGCCTTTGATTAACACGATACAGGCTCAAATTAGAGCCTTCACACTAACCCCACCTTATCCTGCCTTATTCACCACCCTTCCTACTGCGGTCCTGACGACCCTCGCGACGGAAGGGTGATGAATAAGGCGGGCTTAGTCCGGCCCGCATATAGAGGGTGGCGACTCAGACGGGTAAATCTGTCGGCCATCCATCGACCCGACACGCGAGATGCCTTGCGGGAAAGCAACGACACTGTCTCGAAACAGGAAGCGCTTTCAGCTTTAATGTGGAGTGACATGACAGTAGAATCAATGGCAATTGACAAGGAACCCGATCAATGAATACCAGCGCCTGGTCCGATTTCAACCTTGATCCGTCCAATTTCGAATACCCGGGAAAAAAACTCAAGTCCGCCTGGCCGAAACTGCACGCCGGCGATGGCGAACCCTGGCCCCAGGATTCTTCGCTGCAGCAAGCCTGGAGGCAATTTCACCAGGGCCGGTTCGGCGCCGCCGTCGATACCGCGCAGGCGGCCGGACCGTCCGCACATGTCGTCATCAACAAGGCGTCGGGCATTTACGCTGATTACCTGGAGGACAGCGATGCAGTCAAAAAGGAAATTTACACGGCCGGCATCGAGCGCGCCGAGGCGGCCATGAAACACGACCCGGAAAACCCGAACTCCTGGTACTTCCACGCCTACCACCTGGGTCGCTACAGCCAGGGCATCTCGATTGCCAGGGCGCTGAGCCAGGGTCTTGGCGGCAAAATCAAAAAATCACTGGACCGCACGATCAAAATGCAACCCGAGCACGCAGAAGCGCATACCGCACTTGGTCTGTACCACGCAGAAGTCATCGCCAAGGTCGGCAAGCTGGTCGGGTCCATGAGCTACGGCGCCAGCGCCGATCGAGGCTTCGAACACTTCAAGGAAGCGATCCGGCTATCCGATGCGCCGATTGCCTGGATCGAATACGGCAACGGGATTTACCTGCTACATGGCGACAAGCGCATCGATGAATCCAACCAGGCCTATGAAAAAGCCGCAGCCATGGAACCCATCGATGCGATGCAGGCGCTGGACATCGAATATGCAAAAAACTCGATCGAATGATCCAATCGTACAATGCAGACCCGATCAGGGAGACTGGGTCACGTCCAGCCATGCCTGGACCTGGTTCTCGACCTCTTCCGGGCTGCGATCGGTGCCCGGCCCCAGCATCATGACCAGGTGCAAAAGATTTTCGAACTCGGCTGCAAAGCGTTCCATGACCCGTTCGGGGTCAGGCACCAGGCGATTGTCGGTGATCATGCCGCAAAAGACCTGGCCGTTATAGCTCAAGATACTGATGCCCATGCCGACAGACGCCGTTTGCGGCACCCAGAACATCATCTGGCCGATTTCCGAGCCGGCCATGTACAGCTCGCTGGCCGGCCCCGGCACGTTGGTCAGCACCGTGGTGGCCTTGCGGCCGAACAACTCGATCGCTGCCTGCTGAACGGCCAGCGGCAGCATGCCGACGGTCGCCAGCAATCCCAGTGAAACCGTGGCCTGCCGGGATTTTTTAAGCTGGTGCATATTTTCGGCCACCCGATAGATTCGCGCCAGCGGATTCGACTCCCAGATCGGCAAATCGAGAAACACGGTGCCAAAATGATTGCCCAGGTTCTTTGCGTGCTCCAGCGGGCGCAGGTTGACCGGAATCGTGGCCCGAATCTCGAGCTCGGAAGGGTCGTCACCGTAATCGACGAGGTAGCGGTGCAGCGCACCGGTCATGATGCCGATCAGCACGTCGTTGACCGTGCAACCCAGTGCATAGCCAATCGCCTTGACTTCCAGCAGCGGCAGCGGCTGGGCCCAGGCCACTTTTTTTCGAATGCCCAGCTTGCCCTTGAAGCGCGATGGCGGGTCGTCTTCGAGCAACAGCATCGTGGCCAGCTCCGACATGATTTCCGTCGCGCCCTCGGCATACAGCGCCGCCTGGCTCGGATCCCTGATCAGGTGAACCGCCTCCTCGGCAAGCTTTGAACCGATGTGCGTGACCGCATCGACACCCTGGCGGGCCGGCTCGAGAAGCCGCTTGAAGACATTCGATTCGCGCGCTTGCCGGCGCTGCCATCTTTCAGGCTCGACCCGCACCATCGATTTTTCACGATCGGCATCGGTCAGTGACAGCATCACCTGCACCAGCGCCATGCCGTCGGCATAGCAATGATGGATGCGCGTAATCAGTGCCGGTCCGTCGACATAGTTTTCAACATAGTGGAACTGCCACAGCGGGCGGAACTTGTCCAGCGGCGTCGAGGCCAGCTCCGAAATAAACTCTTCGAGCTCTTCCTTGCCGGCATCGCCGGACAGTGCAATCCGCCGAATGTGTGAGGTCAGTTCGAAATCCTCGTCCTGCTCCCACCAGCAGCCGCGCGTGGTTTGTACCGCCTTGCACTGAAAGCGGGGAAACGCAAGAAAGCGCGATGAGACCACTTCCTTGAGTTTTTCGAAATCCACCGATTCGCGCAACACGATCACGCCGGTAATCATCATTAAGTTGGTCGGCTGTTCCATGCGCAGCCACGCGGTATCGACCTTGGCAATGGGCTCGCGATGCGGTTGAGACACGAATTGATTTCCCGGTTGATTAACTGGTCGATTCTTGCATGGGGCGGGCAGCGGGTCAACTGCTCTGGTTGGCCGGCGATGGTTTACTGGTTTGTTCAGAGCAGCAGATCCTGAACCCGACTTATTCACCACCCTTCCGTCGCGAGGGGTCGTCAGGCCCAGTAGCAAGGGTGGCGAATAAGGCGGGCTGAATCGACCAATCAAGCCGACGCCGGTGCTGTTGTTCACGGGTCTAATCGATCGACCGGCCGCTGCCAGGGCCCAGCTGCACCCACTGGAACGCATACCAATAGAAATCGCCACTTTCATCTGCTGCCGGCGCCGTGCAATTGACCCGGTTGCGTCCCGGCTTGCCGATGCCGGCAACCTCGACTTTCAACCGGAGCAGGTCGCCCCTGTCCACTTCGAGGTCAAGTTGCTTGCCGTCGCCCGAATAACAGGCCAGGGACTCGAGTCGGTAGGGGCTTGGAGCCAGCACCAGCTCCAGGGTCTGCAACTCATCGATCGTGCCCTGCGTCGGGGCCGGCTCGGTATGCGACGAAATCACCGGCAGCGGACGCGAACGAACCGCCAGTTCGAGCCGATCCAGCGAATCCAAGCCGGTCGCCATCGGGAAACGCGGAATCGCCTGCGGATCAGTGCCTTGGCCAACCGCACCGGAACGCTGGGTCAGCCCGTAATACCCGGCCGTGCTGACGATCTCGGCCAGTTCTGCCGAATCCTCGCCGTAGGGGTAGGCAAACATCGTCGGCGCATGTCCGGTTTCAGCCTTGATCCGCAGTTGTGCGCGCTCGATATCTGCCAGGACCCGCTGCCGCCATGCCGCCGGCGTTTGTCCGTCTTCACGAAACAGCAAATGGTCATGCGAGGCGCTGTGATTTTCGATCGCCACGTCATGCTCGGCCAGTTCACGCAGCTGCGACCAATCCATGTACGGCGACAAGCCCTGGTCGATTGCATCGCTATTGACGAATACCGTAAATGGCCAGCCGCGCTCGGCCAGCCGCGGCCAGGCCTGGTGGTAAACCGACTCGTAGGCATCATCGAAGGTGATCGCAACAACGTTGTCGGGCAGCTTTCCATTTTTTTCATAAATCGATTCCAGCAACCGTGCCAACGGCCAGACCTGGTAGTCGTTTTGTTCCAGAAACTGCAGGTGCTGCTCGAAGCGGTCCGGAGCGACACTGGTCGAAGGCGGCGTCTGGTCGCTGACATGGTGATACAGCAATATCACGCCATGCCCGGCCGCCGCCAGCCCGGACCCGAACAAAAGAAAAAGCAGCACAACGATTCCTGGCAGCATCATTTACTCCAGAATTGCCTCGATGATTGGCCGGTTCAGGCGAATGACCTGCTTGACCTCGTCGACATAGGTCTCGCGCTTTTCAGAATAGCGCACCAGGCCTTCGGCCAGCGCCATCGCGGTTGGGGGCTGGCCGGCGCGGCGCAGCTCGAAACGAATTTCGCGCAGCGGCTGGTAGGCCGAGTGCGTATTCAGGTTGTTGATATAGCGCGAAACCGACTCCTGCACCGAGCCGAATGCCGCCACTTCGTGGGCCTGGCCGGCCGATCTTCGCAATGGCACCAGGCCGCAGCCACGCTCGTAGCACCACTGTCCGAACAGGTTGTTGCCTTCCACGGCAAAGCGCGACTGACCCCAGGCCGATTCGGTGGCCGCCTGCACCAGCGCCAGCGCAACCGGCACGACATCAACCCGCTTTTTGAATGCTTCCAGCATGGCATCGATATCGTCGGCGTTCCAGTCAAGCTCATACTGGCGGCTCAGCTTTTGCAGCCAGCGGCGCTCGCCCCGGCCGAGCTGCTGGCCGTCAGCGACCGAATCGGCCAGCTCGAGCAGTCGCTTGCGCTGTTCGCGGATGCGCTGGTTCTCCGACTCGACAAGCGGCGCCAGGTAGCCGAAAAATGCTTCCTTGCGCGCGGCCACATCCTCGATATTGGAAAAATCGGGCAACAGTGGCGCCGGCTTCCACCACAGCACCAGTGCGACGAGCAGAATCACGACAGCAAAAATGGCGGCGGCCGCATAAGCCGGATTGACCGGGTCCAGAATCCGGGTCAGCCGCCAAAGCCATGACGGGCTGTTTCGAGGTTCATTCCGGATCATTTCAACCTCCGCCATTAAATTCGAAATTCAAGCTTGCAGCAATGCCCGAGCCAGGATCGGAAATTCCAAAATGGGCCGCTGACCGAACAGATGATTGAATCATTCGACCGGCTCCTGTTCAAGCATCTCGAATACCGCCTCGTCGGGGTAGCCGTCGGCGACCAGGCCTTTCGACTGCTGGAACTGGCGCAAAGCCGCGCGCGAAGCCGGCCCAATGATGCCGTCGGGCTCGCCGGGGTCGAAGCCCAGCTGGGCAAGCAGGCGCTGCAGCCGCGAAACGTCCGAGGCAGAAGGCGCACGGTCGATGTCGGGCAACACGGCGACCAGGCCACCGGCCCCGGCGATTCGATCGGCAAGATGGCCGGCCGCAATGGCATAGGATTGCGAACGATTCCAGCCCATCAGGACCTCGAAATTTTCATAGACCAGGAACGCCGGCCCGCGGTGGCCCATCGGCACCACCACGGCCGCCTGCATGTCGGCGATCGGCAGCCGGTCGCCATTGGCCCGGCGAACATCGCGCTGGCGCCATTCCTGCAGCGGCCGGTTTGCGCTGGCGCCGGAATCTGAAAAATCAAAATCGGCCGGCAGTTGCACCTCCCTGCCCCAGCGTTGCCCGGCCTTCCAGCCCAGCTTGTGCAGGTAGTTCGCGCCCGAAGCCAGCGCATCGGCCGGGCTGTTCCATAAGTCGATTCGCCCATCGGCGTCGCCATCGACGGCGTAATCGTAATACGAGGTCGGCATGAACTGGGTATGCCCGACCGCCCCGGCCCATGAACCGCGCATGGTTTCGGCCGACAGCGATTCGCGCTCCATCAGCTTCAGCGCAGTCATCAACTGGGTTGTAAAAAAGCTGGCTCTGCGCGGATCGCAAGCGAGCGTGGCCAGCGAATCCAGCGTCGGCATGTTGCCGAGATAGCCGCCGAAATTGGTTTCCAGCCCCCAAAGCGCGACCAGATAATGACCCGGCACGCCGGTTCGCGCGGTCAGGCCGGCCAGTAAATCACGATTGGCGGCGAGCAGCTCGCGGCCACGTGCAACGCGCTGGGCATTGACGCGGGCCTCCAGGTAGGCCGAAAAGGACTGGCGAAATTCAGGCTGTGCGCGATCCAGCTCAATCACCCGGGGCTGGAACTGCACCCTGGCCAGGGTATCGCCGACCAGGGACTCGGACACGCCCTGCAGGCGGGCCTGGCTCTGCAAATCTGCCAGGCAGGCCGGAAACGCTTCGGCGGAATCGGCCGGCTCGGCGCCGGCAAAGCCGGACGAGAGCAGGCAAAAGGCCAGACCGGCGACCACGCCATTGGACCACTTTCTAATGGACCGTTTTCTAAAATCGGAGAAGGGTTTTGGCATCGGAATCCGTCAATAAAAAAAAGACTTATGAGAAATGACTGGTGAAGAAAAGATCGAAAAGCCCGGAAATTCAAGCCGTCGACAGCAAAAATGGACAAGCATGGCGGCAGAAAATTCCACAAGCCGGGCCAGGAGCCTGTCTGACTTGACCAATCCATAGCGATGGAAAGCCGGTTGGAGTCAGATTTTTTGATCTTTTGAGGCGAATAGTGGGCCTGGTTAACGGAAAGGAGCGGGAAATCTGGGCCAATCCGGCTTTTCCGCGGCAGTACATAAACAGTAGATCAGCGTTAAGTCCGACAGGCACCTGGTGCAGGAAATGCTTCAGCCAATGGCCGGGCGGGCCGGCCCGGCGATGGCCAATGACAGCCAGCATGGCCGCATCAGGATTCGCGCGCAATGGCCAACGCGTCGGAAAGCCGCCTGCAACCCCGAATCGTCAATTTGGCCTTGACGCCCTTGACATTGCCATGCGGCACCAGCGCGCTGGAAAAACCCTGGCCGGCCGCCTCTCTCAGCCGTTCTTCGCCATTGTAAACCGGCCGCAACTCGCCCGACAGCCCGGCCTCGCCGAAAGCGACCAGTTGCCGCGGCAGCGGCTTTTCGCGCAACGAAGACTGGATCGCCAGCGCAACGGCCAGGTCCGACGCGGTTTCGCCGACCCGGATGCCGCCGGTGACGTTGA
The DNA here is from genome assembly GCA_032251235.1 of Wenzhouxiangellaceae bacterium. Taxonomy (GTDB): domain Bacteria; phylum Pseudomonadota; class Gammaproteobacteria; order Xanthomonadales; family Wenzhouxiangellaceae. The sequence goes on from JAVVET010000002.1 coordinate 44,318, forward strand.
TGAACACGTCCTGGTCGTTGACCTGGATGCCGCAGTGCCGGTTCATGATGGCCAGCAGCATGGCCAGCCGGCCCGGGTCGATGCCGACCGCCACCCGTCGCGGCTGCGACAGGCTGCTGGGCGCGACCAGCGCCTGGACCTCGACCAGCATCGGGCGGGTGCCTTCACGGGTGACCAGCACGCACGAGCCGGCCGAAGGCTCTTCATCGGTGGACAGGAAAATCGCCGACGGGTTGGCAACCGCTTTCAGGCCGGTGTCGGTCATGGCAAACACGCCCAGTTCATTGGCGGCCCCGAAGCGGTTCTTGATCGAGCGGATCAAGCGGAAGCGGCTGCCGGAATCGGATTCGAAATACAGCACGCCGTCGACCATGTGTTCGAGCACACGCGGCCCGGCCAGCGCACCCTCCTTGGTCACGTGGCCGACCAGCACCACCGCGCAACCGGTCTGCTTGGCATACTGCACCAGCCGGGAGGCGCACTCGCGCACCTGGGCCACCGAGCCGGGCGCCGACTGCAGCGCCTGGCTCCACAGCGTCTGGATCGAATCGATGACCATGAAGTCCGGGCGGTTGGCCGCCGCCGTGGCCAGCACCGTTTCCAGGCTGGTTTCGGTCAAACACTCGAGCAGATCCGGCTCCAGCCCCAGCCTGCGCGCGCGCATGGCCACCTGGGCCGCCGATTCCTCGCCGGTGACATACAGCGACTTGCGCTCGGCCGCGATCGCTGCCTGGGACTGCAGCAACAGCGTCGATTTGCCGATGCCCGGGTCACCGCCGATCAGCGTCACCGAGCCGGGCACGAGCCCGCCGCCGAGCACGCGGTCGAGTTCGCTCAGCCCCGAACTGAAGCGCGGCGTATCGGCTGCGCGCACGGCGCCGAGCTTGACGACTTTGCCCGAGGCCTGGCCGGTCCAGCCGCCGCGGCGCCCGGCGCCTGCCGCAATCGCTTCGCTGCGTGCTTCTTCCAGAGAATTCCAGGCCCCGCAATCGGCACATTGCCCGGACCATTTCGGATGGTTGGCGCCGCACTCTGCGCACGCGTAATTTGTCTTTGTCCTGGCCATCGCGGTATTCTGGCAGATCAACGCGCCGCGAGTACGCCCACTTCGGCGTCTCGATCGCCCTGGGGCCGAAGGGCTCGGTAAACCTGCAAGAAAATCCGGTGCTTATGCGTCAAACCTCTTTGAAAGCAGTCGAATTCCTGCCGACCGCCCGCCCAATTGGCGACCGGGTACACTGAGCGATCATTCGCGGTGCCTGACATGGATCAAAAGCAACAGCCCCTGATCGGCGAATCGGCGGCCTTTTTGGGCATGCTGGAACAGGTTTCCCGTGCGGCGAACCTGAATCGGCCGCTGCTAGTGGTCGGCGAACGCGGCACTGGCAAGGAACTGATCGCCGAACGACTTCACTACCTGTCCGAGCGCTGGGACCAGCCGCTGGTCAAGCTCAACTGTGCCGCGATCAGTCCGTCACTGCTGGAGTCGGAACTGTTCGGCCATGAGGCCGGCGCTTTCACCGACGCCAGCAGCCGCCGAATCGGGCGCTTCGAGCAAGCCGACGGCGGCACCCTTTTTCTCGACGAACTGGCAACCACTTCGGCCGAAGTCCAGGAGAAAATCCTGCGCATCATCGAGTACGGCGAGTTCGAGCGCCTGGGCTCCTCGGCCACGCTGTCAATCGATGTGCGCGTCGTCGGCGCCACCAACGAAGACCTGCCAGCCATGGCCGAAATCGGCCGCTTCCGCGCCGACCTGCTCGACCGTCTCTCGTTTGACGTCATCACGCTGCCACCGCTGCGCGAAAGAACCGATGACATCGAGCCGCTGGCCGAACATTTCGCGATGCGCATGAGCCACGAGCTGGGCCGCGAACTTTTCGCCGGATTCTCGGCCACGGCAAGCCGCCAGATGCTGCAGCACTCGTGGCCGGGCAACGTGCGCGAATTAAAAAATGCAGTCGAGCGCGCCGTCTACCGCCTCGATGACCCGACGCGTAAAATCAAGATCCTGCAGCTCGACCCGTTCGACTCGCCGTGGCGCCCGAAAGCCACTGCCGGGTCGGCCGAGCGCGACTATTCCGGCCCGCTTCCAAACGACTTGCGGGCATGGCTTTGGCAACAGGAACTGGCCATCGTTGAACGCGCCGTGGCCGAACACGGCGGCAACCGCCAAAAAGCGGCCCGGCGGCTCGGCTTGAGCTACGACCAGATCCGCGGCATCCTGCGCAAGCACTCCGGGCACGACTGACGTTTCTGCAGCTTCGTGCCGGTCAAGCCTGCCGGTAGCTCACGCGGCGCGTCACCCGGCAAAAAAGCTCGTAGGGGATCGTATCGACCGCGCCGGCAACTTCCTCGACCGGCAGGCCGCGTCCCCACAACACCACCGGATCACCGACACCGGCTGTGGGCTGGCCTTCGAGATCGATCGTGATCATGTCCATCGACACCCGCCCGGCCAGCCGGGCTCGCCGGCCGTTGACCAGCACCGGGGCGCCATCGGGCATGTTGCGGGGATAACCATCGCCATAGCCAACCGCGGCAACTCCGATGCGCATGTCGCCGGCTGCCGTGTAGCGGGCGCCATAACCGATCGCTTCGCCGGCCAAAACGGTCTTGACCGCAATCAGCTGGGTCTCCAGCGTCATCACCGGCGCAAGTCCCAGGCTCTGGCTGCTGATGTCCGGCGACGGCGAGGCACCGTAAATGAGCAGGCCGGCGCGCACCCAGTCGCGCCGCGCCTGCGGCAACTGCAGCAAGGCCGCCGAGTTGGCCAGGCAATGCGGCCCGGGCAAACCGGCCACGGCCTGGTCGAAGCATTCCATCTGGCGCCGATTGAGCGGGTCCAGCGGCGCATCGGCACAGGCGAAGTGGCTCATCAATACCACCTCCTCGACACCGGTCAACGCCATCAGCCGGGCGTGCGCCTGGGCCACCCGGGCGGCCGCAAAACCGAGCCGGTGCATGCCGGTCTCGATCTTCAGCCACAGCCGCTTCCCGGGTTGGGCCGAAATGCTCTCCAACCATTCCAGCTGCGATTCGTGGTGAACCACCATTTCCAGCCTCAGCGCTTCAACGGCCGCCATTTCTTCGGCCGCGGTAATGCCTTCGAGCAAAAGCAGCGGCACCTGGGCCGACAGCGCGCGCACCGCCCTGGCCTCGTCGAGTGTGGCCACGGCGAGCATGTCGGCACGCTCCAGCGCCGGCACGCAGCGCTCGAGACCATGACCGTAGGCATCGGCCTTGACCGCCACCATCAGGCGCGCGCCTTCGGCCAGCGTCCGCACCCGCTCGAGGTTGCGCTGCAGCGCCGGCACGTCAATGGTTGCGTAAGTATCGCGTGACACCAAACGGGACTCTATGGGCAGACAGTGGAAGAATGCAGTTGAATCAACTTCCGGCCTGGATCGACAAGTGGATCGACAGGCGGGTACTGATGGATGCTACACAACACCGGGGACCAGCCACCAGCTTTTTTTACGATAGTCGTTCCAACCCGGGTGGCGCGCCATGCGCTGCTCCTTGACCATCATGTTGACGGCAAATACGCCCAGCCAGACCCAGGCCAGCACCAGCCACGCAAGCCAGTGCCAGACCATCAGCGCAAAACTTGCATAGATCATGATTTCGCCAAGGTAATTGGGATGCCGAACGTAGCGGAACATACCATCGGTGATCAGCCCGGAGCGCTCGCGCAGCGTAAAATACTTCTGTGCGTCGGCGGCCATCATGATCGCACAGCCGAGCAGGCACAGCAGCGTGCTCAAGCCAAACCAGGCGCTATCGGGCAACGGGTAAGCGGCCTCGGCGGTGCCCGAAATCAGTAGCCAGCCAAACACCCAATACCAGCCGAGCACGCCGGCAAACGCAAACAAGGCGCCGCCAACGGTGATACGTTTTTGCCAGGCCGGGTCGGGAAAGGCCAGATCCTTGATCAGCCAGACCAGGCCATAACCGCCGTGAAGCGCAAAATACAGCCATTCCCGGGTTGACCAGGCCTCAAAGAACCACATCAAGGCCAGCAGGAAAACCGGCGTGCCGGCCTTCTGGAAGTTGATCACCTGGTTGAATTTCCAGGGTCGTGGTCCACCCAGGAAATCCGTGCTCAGCCAGTTCGTGAAGTCCTGAACCTGCAGTGCCCGGGAACGCTCCCGGGCACTGGAAGTTGACGATTGTCGTCGCAAGCTGGCGCCTGACGACTAGTGGTATCGATGGGTCACTTTGGCGTTCGAGCCGGACGCGCTACTTCGCGCCTTCTGCGTCGACGACCAGGCCGCGGCGTTCGAGCAGCGGCTGAATTTCGGGGTCCTTTCCGGCGAAGTCGCGGAACAGCTGCATGGCTTCCTTGCTGCCACCCTGCGACAGCAGCGTGTTGCGGAAATGATCGCCGTTTTCGCGCTTCAGGCCACCGTTTTCGTTCATCCACTTGACGCTTTCGGCGTCGAGCACTTCACTCCAGATATAGGAATAATAGCCGGCCGAGTAGCCGCCCATGCTGTGCGAGAAGTAGGTCGAACGGTAACGCGACGGCACCGGCTCGTAGTCCAGGCCGGCCTCGGCCAGGCAACGGGCTTCGAAATCCAGGATCTCCCCGGCCGCCGGGACTTCATCGACGCCCAGCATGTGGTAGCACATGTCGAGGATCGACGCGGCCAGGTATTCGGTCGTGCGATAGCCTTCGTTGAACTTCGAAGCCTCGATCACCCGGTCGAGCAGTTCCTGCGGGATGCGCTCGCCGGTCTCGTAATGCAGGGCGTAGTTGGCCAGGATTTCCGGCGCCGTGGACCACATTTCGTTGACCTGGGACGGGTATTCGACGAAATCACGCGGAACCGATGTGCCCGAGAAACTCGGGTATTCCACATCCGAGAACATGCCGTGCAGCGCGTGCCCGAACTCGTGGAACATGGTCGTGACTTCATCGAGCGTCATCAGCGTCGGCTCGCCTTCCGGCGGCTTGGGGATGTTCAGGTGGTTGGCAACGACCGGGCTTGTACCCAGCAGGCCCGACTGCGAGACGTAGGCGTTCATCCAGGCCCCGCCGCGCTTGGACGGACGGGCGTAGAAATCGGCCAGGAAAATAGCCAGGCGCTCGCCGTCGGCGTCGAACACTTCGAACACGCGCGCATCGGGATGATACACCGGCAGGTCCGGGCGTTCCTTGAAGGTGATGCCGTAGAGTTTTTCGGCAGCATAGAAAACACCGTTGAACAATACGCTGTCGAGCTCGAAATACGGCTTGATCTGGCTTTCGTCAAAATCGAATTTCTGCTGGCGAACCTTTTCGGTGTAGTACGGCCAATCCCAGGAGCGCAGCTCGAACGGCTCGTCTTCGGTCTGGTTGATCATCGCCTGGAGGTCTGCGCCTTCCTTGCGTGCGTTGATCACACCGACCGGCGCGAGCTGGCCGAGCATGTCCTGAACGGCATCCACGGTTTTGGCAGTGCGCTCGACCAGCACGTAGTCGGCGTGCGTATCGAAGCCAAGCATGTTGGCTTTTTCCGCACGCAGCCCGACGATCGTGGAAATGATTTCGCGGTTGTCGTACTCGTTGCCGCGGGCACCGCGATCCAGCGATGCGCGCATGAGCTTTTCGCGCGTCGCGCGGTTGACCAGCGCGCTGAGCTGCGGCTGGCTCGAGTAGTTCATCAGCGTCAGCACGTATTTGCCTTCCAGGCCGCGATCGGCCGCTTCGTCTGCAGCCGCCTGGATCTGGCCATCGGTCAGGCCTTCGAGTTCGGCTGCGGTGTCGATGACGACCGCCGCGGCGTTGACTTCCTTGAGCACGTTTTGTGAAAACTCGGTGCCCAGCCTGGCCAGCTGGCCGTTGATTTCACGCAAGCGGGTCTTGTCCTGCTCGGACAACTGCGCGCCAGAACGCACGAAGTCACGGTGATACTCCTCCAGCAGGCGCGTCTGTTCGGCATCCAGGCCCAGGTCGGCCCGGTTTTGGTACAACGAATCGATCCTCGCGAACAACTCGGCATTGAGCCGAATCGCATCGCCGTGGGCACTCAAGCGCGGCGAAATTTCGCGCTGGATCTGCTGGCGCTGGTCGTTGGTGTCGGCGCCCGCCAGGTTGAAGAATACTGCCGTCGTGCGGCTCAGCAGGCGGCCGCTGCGCTCCATGGCCACAATCGTGTTTTCGAAACTTGCCGGCTCGGGGTTGCCGGCGATTGCCTCGACTTCTGCAATCTGCTCGGCCATGCCGCGCTCCATCGCGGGCATGAAATGATCGTCTTCGATCCGGTCGAAGGGCGGCATCTGGAACGGCAGCGTGGAAACTTCGAAAAACGGGTTCTCAGCCGCACCGGCGTCGGCCTGGGCCGACGTTTCATCGACTACTTCAATCTTCAGCTCGGCCACTTCGTCGGAAACATCCTGGTTTGCGTCGCCGCAGGCGGTCAGCACCACAGCGATCATCATGAGTATAAAAATTCGAATGGGAGTCACAATCGGTATCTTCCTTCCAGTAATGGTTCAATTTCTAAAAAAAGCAGTCAATAGTAGCAAAATTCCCGGCGCACCGAAATTTCTGCTTTATCAGCCGCCCATGCCGGACGGCACGGGCGCATTGCAATGACAATGCACCAAAGCCTGTCCGGTTCGTGCTTGCCTGCGGCCGCAAACATCGGGCGCAATCGCAGGAATAATGGTTTTGGGGACGGGTTTTGCGCATCCCCGCCAGCGGGAACGCGGCTTTTGCGAGCGCCGCGTCAAAATCCTTCGACACTCTCAAAACCCTTCGACACTCTACGACTGCCGCGCTTACCAAGTCAAGTCATCAGGGATCGGCGGATACTCGGCACCATCATCGGCACCGTCACCGGATGACGGCTCGGTGCCGCTCAGATCCGGCACCAGGTCGGGCGCGACTGCCCGATATTGTTCGAGCACTTCAGGCTCCACGATCAGGTAACGCCCGCGCAAGTTGACGATGCCGAGTGTCCCTGCATTGATCGCATCGCGCTGCTCCGGCCGACACAACACCCGGCGAATCCGCCCCAGGTGCTCGAAATAACGCGGAATCTCGGCCGCCTCGTCGTTCAGGCCACGGCCGGCGACGATCCCGTCCAGCTTGAGGTTGCGTTGGCGACGTTCTTCCTGGTCGGCCACGCGCGCCTGCTTGACCCGTTCCTTTTCATCCTTTTCCGCTTTCTGGCGTGCAGCATAGGCGCGTTCCAGGTCCGTCGGTGGTGGCTTTTTGGCATGCTCCGGCTGCTTGCGCGGCGGCTGATGCGGCTTTTTCTGCCCGCCCTTCCCGGCCCGGCCTTTTACCGGGGCGCCATCACCGCCCGCCGCGGTCGACGGGCGTTTTTGTCCGCCTCGTGAATTGCCACCGGCCGGGGCCTTATGCCGCCTGGCCTGCTCCTTGCTGGAAAGGCCCGTTTTCAGCAATGCATCCTGTAGGGAACCCATAAATCTATTCCGTGCGACCACGACCGCCGCGGCGGTCATGGTTGATCGATGAAAATTCTCGAATCAGTGGCGCCAGATGGAACGGCGACGCACGCCTGAAATGGACGCACGCCGCCATTCGGCTGCTGTTACTCCACGATCTCGAGCAGTTCGACTTCGAAGATCAAGGTCGAGTTCGGACCAATCGGGCCCGGGCTGCCCTGCTCGCCGTAAGCCAGCTCAGGCGGAATGAAAAACTCGTACTTGGCGCCTTCGCGCATCAGCTGCACGCCTTCGGTCCAACCCGGAATCACCTGGCTCAGGCCAAACGTCGCCGGCTCACCGCGCGAGTAGGAACTGTCGAACTCCACGCCGTTGATCAAGGTTCCGCGGTAGTGCACGGTCACCCGGTCGCTGGCCTTGGGACGTTCGCCTTCACCTTCCTCGATCACCCGGTATTGCAAGCCGGATTCGGTTTCGGTCACGCCTTCCTTTTCGGCGTTGAGCGCAAGAAAGGCCTCACCCTCTTCGCTATTGATGCGCGCGTCTGTGGCCCGCTGTTCTTCAAGCTCTTGCTGACGCCGCTCGATGAACTTCTCGCGTTCGGCCAGGGCTTCCTCGCTGGTCAACAGCGTTTCTTCGCCCAGGTAGGTTGCGCGCAGGCCTTCCATCAGGATATCGATGTCCAGGTCCATATCCTGGCCGGCCAGCGACTGGCCCACATCCATTCCGATGGTATAGCTAAGACGATCCTTTTCGGTCTCCAGCTCAAGGTCTTGGGCAACGGCCGAGCCCAGCGACATGGCCACCGTCATGGCGGCGATCAGGCTTTTTCGAAACATGATTGATGAACTCCAGGGTTGATTTTATGATCGTTGATTTTATGATCCAGTCGTGGTTGAAAGAGTTGGTTTTTTCAGGTGTCATCGCACGCTTTACTGACCGATGACTCCAGGAATACCCGCTCTGTAATGCCTAGATCAAGTCGGCTGGCCAAAAAATCAAGCCAGGCTCTGATATTCAGGCGCAATACAACGCAGCAAATTGCGTAACCCCGCACTCCGGGAATAATATCAGATCAGCCCGGGCGCGACCGCTCGATGGCTTTGGACCGCGACCAATGCACATGGTTTCGGAGCATGCCTATTCGCAGCCGGCCGCGACTTGTGCAGACGTCGACCTGCACTGGAAAAGCCAACAAGCCGTAAGCCATTCCGGTTTTTTCGCGTTGCCGCTTGACACTGTCTTGGTGTGCTAGTATAGTAATACACCAATACAAGCTGATTCGGAATCAATCCGGAGAGGAACCTGAGATGCTGCCGATTACCAAAACCCGATCCTTCCATATCCCGCACAGCCTTGCCGTCATCGCGGCCGCCGTTGCGCTGGCAACGGCGTTTGCCTGGTCGGCCCGCAGCCCTGAACTCGGCCAGCGCCAACTGGCCGAAGACAGTTCAGCGCAAGCCGCGCAGCCGCATCAGGCTTTCGATCCGACCGGACAGGCCTCATCGGCGGCCGACTCGCTGGATGCTGCTCGAGAAACATCGACCGCTGCCGATGCAGGCGCGGGGGTTCGCCCCGACCGGGATGCGAGTCAGCATTTCAAGAACCGGTTTCCTGAACTGCTGCCGCCGTTTCTACCGCGCATCTCGCGACCTTGATGGCACAGCATTGGGACGATAACCAGCCGATTTACTGGCAGCTTCGCGAGCATACGGTCTCGGCAATGCTCGACGGCACGCTCAAGGAAGGCGACCCGCTGCCTTCGGTGCGCCAGGTCGCGGTGGATTTCCAGATCAACCCGCTGACCGTGTCCAAGGCCTACCAGTCACTGGTCGAAGACGAACTGGTCGAAAAAAGACGCGGCGTCGGCATGTTCGTCGTCGAAGGTGCCCGCCAGCGCCTGCTGGCCAGCGAACGCAAGCACTTTTTACAGGAAGAATGGCCCCGGATTGCCGAACGGGTCCACAAGCTTGGGCTGGATGTCAAAAAACTGATTGAAAGCAGTGAAGAAATCAGGGAGAAAAACTCATGAAAGCAACCATTCATGCCGAACAACTGAGCCGGCGATACGGCTCCAACGTGGCCGTCGATCACGTCGACCTGGACATCCCGGCCGGCCGCATTGTCGGTCTGATCGGCCCCAACGGGGCGGGCAAGACCACCGCGCTCAAGGCGATACTCGGCCTGACCCGTTTCGAAGGCAAGCTGGAAGTCCTCGGGCTGGACCCCTCGAAGCATCGCGACGAACTGATGCAGGACGTTTGCTTCATCGCCGACGTCGCTGTACTGCCGCGCTGGGCCCGGGTCTGGCAAATCATCGAACTGACCGAAAAGCTCCACCCGCGCTTTTCACGCGAGACCTGCATGAAGTACCTGGCACGCACCAGGATCAAGCAGCGGTCCAGGGTCCGCACGCTTTCGAAAGGCATGGTCGTGCAATTGCACCTGGCGCTGGTGATGGCCATCGACGCCAAACTGCTGGTGCTCGACGAGCCCACGCTGGGCCTGGACATCCTGTTTCGCAAGCAATTTTATTCCAGCCTGCTCAACGAATACTTCGACGAACAGCGCACCATCCTGATCACCACCCACCAGGTCGAAGAGGTCGAGCACATCCTGACCGACCTGATCTTCATCAAGGACGGCAAGTTCATCGTCGACAGCAGCATGGACGAAATCTACGAACGCTATACCGAGTTGATGGTCACGCCGGACGCGATCGAGCAGGCACGCGCGCTCAAGCCCATCCACGAGCGGGTGTTGTTCGGTCGCCATATTTTGCTGTTCGATAACGCTGAGGTCTCGAAATTGCGGGCCCTGGGCGAAATCCACAAGCCGAACGTGGCCGATCTGTTCGTGGCGCTGATGGGCGACAACTACGAAGACAGCAACGAAACTTCGGAGGCAGCGGCATGAACACGGCATGTTTTTCACGACTCTGGATCCTGGTTCGCCGCGAACTCTGGGAAAGCCCGGTGGCCTTCAAGTGGACCCCGGCGATCATCGGCGGCTTTATCCTGCTGGGCACGGCACTGGTCCTGATCATCGGCGCGCGCATCGACAACGAACTGGTGTTCACGATCGACGGCATCCGCCTGTATGCGCAGATGGAAGACGATCAGCAGCGGCTACTCAGCGCCGGGGTGCTGTTGACGATCGCCGCATTGTTTCAGCAGATCATGTTTTTGGTGGTGATCTTCTACCTGGCCGGCAGCCTCTACGACGACCGCCGCGACCGCTCCATCCTGTACTGGAAATCGCTGCCGGTGTCGGATCGCATGACGGTCGCCTCCAAGATCGTCACGGCCTGTGTAGCCGTGCCGATCATGTTTCTTGGCGGCATCGTGCTGACCCAGCTTTCGTTGATGCTGATCGCATCGGGCTACGGCCTGGCCGCCGACATCAATATCTTCAGCGAAATCTGGGCCCCGGCCAATCCGCTGCGCAGCTGGCTGCTGATCCTCTATGCCAGCCTGGTCCAGTCCCTGTGGCTGCTGCCGATCTACGCCTGGCTGGTGTTCTGTTCGTCCTGGGCGCCACGCTTGCCGATTCTGCTCGCGGCGCTGGCGCCGATACTGATCGGCATATTCCAGCATTTCTGGAGCTTCTTTTCCAATTTCCGCCTGCCCGACTACAACATCCTGTGGATCATCGTGCAAAGAATCGGCAAGGGCGCGCTGCCATCGAACATCGAATGGGAACAAATCAACGACGCGTCCGGAAACTCGGCCGCATTCGTTCCCGACGCCGACACGCTGATCGGCTTCGGCTCCGTCAATGCCTACCTGGCAGACCCGGCCATGTGGATCGGCGTGGCCATCGGCCTGGTATTCCTGGCCGGTGCGGTCTGGTTCCGAAAGCGCGCGACCGACTCCTGAATACGGTAGTTTGCAGCGAATGTATCCGTCTCGTTCGCCAGCCTTTCGAAGCCTGGGCTGGCGAACACAGCGGCTGGAAGATATCCGAATGCATGTTGCGACTCGACACGCTTGTATGTCTTGGGAAAACACCGCAAACAGCAAAGTAAAACGCGACAGTCCGTCCTGCCCGAGTGACCGCAGGCGGCGCCGCGCGACGGCCGTATGCTAATATTCCGGCATCGGACCCGGCCTGTTCATGACCCGGCCCTGGCAACACGGTTCCAGGTTCCATAAGCCATGGCATTTTCGCGTTCGAGCGCACTGGAAACCGACCTGTCTGTACGCTGAGAATGCGTCTGGCTGCAAAATGATCTTGATACGGGTTTCGGGGCGTCCCAGTAGATCGGGTCATCGACAAGCTGGGTAAGAAACTGGGTAAAAAGGGGTTCTTGCGCGCCGGGCAATCTACGCCCGCGGGCTGATTCAAACACGGTGCCGAGGATTCTCGCATGCATAAATCGACATTGAAATTCCTGTTTGTGGCCACTTTTATGGTTTTTGCGACCGCGACCGCGGCCGATGTCCTGTTGATCGACGAAGTTCGCGAGCGGATGCAGCGCGACCTGCCTTCCAACGGCTTGAGCCAGCAACAGGTGGAACAACGCTACGGACGGCCGCTTGAACGCCATGCCCCGGTCGGCGACCCGCCGATTACACGCTGGGTCTACGACGATTACAGCGTCTATTTCGAGTACGACCTGGTCATCGAAAGCGTGCTCCATCGCGGCGCAGTGCTGGCTCGGCTCGACCACGATTCCCGGCAAAACCGTAACCCTCAATAGGCAGCGACCCACCAGCGTGAGACACAGCGACTACCGATTACCGGCCGAGTGGGAGCGCCACAGCGCGCTGCTGCTGGCCTGGCCGTTCGCCGGCGGCGACTGGGACGACGCGCTGGAAGCGATCCAGGACGAATACGCCGCGTTGATCCGCACCGTGGCCGGCTACCAGCGCATGGTGCTGATCATCCAGCCGGGCAGCCAAGACGCCCGTGCAAAGCTCGGCGAACTGCCGGGCCTGCGATTCATCGAGGCCCGCTACAACGACACCTGGTGCCGCGACTTCGGCCCGGTCACGCTGTGCCACGCCGGCCGGCGCCTGGCGCTCGATTTTTACTTCGACGGCTGGGGCGGCCGCCACGAAGCCAAACTGGACAATCGCGTCAATACGCTGCTGGCACGCAACGAATTATTCGCCGACATCGACTTTCGCCAATCGCATTTCGAGCTCGAAGGCGGCGCAATCGAAAGCGACGGCAACAACACGCTGTTGATCAATCGGCACTGCATGCGCGCCCGCCACCCGCAATTGCAGGATCGTGAAGTCGACTTCGAATTGAAGTCCTGGCTCAATATCGAACACCTGATCGAGATCGACATGCCGCCGATCGCCGGCGACGATACCGACGGCCACATCGATACGCTGGCGCGTTTCAGCAGCCCCGGACGCATCGTGTTCCAATCGCTGCGCGCGCCGGCAGACACGCAAAAACTGACCGGCCAACTCGAAGCGCTGCGCGATGTCGATGGGCGTGCGTTCGAACTGCTAAGCCTGCCCTGCCCCGACGACCTCGACCCGGGCCTGGCCGCAAGCTACGCCAATTTCGTACTGATCAACGACGCAGTGCTGGTACCCGCCTACGGCAGCCGGCATGACGCCGGCGCACTGGAATTGCTGGCCGGGCAATTCCCCGACCGCAAAGCCGAGGCAGTCGACGCGCGCACGCTGGTCAGCCAGGGCGGCGGGCCGCATTGTGCCTGCATGCAAATCCCGACCAACCTGGCCTGATCGACGCGCATGGATGACACCTTGCTAACGGTCGCGCTGGTGCAGAACGCCATGACAGCCGATGTCGAGGCCAACCGCAGAGCCAGCCTGGACGGCATTGCCGAGGCCGCCGCCCGGGGCGCCCAGCTGGTGGTATTGCCGGAGCTGCACGCCAGCGAATATTTCTGCAAATACCAGGACCCGGCGCTGTTCGACCTGGCCGAGCCATTAGACGGGCGCACCCGCACGCTGCTGGCGCAAGCCGCGGCCGATTACCGGCTGGTCATCGTCGGCGGCATTTTCGAGCACCGCGCGCCCGGGCTTGCGCACAACACGGCAATCGTCCTCGATACCGATGGTTCGCTGGCCGGCATCTATCGCAAGATGCATATTCCCGACGACCCGGGCTACAACGAAAAATTCTATTTCACGCCCGGCGACCTGGGTTTCGAACCCATCGACACGTCGGTCGGGCGGCTGGGCGTGCTGGTTTGTTGGGACCAGTGGTTTCCGGAGGCGGCGCGCCTGATGGCGCTGGCCGGCGCCGAAATCCTGCTCTACCCAACGGCAATCGGCTTCGACCCGGCAGACGACGAAGCCGAAGCGCGGCGGCAACTCGACGCCTGGCGCATCACCCAGCGCGCCCACGCCATCGCCAACGGCCTGCCGGTCGCATCCTGCAACCGCAGCGGTTTCGAGCCCGACCGTTCCGGCGGCAGCTACAACGCCGAATTCTGGGGTCACAGCTTCGTCTGCGGCCCGCAGGGCGAAATGCTTGCCGAAGCCGGTAACGGCACCGAGGTGCTGATCGCCGAAGTCGACCGCAAACGCACCGAAAAAGTGCGCCGGATCTGGCCATATTTCCGCGATCGACGGATCGATGCCTATGCAAAGCTCACGCAGCGGTTTCTCGGCTGAGCCATCTCACCGCCCGCAGTTGCCGGGCCGATGTGCCACGCCTGTCAGGCTTTTGCTCGCCGACATCAATCAATACCAGGCAGTGCACTAGCAGCCTGTCGGACTTGACCGATCCAAAGCGGTGGAAAGGCGGTTGGAGTCAGACTTTTCGGTCTTTTGAGGCAGATAGTGAGTCTATTGAACGATAAAGAGCAGGAAATCTGGCCCAATCCGGCTTTTCCGCGGCAGTACTTAAACAGTAGATCAGCGTTAAGTCCGACAGGCTACTAGCCTGCTGCGCTGGCTTGACAAGCCGCGGATCGAGCTGTCGATCGATCGGGTCCGTCCGGCCGCGAAATTTACGCTGAAATCGAAGCTCCCGACGCCGGCCTCGCGCGCGTTCGGCGCGCGAAGTCGGCACCACAGGCAGCATCAATCAGCCAACTTCACGACCGACGAGGCCTTGAGCTCCTGGCTCTCGAAAATATCGCTTTCGTAAGCCCCGGTTACGTTGACGTAATCACCCTGCTCGATCTTCTGGTAGCCCTCATCGTCGAGCGGGTCATAATCCAGCGGGCTGACATCAACCGTGATCCTGCGCAAGCCGTCGTCGATGGTGAATTCATTTTCGATCCGGTCGACACTCGTGACCCAGCCTCGGGCAATGGTATTGACCCTGTCGTCGAGAAACTGGTTTGGCATCGGGTCCGGAATCTGCCAATCATTATCATGCTGCGGGATCGCGTAGAACATCGTGCCGATATTTTCGACATAAACACTGCGGGCCTCGATGGTCCGCTGCTCGAACAGGTCGTCATCGATATACCCGGTCACCACCACCTCGTCGCCTTCGAGCAGCTTGTAGGCATCGGCATCCCGATCGCCGTCATCCATTTCCACGGTAATCGTGCCGGTGCCGTAATTGAGGTCAAACTCGTTGGGCGATACCGAAGCCACGGTGCCGCTCAGGCTCAGCCAGGTATCGTCGGGCCAGGTGTAGGCCTCGTCCTTGCCAGCCTCGAGCTGAGCGGCCACTGGACCGGCGCCCAGCACGGCTGCCACAAGAACCAGAATAATCAGTTTCAGCGAACGCAGTTTCATGGTGTTCTCATTCATCTCGTTCTCCTCAAATTATCGTTGACGTCGATTGTTTCGAAGCCCGGGCGCCCGGGGTCGAACCTTTGCCGTTCCCGTCGAACAGGACGATCAGCGACGCGTCCAATTGCCCTGCCGTACTGAAAGACCTGCGGCTGCCGATTCGGTTTTCAAGCCTGTACCGGGTATTGATCGCTGAAGGCCTCGCTACGCATCGAACTGAAGCGATCGATGCCCGCCCGATCCGGTGTCGAAGGCACAAGCTGGAGATTGCTGAGACACGACGCTGGTCAGGAAGTAAAATTGGTCGACCCGGCAGGGTTTCTGGAGCATTACCATTGTTACGCCGTGGTCATCAACGATACGGCTCATTGCGGTACGAGACAAGCTACAGCCATCGCTATTACAACATCGGTTTTCCGTTCGGCAAGTGGGGCTGGGTGACGCGCGATTACGGAGACGGCTCGCTGAAGCTATACGCCGGCACCGATTCATCGGACCCGACCTTGCTGCTGTCACAATCCTACCGCGCAGACAACTATCCCTTCACTGCCGGATGGAGTCCCGACGGGCGCTACGTGCTGGTGCTCGAAACTCTGGATTCGGCAGGCTATTACCGCAAACTAAAAGGCCATGCACCGTCTCTGCGCTTCTCTGTATTCGGTCCCTATCCAACAGAAAAGACCGAAGCGGAAATACTCGCCTTCCATGCCAGGGCCGACGAACAGAAATGACAACGACAGCTCGACAGCAAGCTGCGTCGCGGCCTCATCGGGGCGCAAGATCGCTACGGGAAATTGTACGAAGAACTTCTGGAAACCATAAGATCGTGTTCGACGCTGCTGGCGATAACCGGGCCGGTCGACGAGCTAACGCTCAGGCCGGATCGAACGCTCGGCCTGTCCAGCGGCAGCGGCGAGGACGACGATCGATATTTCAACTTCGATATCCAGGCCGCTCGCGGCAGCGGCACGCTGCAGGCCGCCGCTTTTTATCAGGAAACTTCGGAACGGGTCCGCCGCGAAATCATCGGCCGGATCGCCCGGTACGACTTGTCGTTCGGCGGCAGGAATTACTATTTCGATGATTGCTGAGCACCTCACGTCGCCCGTGACCACGTACTGCCGCGAAACGTCGCGGGACGGCTGCCGTCAACCCAAAGATCGATCCTGGTTCATTGGAGGTATTCTTGCGGTCGCTGGTCCCCCATGCCTTCTGGCCCTGGTCGCCGGCGCCCTGTTCGGCGGCCCGCCGGCCACAGTCAGCGCCGCCCTCGTGCTGATGACCTGCAATGCCACCGCGGCCAGACGCTTTCCGACTGGCTGAAAGTTACAGCAATAGCGACGCGAACGCTAGCAGCCTGTCGGACTTAACGCTGGTCTGTTATTGATGTACTGCCGTGGAAAAGCCCCCACCGGCGTTGCCTCGATACGATCGGTCAAGTCCGACAGGCTGCTAGCGCTTCGGCTTGCCGTGCTCGATCGTGACGATGCCCTCGGCCTCGAGTTGCCTGTCGGCAAAAATATCCGTATAAAACCCGCCGGTAACGCTTACGTAATCACCGACCTCGACTTTCTGGTAACCCTCGTCGTCGAGTGGATCGTTGGCCATTTCGCGCACGTCGACAATGATTTCGCGCAGGCCGGTATCAATGCTGAACTCTCCGTTGCGGATTTCGGTTACCCGGCCACTGACGATGGTGCCCTCGGCGATAACGGGAAACTGCATGATGGCCGGCATGGTTTCCTGATCCAGCGGCTGGGCATAAAAGGCCGTGTGCAGCCTTTCGATATGCAGACTGGTGGCCTCTAGAAAACGCGAAACCAGCAGTTCGTCATCGACGAACCCGGTGACCAGAACCTTGTCGCCCTGGCGCAGATCGAAGACATCGGGTTCGAACCCGCTCATGTCGACCGTTACGCTGCGCTCTCCATAGTCGAGCTCGAACTGCCTGGAAGAAGGAACCGAGGTCACTGTTCCGCTCAGCGTGACCAGCGTCTCGGTCAGCCGTCCAGGAGCCGGCTCGCCGGTCGGCTCAGCGGCTGAATCAGGGCCGACTGCGCAAGCCGCCGCCAGGCCCAGCACGAACATTGCAAGAAGAGTTTTGACGAAAGGGCTTTTTACGATGGGTAATTTCATTTCTTTCTCCCTGGAGAATGAACCGGTTTGGCGATGCAGCTTCGCGGCCGGCAAACAATCGGTCTCACTCCGGAAACACGGCCGCGCAATAAACTCATCTCAATTATTTCCGTGGGGGAATAGCGCTGGAAAAACAAGCCTTGATTCGCGACCCGGGTTCTATCCGGTCGGCACGGCCGGTGCCTCGCTTCGCTGTAAAATCTGTTTGAAATCCAGGCCCGCCGGCCGGAATTCGATGCTGGAAATGGTGAAAAATCGCATCCGTGTCTGATTTTACCCGCTGGATTTGATATCTTGAATACAGGCAAAACGCGAGTTTTAGCCATGTCGACCAGCGAATATCAGAAAAAACGGGATTTCAGGCGCACCACCGAGCCGCGCGGGGATTCAGGCGGCAAAAAAAGCGGCGACAAGCCGATTTTCGTCATCCAGAAGCACGACGCCTCGTCGCTGCACTACGATTTTCGAATCGAAGTCGATGGCGCGCTCAAGTCCTGGGCCGTGCCCAAGGGTCCGTCGCCCGACCCTTCCGAGAAACGACTGGCCGTGCCCACCGAAGACCACCCGCTGGAGTATGCCGACTTCGAAGGCGTGATTCCCGAAGGCGAATACGGCGCCGGCACGGTGCTGGTCTGGGATCGCGGGCCGTTTGAAAACGTTACCGAAAAAGACGACCAGCGGCAGCCACTGGCCGATGCTCTCGACAATGGCCATGCGCTGATCGACCTGGACGGCGAAAAAATCAAGGGCGTTTATGTCCTTCAACGGACCGGCAGTGGCGACGACGCCCGCTGGCTGCTGATCAAGATGGACGACGAGCATGCCGACGCCCGCCGCAACCCGGTCTCCGCGCAGCCCGAATCAGTACTCAGCGACCGAACCCTGGAACAGGTTGCCGCTGAAAATGAACAAGACGACGGAGACGGGCAATGAGCGACTGGGCCGATTCGCTGAGTTCAAAAGACCGGAGGAAACTGAAGGAATCTTCGCCGCCGGACTGGTTCGAGCCCATGTTGGCCACGCTGACCCACAAGCACTTTTCCGATCCGGACTGGATTTTCGAGCGCAAACTCGACGGCGAACGGATACTGGCCTTTCGCGACGGCAACAAGGTTCGCCTGATGACGCGCAACAAAAAA
The DNA here is from genome assembly GCA_032251235.1 of Wenzhouxiangellaceae bacterium. Lineage (GTDB taxonomy): Bacteria > Pseudomonadota > Gammaproteobacteria > Xanthomonadales > Wenzhouxiangellaceae. The sequence continues at coordinate 62,676 of JAVVET010000002.1, forward strand.
TGCGCCAACGACACCTACCCTGAAATCGTCGAGGCCTGCCGCGCCGTCAAGACGAGTCAATTTGTCGTCGACGGCGAAGTTGTCGCCTTAAAAAACAATATCAGCAGCTTCGAAAGGCTGCAGCAGCGCATGAAGCTCAGCGATCCGGAACAGGCGAAAAACAGTTCGGTAGCCGTTTATTTCTACGTCTTCGACCTTCCCTATCTGGAAGGTTATATCCTCGACGCCCTGCCGCTGCGGCAACGAAAATCATTGCTCAGGCGCGCGCTGGATTTCAACAAAACACTGCGTTTCACGCCACACCGGAATGAAGCCGGCGAGGCGTACTTCAAGGCCGCCTGCAAAAAAGGCTGGGAAGGCGTGATGGCCAAGCGCGCAGACTCGCACTACCGGCACTCACGTTCCACCGACTGGCTGAAATTCAAATGCAGCCGCGGCCAGGAACTGGTGATCGCCGGCTTTACCGAGCCCGAGGGCGAGCGCGTCGGCTTCGGTGCGTTGCTGGTCGGTTATTACGACGACGATCAACTGCGCTATGCCGGCAAGGTCGGCACCGGCTACGACGACGAGTTTCTCGAAAACTTCCGCGAACGCATGGAAAGGCATGCAAGCGACGATTGCCCGTTCACCGAAAAACCGCGCGAAAAAAATGTCACCTGGGTCAAGCCGCGTTTCGTCGGAGAATTCGGCTTTACCGAATGGACCCGGGACGGCAAGCTGCGCCATCCGCGTTTTCTGGGCCTGCGCCGCGACAAGGATCCGACAGACGTGGTGCGCGAAGACCCGGACTGAGACACCGGCGAAGTTTGCTGATGAGGACGGTCAACACCGGGGCGCTCCCGGGATCGCAGTGCTTGCTCGGGGTTTTCTTTGCACTTGAAACCATCAACTGCCTCGCGACCCAAACGGGCCTGGATTCATGGCGGGTCGGGAAAGGCTTTGGACCACAGTTCATCGATATCGGCCGGGCCGGCTGCAACCCGGGCAAGCCCACGGCGATTCAGAATGGATACAGAACCGGAATGCAGACGATCGCCAGCAACCACAGGATCAGGTTCAGCGGCGCACCGACCTTCATGAAATCAACAAAGCGGTAGCTGCCGGCGCTGTAGACCATGGTGTTGGTCTGGTAGCCGACCGGGGTCATGAAGCTGGCCGAACCGGCAAATGCAATCGCTACCAGCAACGGCAGCGGGTCCACCGACATTTTCGCTGCCATCGAAATGCTGATCGGTGCAAGCAGTGCGGCCGAAGCGTTGTTGGACATGATTTCGGTCAGGATCGAGGTGACCAGGTAAAGGGCTGCCAGAATTGCGATGGGCCCGTATTCGCGGCCGATCGAATCGAACAGCAGGTTCGCTATGGATTCGGTCAGCCCGCTGTTGTCCATGGCGGCCCCGAAACTCAGTGCCGCGGCCAGCAAGAACACCACGCGCCAGTCGACCGCCTTGTAGACATCCTGGGTACTCAATATTCCTCCGAAGGTCAGCACCGCCACGCCGGCAATGGCGCCGATGCTGATCGGTGCCAGTTGCAACGTTGCCGAGGCCACGACCCCGGCGATCACGACCATGACCAGCCAGAACCGGCGTTTGTTGAAGGGCTGAAGGTCGTGCTCGCTGATGGTAAAAAACGGCGCGACGCGCTTTGCCTCCAACGCCCGAATCCGTCGCTGGGCACGGCGCGTGGTGTGCAGCAGCAGCACGTCGCCGGCCTGCAGCCTCGTTTCCCAAAGCTTCTTGCGCTGCAGCTTGCCGCTGCGCCGAATGGCAAGCACATTGGCGTTGTAGCGATGGGAGAACTGATGGTCGTGCAGGGTCTTGCCCTCGAGTTCCGAATTGGCTGCCAGCATCACCTCCAGCAAGACGTTCTCGGCATCCCTGAAGCGCTGGGTCTCCAGGCGCCTGGAAACTCTGAAGTCGCTGGTATCGGCGATTTCACGAATCCGCTCCACATCGCCCCGAATCGCCAGGCGATCGCCTTGTTCGAGGCTGAAATCTCGGCGCGGGTTCTCAATAATGTTGTCGTCGCGCAACAGTTGGAGAACATCGATTTCCTCCCCACCCTCCTCGAAGGCCTTTTCGAACGCTTCTTCGATGGTCTTGCCGGCCGCGCCGGAGTGCTGCGGAATCCTGATTTCGGTCAGGAAATCCTCGACCTTGAAGTCTTCCGCCGGTTCATCTCCAATCGATGTCTCCGGAACCAGGCGGTTGCCGAGCACCAGCATGTAGATCACGCCGGCGGCGAAAATAACCAGTCCGAATGGCGTCAGAGTGAACATCGAAAATCCCTCGATGCCGTTTTGCTCGGCAATCCCGCTGACCAGCAAGTTGGTGGATGTTCCAATCAACGTGCAGGTGCCGCCGAAAATCGCCCCGAACGACAGCGGCATGAGCACTTTCGAAGGTGCGATCTTTGCCTTGCGCGCGGCCGCCGAAACAACCGGGATAAAAGTTGCCACTACCGGCGTGTTGTTGACGAAAGCCGAAATAGTGCCAACCGAAACCATCATGGTGGCGATGGCGCGGCTGAATTGATTCTTGAGATGCCGGCTGACGACAGGACCGATGGCCTCGATCACGCCGGTCTTGAGTACCGCAGCACTGAGCACGAACATCGCCGCCACCGTGACCGTGGCGGTGTTGGAAAAGCCCATCAACGCCTCGGCGGGCGTCAGCACGCCGGTCAGCGCCAGCAGCACCATCGCCGATATCGCGACCAGGTCGGGCGGAAACCGCTCGGTGGCAAACAGGACCACGGCGGCAACGATAATCGCGATCGTGATATAGGCTTCCAGCGCCATCCCTGCCTCCCGCAGACCCGGTGGTTATTGCTGCCTGGGTTATCGCTACCTTAATCGGCTGATCCAGAACATTCAAAGCGACCGCCTGGCGCAATCGATCGAAGCCATGGTTTCTTCCAGCCGCTGCACACAGTTCTCGTCATCGATGCGCGTGACAGGCTTCAAAAGCGTTCCACGTCGATTGCCTGCAGCCGGCGCAGGCCCAGCCCAAAGGCGGTTTGGGCCGCACCGAAAAATATCAGGTCGATCCCGAACAGGATGCCGAATATCCAGAACGCCGAGCCGGGCAAGGCGATCAGCACGATTACGCCGAGCACGAGAGAGACCAAGCCCGAGGCCAGCATCCAGCCCCAGCCTGGCGCCGGCTTGACATAAAAGGCCGACACGGTCTTGAGCGTGCCGCCGATGAGAAAAAAGAATGTCAGCACCAGTGTCAGCGTGATCACGCCCTGCAGCGGGTAGAACAGCAGCAGCAAGCCGGCGGCAACGGCGAGAAGGCCAAACAAAACGTTCCATCCGGAACCGGATTCCGGGCGATTGGAAAAAACCCGAACCAGCTCCAGCGCGCCCACAACGACCAAAAAGATGCCGACGGCGAGTTCGATGCCCAGCGAGGCCCACCAGGGAAACACCAAGGCCACGGCCCCCAGCAGAATCGAGACGACGCCGATCCCGATCAGCCAGCCCGCTCCCTGGCCGCCCGGCGGCGGCGCGTGATTACGACCCGATTGATCCATCGCCAATCTCCGCAGTTGAAAAATCTCCAGGCGAGGCTCCGGATCATGCACCAAAATTGCCTCTAACCACGATTCCGAAGCCGCCTTGATGAAGACGCAGGCAAGCGGCAAATTTCCGGCTGCCTGAACGAATGATTTTCCTGGGTTCAGCTTAGCAAATTTTCAACGACGGCCAGGGCCAACAGGGTCCCGTGAAGCGTCACGCCTTGACGCCGTACTTGGGAAAGCCGCGCCGGAGGCTCCCCATCGGGGCCAACTCACCACGGTCGGCTGCGCGCTTCGCGCAGCCGGGTCAACCCCGGGCGCCTCAGACCAGGGGCGTGCCACGATCGCCGCCGGCGGCGTCGAACTGCTGGAATGCCCGCCCGAACTGGTCAAAGGTGCTGCGCTCGGTGTAGCTGCGGTTGAAGCCGCCGGCCTCGGCGATGGTCGTATCGACCTGCTCCAACCGGCCCAGTACATCACAACCGTAACTCGTGCGACTAACGGCCAGTCCCGCACCGCGCTTGAAACTGCCGGCCATCATCCCGACTGCATTAGAAATAGAGGGACGAAATTCGGAGGATTTAAGACGATGCCAAACGATGCAAAACGTTTTTCGGGTGCTGATTGCAACGATCTCGAGGGCTTCATGGCCGGGTTGGAAAAACGCAATCCGGGCGAACGTGAATTCCACCAGGCGGTGCGCGAAGTGGCGCGCGACGTGGTGCCGTTCATCGCCGAGAACGAACACTACCAGGCCGCTCTTTTGCTGGAGCGCATGACCGAGCCGGATCGAGTCGTGTCCTTTCGGATCTGCTGGCTTGACGACCGCGGCAATACCCGGGTCAACCGCGCCTGGCGCGTGCAGTTCAACAATGCCGTCGGCCCATACAAGGGCGGGCTGAGGCTGAATGCGAATCTGAACGAATCGACGCTCAAGTTCCTGGGCTTTGAACAATGCTTCAAGAATGCCTTGACCGGCTTGCCGATCGGTGGGGCCAAGGGTGGCGCCAACTTCAATCCAAAGAACAAAAGCGACCTGGAAATCATGCGCTTTTGCCAGGCCTTGATGAGCTCGATGTATCCCTATATCGGCCCGGACCGCGATGTGCCGGCCGGCGATATCGGCGTCGGCCCCCGCGAAATCGGATACCTGTTCGGACAATACCGCCGCCTCACCCACCAGTTCGTCGGCGCCCTGACCGGCAAGGGGGTCTCGTTTGGCGGATCGGAATTGCGCATCGAAGCCACCGGCTATGGCGCCATCTATTTTGTCGGCCATATGCTGTCCGAGCGCAACCAGGATTTCGAGGGACAGAAAGTGGTCATTTCGGGTGCCGGCAACGTCGCCCGCTACGCGGCCGAAAAAGCCCTGGAGCTCGGCGCCCGCGTCATCGCGATGTCCGATTCAAATGGCTTTGTCCATCACCCGAACGGGCTCGGTGAGGAGCAGTTGCAGTCGCTGCACCGGCTCAAGACGGCGCGCCACGAAAGCCTGGAACATTTTGCCGACGAAAACGGCTGGGACTTTCATGCCGGCCAAAAACCCTGGGGCGTGGCCTGCGACATTGCCCTGCCCTGCGCAATCGAAAACGAGATCGACGGCCCCGAGGCCGAAATGCTGGTCAACAACGGCTGCCGCATCGTCGCCGAAGGCGCCAACATGCCGTGCACCAGCGATGCCATCGAGTGTTTTCAGAACAGCAAGAGCACCTGGTTTGCACCCGGCAAGGCCGTCAACGCCGGCGGCGTGGCGGTTTCCAGCCTGGAGCGCACCCAAAATGCCCAGCATATTCCCTGGGAAAAACAGGAGGTGGACCGGCAGCTGTCGAAAATCATGCGCTCCATCCATGCGCGCTGCCTGGAGCACGGTCGAATCGGACCCGACCAGCCCGTCAACTACCAGAAAGGCGCCAACATCGCAGGGTTTGTGCGCCTGGCCGATGCAATGCTGGCCCAGGGCGTGCTTTAAGGTTCATAAGCCGGGGTTGCGCCCGCCCCCGGCGAGCTGAAGCTCGATGACTCGATAACCGTGGCCTGGCCGGCAAGCCGCAGCCTGGCCATCAGAACCCCGTCAGGCATTGAAATCAACGTGAACGATGCCAGTTCTATGGATGAATACCCGCATTCAAGGCCCATTGCTACAGGAGGACATCATGAAGCGACCGCCAATCATCGTTTTGATCCTGATATCGATCGCGCTGTTGCAAGGCTGCAGCACGCAACGCGAAACCGGCGCCCTGACCGGCGCTGCCATCGGCACGGCCGCAGGCTCAATTGCCGGCGGTACCGAGGCCACCATCATCGGCGGCCTGCTCGGCACCATCGTTGGCCACGAGGTCGGTTTCCGGATGGATCGCGAAGACCGCCGTCATACCTCGCGTGCACTGGAGCACAACCCCACCGGGGAGACTTCGAGGTGGACCAATCCGGACACCGGCCGCAGCTACCGCGTGACGCCGCGCGATACTTTTCACGAGCCGGGCAAAGGCCCTTGCCGCGAATTCACGTTTACCAGCGAACACCGCGGCGAAACCGTGCAAACGCAGGAAGTGGCATGCCGCCGGGCGGATGGCAGCTGGGAAATTGTCGAGTAGCACAAGCCCGAAAAACCGGCCCGAAAACCGGGCCGGATGTTCAATCAGGTTCCCGGACCGCAGTCCATGCATTCATCAGCAGGTAACTCGGGTCCCAGCAGGAGCTGGTCGTGCAAGTCGCGCAACGCGGTACGCAGCCCTTCTTCGATGACCGGGTGATAGAACGGCATGTCCAGCATTTCATCGACATCCAGGCGCTGCTGCGCCGACCAGGCCAGCAAGTGGCCGATGTGCTCGGCGGCCGGGCCGAACATTTCAGCGCCCATGAAACGGCCACTGCCGTGCTCGCCGTATACCCGCAACAGGCCGCGATTCCGGCCCATGACGCGACTGCGGCCCTGGCCGGAAAAATCCACCGAGCCGATCGCGAAGCGACCGCGGCAGCGTTCATCGGTCTGCTGGATGGTCAAGCCGACCGTGGCAATCTGCGGGTCGGTGAACACGATCGACAGTGGCGTTCGGCGCCGGCCGGCCTGCACTGTCGGATAACGCCCGGCATTGGCCCCGGCAATCCGGCCCTCGTCGGCGGCCTCGTGCAGAATCGGCACCTCGTTGTTGGCGTCCCCGGCGATAAAGATCGAGCTGTCGCCGCAGCGCAGCGTATGGCGATCGAAAACCGGCATGCCGTTGTCGTCGAGTTCGAGGCCGGTATTTTCCAGGCCCAGTCCGTCGACGTTGGGCCGGCGGCCAGTTGCCGCCAGCAGCTTCTCGAAGGTCTCGGTTTGCTCGTTGCCGCTGTCATCCTTGAAGCTGACTTCCACGCCGTGTTCAACTTCGCGGATGCCGGTCGTCTCGGCGTCCGGGTCCAGTGGGAACTCTTCATTGAAGGTTTCCAGCGCGATGCGGCGAATTTCCGGATCCTGGATCGGGCCGATGGCGCCGCCGACGCCAAACATCCGGACCCGCACGCCCAGCCGCGCCAGCGCCTGACCCAGCTCCAGGCCAATGACGCCGGGCCCGAACACAGCCACTGATTCGGGCAGATCGCGCCAGTCGAAGACCTCGTCGTTGGTCACCAGGCGCTCGCCTGCGTCGCGCAGAAACGGCACCACGTGGGGGCGCGAACCGGTTGCAATCACGACCCGTTCGGCATGGATGCGCGGGCCGTCGTCGATGGCCAGCGTATGGGCGTCGACAAAGCGCGCCATACCGCGGATGCGCTGCCGGGCCGGGATGCCTTCGACCGATTCCAGCACGAAACCGACAAATCGATCGCGCTCGCGCCGAACCCGTTCCATCACCGCCGGGCCGTCGACCCGCAGCGACTCGGCGTGTACGCCGAACTGTTCGGCATGTCGCGCCGAATGGGCCGCTTCGGCCGCCGCAATCAACAGCTTGCTGGGCATGCAGCCGACCCGCGCGCAGGTCGTGCCGTAGTCGCCGCCTTCGATCAACACGACGCGCTCGGCATATTTGCTGGCCTGTCGAAATGCCACCAGGCCGGCGCTGCCGGCGCCAATGACGGCGACATCGACTTCCAGAATCTCGTTTGAATCATTCATCCAGATGCTCCTTTTTCGGGTTGCCTATGGGCACCGCGAGAGACAACGTGCGCTTACCCCGGATTATTCACCACGCGATCTACTGCGGCGGCCCCAGGCCTCGCGATGATCGAGTGACGAATAAGCCGGGCTTACAACTCAGCGGCCCGCCAGGCCCCTGAGAACCAGGTTTTCAAAGCTGACCAGGCCGACGGCAAGCTGGTTTTCCAGCACCGGGGCGCGGGTCAGGTCAAAGCGCTGCAGCAAGCGGGCGCAGTACTTGATATCCATTTCAGGATGAACCGACAACACCGGCTTGGCCATGATTTCATAGACATTGACGCGTTCGGGGTTCTTGTCTTTTGCAAGCACATGGCGCGCGATATCCGATATCAGCAGCAAGCCGTATTCGTCGTCGTCGTGACGTTTTTCGACCAGCAAGGCCGAATCATTGGCGATGGCCAGCTTCTCCAGCGCCTGGGCCACCGTGGTCATGCCGCTGATGGTCATGAAATTCGACTGCATGACCTGGCGCACGCGAATGGTCGTGGATTTTTCAGTCACAGGTTTTCCTCCACGGTTTCGGTCAGGTATTCAGCCTGTCGGCTGATGCCGACGACGTCCTCGACATCCAGCTGAAAAGCCAGGCCGGTGCCGGATTTGGCGTCCATTTCGGCCTCGGCATTGATCGCCTCCATGACCTTGCGCGCCAGATGCTCCTCGACCAAAAACATGATCATATCGCGCTGGGTATCCAGGCTGAGGCCGAAGAAGGTCTTGCTTTTTTTCAGGCCCTCGCCGCGCGCCTGGTTGACCACCGTCGCACCGGTGGCGCCGGCCTGACGTGCCGTGTCCATCAATTTTTCGGTTCGCTCATCCTCGACAAACGCGACGATCAGTTTGAAATGCATTTCATTCTCCTTTCGATTCAGGCTTTTGACGAGCCCTGAGATAATGCCCAATCTGGGCGTAGCCCGTCACCGCCATGATCGGAAACAGGCTGGCAAACGCGATCAGCCCGAAGCCATCCATGATCGGACTTCGTCCCGGCACATTGCTGGCAAGCCCGAGACCCAGCGCGGTGACCAGCGGCACGGTCACCGTCGAGGTCGTGACCCCGCCGCTGTCATAGGCCAGCGCCACGATGTTGCGGGGCGCGAACATCGTTTGAACGATGACCAGAATATAACCGGCGATGATGTAATATTGCAACGGCGTGCCGGTGATGATCCTGAACGAGCCCAGGGCAATGCCCACGGCAACCCCAATGGCCACGGCCACGCGCAAACCCCAGACGCTGACGGCGCCGGCTGAAACTTCGTGCGCCTTGATCGACACGGCGATCAGCGCCGGCTCGGCGATGGTGGTGGCAAAACCGATGCTGAGCGCGAAGATGTAGACCCACAGATAATCGATCCAGCCCGGCCCGGTGGCGCCGAAGGTTTTGCCGAGCGCGATAAAATCCGGATCGGTCAGCTGCTCGGCCATCAATTTTCCGAGCGGAAACAATGCCTGCTCCAGGCCCAGCAGAAACAGCGCAAGACCGACGATCACGAACACGAAACCCAGCATGAGTCGAGCAAGATGCGGCGGCCGTCGACGCAGCACGAACAGTTGAAAGCCAAAAATCAGCGCCGCGATCGGAAACACGTCGCGCAAGGTGGCAACGAACACGTCGACCATGTCCGAGAGATCGATCATTGCACCAGCATCCCGTAGGCCATCACGAAAATAATCGGCGTCAGCGATGCAAAGGCAATCAGCCCGAAGCCGTCGATCATCGGGTTGCGCCCATGGATGCTGCTGGCCAGGCCGACACCCAGCGCGGTGACCAGCGGCACGGTAATCGTCGAGGTGGTCACGCCGCCCGAATCGTAGGCGATGCCGATGATCTCGTCGGGCGCCACCATCGTCATCAGGACCACGCCAATGTATCCGCTGATGATCAGGTACTGGATCGGCCAACCCCTGAGAATGCGCAACACGCCAATCACGATCGCGAAGCCTACCGCCAGCGCGACCGTCAGGCGCAGACCGTCGGCGTAGCGCGCCAGCGAGGTCTCGTCGGACCCGATCATGCCGGCTTGTGCGGCAACCATCGAGGCCTCGGCGGCCACCGCAATCAGCGCAGGTTCTGCAACCGTGGTGCCAAAGCCCAGCGCAAATGCAAACGCCAGCAACCAGAACAGGCTGCCTTTTTTTGCGAATGCATAGGCCATCGACTCGCCGATCGGAAACAGACCCAGTTCCAGGCCGCGCACGAACAGCGTAAGACCCAGGACCACGAACAACATGCCGATCAACATCTCGGCAAGATTCGGCAGCGGCTGGCGCAGTACCAGCAATTGAAAGAACGCGATCACCAGCACGATCGGCAACAAATCCCGAACGCTGTCGAGCAACGGCGAAACGATCTGCTTGAACATCAGCAAGGCGCCCCAGCCAAAGCCTGAAAGTCCGGCATCGTCAAAAGCCCAAGACCATAGCGGTGCGTGTCACCTGGCAACGGCGGGCAGACTCGCAATGCAATTTCAGAATTTTGGATGGCTGGAATCGGCCAGATGCAAAGCAGCAAAATCGCGTTCCTCGAGCGCGGCGGCGCGATGATTTTTAGACAAGCCGGGGTTTTTAAACAAACGGGATTTTTAGACAAACCGGGACGGCATTTTTTAGACAAACCGGGATTTTTACACAAACCGGCCCGCCCTGCGAAACGCGTTCACCCCGGGTCGCGGTCGTGCGCCCGTCGCCGCGATTCGGCCTCTACATAGCGGCCATACATATCCATCAGAACCTGCCGCACGGTATCGCTGTAGCCGGCCGAAATTCCGAGCAGCAACGAGGCGATCGCGGCCTTGTCCGGATTGTTGCGCACCCAGCCGGTCAGAACCGGGTCGGCGTGCTCGCGCAAAAACTGTTCCAGCATTTCGCCCGGGTCGGACCCCTGCACTCGAGCCGGGGGCGCCTTGCGCTGGGTGGCAAGTTTGGTCACCAGCAAAATCAGCGCCATCAGCACAATGCCGGCGGCAGCCGTGACCAGAGCGGCCTGGGCCGGAGAAAACGCCGATTCGCGCAAGGCGAAATAGCAGGCGACGCCCAGAAAAGCCACCACGCAAAAAACCAGCGGCAGCAGCACGACATACGCTACCGCTCGTGTTTCGAGGTTCTGTTTAAGCCGGCTCAGCATTTCGGCCGCGCAACTGGAAGATGATTCGGCATGAATCAGCGGTCGAGCAGCTTGCCCATCAGAAAGCCGATTCCCAGCGCGATCGCAAGACTCGTCATGGGACGCTCTTCGACTTCCGCTTCGAACGCGCTCCAAGTCTCCCGGGCCTGCTCGCGCGACTGGTTGGCGACATTCCGGACCCGTTCGCGCCCTTCACTGGTTTTGCTGCGCGCAAGCTGGGCAACGGTTTTTCCGATGTCGGTAATGTCGGATTTCAGGCTGGCGAATTCTTCCCTGAGCTCCTGGAGTTCCTTGTCTGTGGTGGTAGCCATCGCTGATCCTCCTTATGGTTAAAAAAAAGAACCACTTGCTGAAGTTCTGTACAAACATTATCATATTCTAAAGAAATCTGTACAAGAGTCGCTCAGGCTGGCGGATGCAATCGAGCCGGCGAAAAACAGCTGACAAGCCGGCACAACGGTGATCGGCAAATTCAGCCGGCATCGAACGCTGTTTTGAGATGATGAATGGAAATGGCCTGGCATCTCGAACATGTTCGAAGTCGTGGCTTTTCAGGCCACAGCCTCAAGACTGCGTACTTGTGAGCGAACATGTCGGGTCTGCTCCAGCCTTGCTGTAATTGTTGATAAATTAATCACTTGTATTCTTGTTCTGTGACGCAACCGCCATTACAATAGGACTGTGAGACGAAATCAACCCGATCATGCGCCGTTGGAGGGTTCTGCGCGAAGCATGTCGAAGAAATCAGCCCCGGGCAAGATCGAGACTAAGCGCGAAAGCTGGAGGAACCACACTTGGCTTTCAATTCCGTTTTTCAAGAAAAGGCCAAAAACAGGCCGACTCGCCTACCGGCTGCGCGAGGCTGGATTCTTTTCATCCTGGCCATCTGTTTGCTGGCGATTTTGATCACGGCCCGGCAGGGCTCTTTTTCGAGCCCGGGCGGCGAATCCTCCGTGCAGGCATCCGGTGCCGCCCTGAGCGCGGAGATCAAAGCCCCTGGACTCGCTTCAGAACCTGAAGCGCGCAATACGAAGCGCGAGTCCGACACCGCACCTTCAGTCACCGAAGACGGTGCCGCCGCGACGACCGCTGCGGCGGACGACGAAAGCGCCATCGAAGCGGCTGCCAAAATGCAGGGATCTTCGCGGGACAGGCACGCCGGCGAGGATGAAGCCGAACATTCAGCATCGCTGGTCATTTCCGGATCGGTGCTCGATGATGCGGGAACGCCAGTGCCGAACATCGCGATTTTCGCACAAATCGAATCTTCGAGCCCAGGCCGACAGGCCGTGAGCGACCGGCTGGGCATGTTCACATTCGATGAAATGCCAAGCGGGGAGTACCTGCTGCAGGTTGAGGAAAACGAGATGTTCCACGCAGCCGGCCTGAGCGTGCGCGCCGGGGTCGACTCGGCAAATATTCATTTGCAGCGCAAAGGTTCGGTTGTAGTTTTTGGACGGGTCAGCAGCGCCGACGGCGAAATTCTCGAAAACGCTCGGGTCCGGGCGCTGGGTGAACGGGTCGCCAGGCAAGTCGATGCCGGTGGCGAATATGAAATCGAAGTCGAACGGATCAAACCCGGCACGACGCCGGTGCTCGAATTCAGCCACAAAGGCTTCCGCACGCTGCGCAAGCAAGTCCCGCTGGCATCGCCTCGGGAGCTCGACCTTGTGCAGCTCGATGCGGTACTGACGCCGGCGCTGGAAAAGGTTTCAGTGTTCGGGCGGATCAACGGACCTGGCGGCGAACCGGTCGCGGATGCCGGCGTGGCACTGGCCTCAAGCTCGCCGAAAGCCTTCCATCGAACGACCAGCGGGCCGATGGGGGAATACGAGCTCGGCAACGTGGAAATTGGTGAGCATTATCGTCTTGATGTCAAACCGGAAACCAGCGAATACCGGCGCCATGTTTCCGAACTGTTTGCAGTCGGACCACAAGACACTGCGCTTGACATCACCCTGGAAGCCGGCGGAGAGGCTGAATTATCGGGCATCCTGACCGATCCACGCGGCCGGCCGCTGGCCGATTTCTCGATGCGGCTGCGCAATACCGAATCGCCCGGCACGTCATTGCTCATCCGCACAGACGCCGGTGGGCATTTTCGGCCGGTCACAGTAGCGGCCGGGCCGATACAGCTCGAGAGCCGTTCCTGGCCGCGGCTCGAAGCTTCCGGCATCACCCTCTCGGCAGCCGAAAGCCGACACATCGAAGTGCCTCTGGACTGGGGCCGGGACTGGCTTCTGGGACAAGTAGTGGACCCATCGGGCAAGCCTGTCCCCCAGGCGAGAGTGACCGTTCAGTGGAGCCGGCAATATCCAGACGTGCGCAGCAGTTCGAGACGACAAACGATGAGCGATGCCGGCGGCTACTTCAGCTTTGCCAACATCGCCGGGTCCAGCTACCAACTCACCTGCCGGGCGCCGGGATACGAAACCGTGCGAACGCAGGCGGCACCGGGTTCCGGGGAAGAACTGTTGATTGAACTCCGGCCAGCGCCGGGAGGAGCATGAACATGATGACATCGATATTTTCGGCAAGCCGCCGCGCGCCGATTGTTGCTGCGGCGCTTGCGTTGTTGGTCGCCTCGCAGATGCTGCAGGCCGAGCCGCACGAATTCGTGATCACGACGGCCGCCGATGCCGGCACCGGCTCGCTGCGTCATGCGCTGCAACAGGCCGCCGATGAGCCCGATCAGGCGATTCGCATCAGCTTCGGCAACCGCGAAGGACTTTTTGCAAGTCCGCGCAGCATCGAACTGAACACGCCGCTGCCGCCGATCGCCGGCGACGTCACGATCGATGGTTTTATCAGCAATCATCTCTGGACAGCCTACGGCGCGACCATCAGCGGCGCTGAAAAAGTCCGGATTTTCGAGATTCTGCCCGGCGCCACTTTGCGGCTGGCCGGCATCACGCTGCGTCACGGCCGTGCCGAGGCCGGCGGCGCCATCCTCAACAAGGGGCGACTGATGCTGGATGGCGTCAGCCTGCTTGAAAACCGCTCGACTGCCACAGGCGGCGCCATCGCCAACTTCGGCCAGGCCGACCTGATCAACTCGACGCTGGCCTGGAACCGATCGGAACTAGGCGGTGCCCTGGCCAACGTCGACGGCAGCCTGCGGCTGATCAACATCACGGCTTATGAAAACCATGCCGCCGAAGGGGCTGCGGTCTGGAACAGCGCTGAACTGCATCTGGCCAACAGCATTCTGGCCGGAGACCCCTCGAGCCAGCAGTGCCTCAACGAAGGCCGCTTGAGCCCGGAGAGCACCCATAACCTGATCGAGGGGCATCAGCAAGGTTGCGGAAAACCGATTTTGTCCAGCGATCCGGGGCTGGAATCGCTGGGATACTACAACGGCCCGACCCCGGTCATGCCGCTTGGCGGCGACAGCCCGGTGATCAACATGGGTCTTGCAAAGGCCGCCCTGGATGCCGAAGGAAACACCCTTCGTTGGGATCAGCGCGGTAACGGCGACCCACGTTTTGCGGCCGGCTTTACCGACCTGGGAGCATTTGAGAGACAGGGCCAGCTTCCGGAGGCTTTCCTGGTCGATACGCTACTCGACAACGGGCTGAGGGCCTGTACGGTGACGGGAACGCAAAACTGTCCACTGCGAGCGGCGGTGGAACTGGCCGCAGCGGCTCGCGACCCCACCTCGGTCCGTTTCGATGCGCGGATCTTCGACCAGCCGCAAACATTGATTCTCGACGAAATCCCGGCCGGTACCGACGATCTATCGCTTGATTTCGACGGTGACGGTGCCGCTGCGGTCACGATCATCATTCCAGCCAAAGTGGCCTGGCGTGCGCGCAATGGCATTCGATTCGAAATCGATCATGACCCGCATGGCCGCAACCAATGAACCTGACGAGGCCCCGCAAGCCCGGGAGCCCGGCGACGCCAGTCGACGGCGGCCGGGTCCTGATCGGCGAAAGCATGCCGATCCGAAAGCTCAAGCTGGCCATTGCGAAGATTTCGCAGGCCGACCTGCCGGTCATGCTGACCGGCGAAACCGGTACCGGAAAGGAATTGGTCGCGCGCATGCTGCACGATCAGTCCTCGCGTGCCTGCGGTCCGTTCGTCGCGGTGAACTGCCCGGCCGTGCCGCCGGATTTGTTCCAGGCAGAAGTGTTTGGCTACGAAAAGGGCGCGTTCACCGGTGCCGACAGGCATAACGATGGCCGTATCGATGCCGCTCGCGGCGGCACGCTGTTTCTCGATGAAATCGGCGACCTGCCGATGGACATGCAGGCAGTATTGCTGCGATTCCTGCAGGAGGGCACGTTCGAACGCCTGGGCAGCGTGAAGCTGATCCAGGCCGATGTGCGCATCCTGGCCGCCACCCATATCGACCTGAAAAAAGCCGTGGCTGCCGGCCGATTCCGCGAGGACTTGTTCTACCGGCTCAATGCCTTGCACCTGCATGTCCCGCCGTTGCGGGACCGTGGCAGCGACAAGATTCTGCTGGCCCAGCATTTTGTCGAGGAATGCTCTGCCAAACTCGGCTTGTCCCCGCACACCTTGAGCGCAGACGCGCGACAGCGGGTGATGGAGCACGACTGGCCCGGCAATGTGAGGGAATTGCGCAACCGGATCCTGCAGGCACTGGTACTCTGCGAAAATCGGGAAATCACTGCCGGTGACCTGGACCTTGGTATTGAGCCGGAAGCTGGTTCCGGCGATGAAGAGTCGCTGCCAACGCTAAAGGCATGCCGGCACGCCGCCGAACGCAAGGCCATCCAGAATGCGCTGCAGGCCAGCGGAGGCTGCATCGAAACGGCGGCGCTGCATCTGGCCATCTCGCGCGCACAGCTTTATCGGCTGATCAAAACCCATCAACTCCCTACTGGTTGATATCCCGCACCGCGCTCACCGGCTCGATGTCGGTCAAGGCCGCCACCCCAAATGCACTGTGCCCACCTCCGACCGTAACGCCATCAAGACACGAGTGCGGACAGTAACCCGAAAGCCATCGCCACGGATTCTTCAACCGGACTCGAAGCCGTCGGCAAAAATCAAGTCGCCGTCTGCGAGTTCAAAAGCGCCGATATCACAGAAGCTGCCTTGCGGTCTCGCGATGCCGCGCTGATCCTGACCGACAACCGTCAACCCATCAATCCCGGTGCAGTCCGAAGCCGCGTCAACAGCGACACTGTTGACCTGCAAGGCGTGTGTCTCGGTGGGACCGCCATTGTCGGCCAACGCTTCCAGCGCCAGTTCCAGGCTGGTCACGGTCTGAAAATTGCCGCAGGAACCATCGGTATCCAGGTTGACGCCGGCCGAGTCCACGACACCGCCGTCGATGGCCGCACAATTACCACCACTGTCGGCGCTGCCGACGACCAGGCTGTTCTTGGCCGTCACCAGGCCGTTGGTCCAGAGCCCACCGCCACCAACAGCGGCCTGGTTCGACGCCACGGTGCTGTGCACCAGGTCCACGCTGCCGCCGAAGTTATCGATGCCGCCGCTGGTTTCAAGCGCAGTATTACCCGAAACGGTGCTGTTGAGCAGCATCAGCACGTCACCGTTTCCGATGCCGCCACCGAATTCCGATGAATTGTTAAACACCGCGGAGCGTTCGATAAACAGATCGCCGATGCTGTCGATGCCGCCACCCAAAAATTCCGAATGATTGGCAAAGATCGTGCTGTCGGTAATGCTGACCGCGCCGCCATCGTTGGCGATGCCGCCACCGGTATCGGCAAAATTGCCGGTGATCACACAGCGATCGACCAACAGCGTCCCGCCAAAATTATCGATGCCACCGCCGGCAGAAAAAGCCTCGGCCGCATTGTTGCTGACGATGCAGTCGCTCAGCGTCAGGCGGCCCCTGTTGCTGATGCCGCCACCGCCGAAATCGCCTCTGCCGTTGGTAATGGTCAGGCCGGAAATTTCGACCTCGGCGCCCGACTCGATCTCGAATACGCGTATGGGCGGCTGCTCCGGCTGCTCTGCATTGCCACTCACGCTAATGGTTGCCGGCCCGGGGCCGATGATGCGGATGTTCTGGTCCAGCAACGGCAGCGCCGATTGAAGGACGATGGTGCCTGCGAGGCCGGGCTGAAACTCGATCGTGTCGCCAGGCGCGGCGATTCCGATGGCGTGTCGCAGTGAGCCATCACCGCCATTTTCGAGATTGGTCACGGTCAGCGTTGCCGCCTGTACGGCTGCCATGCCTGCCGCAAGCATCA
Organism: Wenzhouxiangellaceae bacterium; assembly: GCA_032251235.1. Lineage (GTDB taxonomy): Bacteria > Pseudomonadota > Gammaproteobacteria > Xanthomonadales > Wenzhouxiangellaceae. The sequence continues at coordinate 79,657 of JAVVET010000002.1, forward strand.
CCGATGAAAACAGGATCTGAAATTTTTTGCGAAACATGGAGAGAGCCTCTTGTCGTGATTCTCTGAAAAAATGCGGGGCGCCGATGGACGACGCCCCGCATTGACCTTGTTGCCACTTGCTATAAAAGGCCTGCTGTAAAAGGCCGGTGGTAAAAGGCGGGGCACAGCCAGCACCCCGCCCAGCCTGGCCTAAAAGGCGGGAACGACTTTGATGCCGTTACCGTTGGCTGCCGAGCAGGCTCGTGCACTGCCGGCCGGTCCCGGAAGCGGACTGACGCCATCAAAGATGTCGGTCGACTCATCCAGTTCGCGGTTATGGCAGTTGTTGAACTCGTCGATAACGCATTGCTCGGTACTTTCGTCGAACTGGCCACCGTTGTTGAAGCAATCGACCCGATCGATGAAGTATCCCAACTGGACGTCATTGGCGGCACAAGCAGCGTTGGCTTCGGCAAACAGATCTTCGACACTGATGCCGGAACAATCCGCTCCACCACCGCTGACGATGCAGTTCAGCGACATGGCAGTCAGCTGACGCGCCAGTTGCCGTTGCAGCTCACCTTCGATGCGCACGCACATGGCCTCGATCGCAGAGTTCGGGTTGCCCACATCGGTGTTATCGATGATTCCGCCACAGATCGGAAGCGATCCGCCACCGGCATCGATGACCAATTGTGTCAGGTCCGTCGAGCGACGCTTGTCGTCGCCGGCATGCGTGCCCCAGAAGCCCGGTGTACGGCAGACTTCCTCGCCCACCGGTTGCACTTCGCAGGTCGTCGATGCATCTGCAGACACCTGGTTAGGGAAGCCGGTCACATCACAGGTCGCATCGGCAGTGTTCAAGATCAACGGAACGTCGCCGCTTTCGACGATGCGGCTGGCGGTGAGCGTTTCGGACTGGCCGGCCTGAAGCACGACGGCCTCATCAACGAGATCTGCTGTCGGGTCGTTGACCAGGCAATCAAGGGCGGCATTACCGTCGTTGGTGACCGTAATCGACCACTCGATGGTGCCACCGACCAGGACCGGATCAGGCTGACAGGACTTGGTCATCGAAACCGCCGGCGTGATCAACTCTATGGTGTGTGAATCGCTGACGCTGATGCCGTTGCTGAATCCTTGAGCATCACAGTTGACCGTGGCCGTGTTCACGATCGAGCCGCTTGCATCACCCGGAATCGTGAAGTCGAAGCTGTTGGTCCCAACCGAAATCGGCACGTCGGTGAGTCCGAGCAGCGGGTCGGTCACGGTGCAGACCAGCGGCGGCGCGTTGTCCGAACTCAGGTCGGTGACTTCGATCGTGTAGATGATCGCGTCGCCGGCCTTGGCCTGCTCGGGTCCGGTCTTCGAAACGGAAGCATCGGCCGTGAACAGATCCACGGTGTGCGAGTCGCTGACGCTGATGCCGTTGCTGAATCCTTGAGCATCACAGTTGACCGTGGCCG
>JAVVET010000002.1:81201-106389 GCA_032251235.1 Wenzhouxiangellaceae bacterium
TGGCCTGCTCGGGTCCGGTCTTCGAAACGGAAGCATCGGCCGTGAACAGATCCACCGTATGGCTGGCGCTGGCACCGAATACATTCGTGAATTCCGCCACGCCGCATTCTACCGTTACGGTATTGACGATCGAGCCGGTTGCACCGGCCGGGATGGTGTACTCGTAGCTGTTTGCACCGAAACCGAAGCCTTCGATGGTGCCCGCGAGCGAGTCGTTTGCGCTGCAACTGATCGCATCCGGCGTGTCCATGGAACTGGTGTTTTCCAGCGTCACCGTGTAGGTCACGATATCACCGGCCTTGGCCAGTTCCGGGCCGGTCTTGCTGACCGAAACCGAGGGCTGGAACAGATCGGTCTCTGCGCTGTCGGTGGCAACGAGGTTCACGCTGTTGACCGGTCCGACGACCTCGCAATTCAGGCTTGCCTGGTTGATCAGCGGATCCGGATCGCTGCCCTGCACGGCGCGACTGAGGTTCAGCACTTCGCCGGCAACCGGCAAGACCTGGTTGGTGAAACCAGTGTCAAGCAGCGTATCGGTGGCCGTGCAGTTGTTGAGATCAAAACCGCTGTTGTTGATCAGGCTGATCCGGTAGTCGACCACGTCGCCGACCTTGCCGATATCGTCGGCGGTCTTTTCCAGACCGATGCCGACACAGACCAGGTTGGCCGGGTCATCATCAGTAACGCTTGAGCCATCGTCGGCGGAAGTGCCTGTCACCATGGCGAGATTTTCGTAGGTTCCGCCCGAATCACAAACCTGGGCCTGGCTCAGCGCAGTGATGTCCCCGGAATCCAGCGTCACACTCTGACCTACGGCCAGGTCGCCGATATTGACATCGGTGATGCCCAGCGTCGAATCATTGACAGTCACATCGACAAGATCGGCCGTGCCGGTGTTGCTCACCAGCAGGCGATACTCGGCACCGCTTGGGAATTCCGCGTATGGCGCGTTGGCCGCATCATCGGCGTCGAACCAGGTCGTGCCGCCGTCGGTGCTGATCTGCTTGAGCAGCTCGATATCGGGCACGGTGACAAGACGAATAATCGCGCTACCGGCCGCATCACCGGCAATCGGCGATCCACCGTCGACTTCGCAGATGCCGTTTGCTTCGGCCGCGGGCGTCAGCCGCAACGGCGTGCCGTCGGTTCCGCGGTCGTTGACGATGACATTGAAATTGATGGTGCACCCTTCCTGGTCGAGTGCTTGTGCCGGGAAATCAAACTCCAGCGTGCCCGGGCCGAGGAGGGCTGAGTTTTCGGTGATAGCGGTTACACCGCAGGTTCCAGGATCTGTAGCCAGGCCGGCAAAAGTGATCGGGATTTCACCACTGGCTGCCCCTGTATCATTGCCGAAGGAACAAGGCACTCGATCGCCGTTATCCGCGCAGGTCAGCGCATAGCGCACGCCGCCCACCGTCAGCGGCAACGAAAGATTGCCGGCGGCCGGATTGACCGTGATCGCCACCGGCTCGCCTTGCGGATAGCCGGTAAACTGGATTGGATCCAATATTGTATTGGGGTCGGTGGAAATGCCGATCGAGCCTCCACAACCGCTTTGAGCTACGGCCTGTGCAGAGAATCCGACCGTCGCCAGCACCAGGGCCGCCCCGGTACACAACTGCCTTGCATGGGTTTTCATTGGAAATTTCATCGTCTGCTCCTAAAAAAGACAGTAAAGGCCCTAATCAAGTAAGGCCCTGTTAAACAGCTTGTATATACCCACACCCGCGAATCGGGCATTGGAGCGGTTTCCGAATCAACCGTCCCATGTGTAGTCAACATGAATATGCAAGAACCGATCCAGACTATATAAAATTATGTTTTATAAGAGATTTACAGAAATAAACGGAAATTACAGCAGTCATGATTTCTCAACAGTGAGACAGCAGCTCATTGCTCGGGGCAATAAGGCCGCCAATCACGTTGCCATTCAACTCACAAAGCCAATGATGTGCTGCATATCTCATTTTAAATCATTTTAAGTGACGTAAAACGTGTAAATGAGATATAAATTCTCAGAATTGAGATTACGTTCGCAGGATATTTGCACGCAAAAGATGTCTCGCCTGGCGGTGAATCCAGTTCGTCAAAGCAGTTGGGAATGTCCGATCACCAGAATTTCCAGGATCCGGAATTGCCCACTCCTTCTCGAGACATATTCGCCTTTGCAACGGAAGCACGCAGCAGGCTGGTTTTCCGCAAGCTGCCGAAACAGTTTTTATTTTCACGATTCGGCAAAGCCCGAGATGCAAACGCGACCTGCACCTCGGGCTCCAACCCTTCAACATGCCCCGATCACAGCTGCTGTAGCCATCGCAAGCTGCGCGTTTTTTCGGGCTTTACCGGTTTACGGATGGCCCGCAATTTACTGCTTGACCGACAATGCATCAGCTTCGCGAGGTTCTCCACATTGCGGTCAACATCAGCATCGCGGCCAACATTAGCAGCCATGGCCCCTGGAGCGCCGGCACCACTTCGGGCACGCCGAACCGGCTGAGCGAATGCGTGTCCGAATCGCTGACCTGGTTGTCGAGGCCGACCACATCGCAGGTGATGGTGGCGATATTGACCAGCGGATCGGGATCGCTTTGCTGCACGACGTAGTCGAAAGTCCTGTTCACCCCGGCCTCGAATGCGCCCAGGTCGCCCAGCACGTCATCGACGCCCATGCAGTTCTCAACCGCGCCATCACCTCCGGCTGTAAAACCGATCGTGTAGGTAATCGAATCACCGACTTCTGCGAAATCCGGTCCGGTCTTGATCACGTCGATCATCGGGCCCACAAGTTCAACCGTGTGGCTGTCGCTGGCGCCGAAAATATTCGTGAAATTCTCGACCGAGCACTCGACCGAGACCGTATTGGTCACGCTGGCGCCCGCCGGCGGCGTGGCGCTGTAGTTCACGGCGTTGTCGACACCAAAGGCAATCGCAAAAGGCGCACCGCCATCCTTGAGCGGATCGGTTGCCGTGCAGCTGATGGTCTCGGGCGTGTCGCTGGAACTGGTGTTGCTCAAGACCACCGTATAGTCGATGGCATCGCCGGTCTTGCTGGTTTCAGGCCCGGTCTTGCTGACCGAAACCGAGGGCTGGAACAGATTGGTCTCGGCGCTGGCGGTGGCGGTGAGCGTCACCGTATTGACCGGCCCCTGGACTTCACAGCTCAACACGACGGTGTTCACCAGCGGGTCGGGATCGTCGGCCAGCACTTCGCGGTCCAGATCAAGAACCAGTCCGGCAACCGGCAGCGTCGCTGCCGGGCCAAAACCAGTGGCCAGCAGAGAATCCTCGGCCTGGCAATTGTCCAGATCGACACCGCTTTGGTTGATCAAGCTGATCTGGTAGTCGACCACATCGCCCACTTTGCTCAATGGGCTGGCCGTTTTTTCCACATCGATGCCGACGCAGACCAGGTTGGCCGGGTCACTGTCGCTGGCAGTCGAGCCATCATCGGCCGATGATCCGGTCACCGAAGCAATGTTTTCGAACGTACCGGACGAATCACAGACCAGTGGCGCGCTCAGGGCGGCAATATTGCCGGAATCGAGCGTCACGCTCTGGCCGGCCGCAAGGCCGCCGACATTCTCGTCGACGACACCAAGGGTCGGATCATTGACCACGAGATTGACAAGATCCGCGGTGCCGGTGTTGGTCACGATCAAGCGGTATTCAGCCCCACTCGGAAAACCCGCGAACGGGGCATTGGCCGCATCGTTGGCGTCGAACCAGGTCGTGCCGCCGTCGATGCTGATTTCCTTGAGCAGGTCGATGCCTGGAACGGTCTGCAGGAAAATGCTGGCGCTGCCGCTTGCCTGGCCAACGATGGATCCTCCGTCGAACAAACATTCTCCAGCGGTTTCGGCGGCGGGCGTCAATTGCAATGGTGAGTCATCGCCGCCCTTGTCGTTGACCAGCACATCGAAATTGATCGTGCATCCAAGCTCGTCGAGCGCCTGCGCGGGAAATTCAAAGCGAATCGTGCCCTGACCCAGGTCAACCGGGTTTTCGGTGACAACATTGACGCCGCAGGTGCCGGAATCAGCTGCCAGACCTACGAAAGTGATCGGAAGCGCGCCGCCAATCGCACCAACATCGTTTCCGTTTACACACGGCACATCGCTTTGGTTATTGGCACAGGTCAATGCGAAGTCGACGTTGTCGAGCGTGAGCGGCAAGGAACCGGCGCCCGCAGCCGGATTGACCGAGATGCTGACCGGCGCCTGAAGCGGAAATTCCGTGAAAACGATCGGGTTGCCGATCGTAACCGGGTCGGTCGCGATGCCAATGGCCCCGGCACAGCCGGTCTGCGCCAGCGTTGGTGTCGAAAACCCGGCCGTGACCAGCAACGCGATCGTGCCGAGAGTCTGGTATGCCCGATGTTGAATTTGAATTTTCATCGCTTACTCCGGTTGTTGTTGGTTGTCTACTCGAATTTTTCCCGAGGGATTCACTGCGATCTTTCCAAGAAAGAACGCGCGAGATCGAACCAGAACCCCTCAAAAACCCCGCAATTTGCCATCATCCCTTAATTTTTTCGGCTGGCGAGCATCGAAATTCAAGCCGGATAGAATGATATGTATCACAGTTTACTATTTGTTGAGTGATGCATCAAGGGTTCCGCGAAACAGCGACGTCAAATGCCTGGCCGGCCGGGCGGAAGGAAGCAGCAAAATCGCGTCTTGCCGGCTGTCGGGCCCAGGATCGCCGACCAGACCCTGCAACAAGCGCGGTCATCGCGGTAAAGCCGCGGCCCGCCGGACAACGGCAACGCTAACGCGATGCGCATGTCCCTGTTCACGGGCCAGAAAATCGGCGTAGCGACGTACGTTGAGAAAAAAGAACGAACGATCGAAACATATCCGGGATTTTTGTCTCATTAACGTGATATATATCACATTTCAGCCCCCGTCAACCGCATGTGAACAGCACCTTTTAGGCCATTCACGGTGGCGTTGGGTCAAATCCGCTGCAATAAGGGCCGACCTGACCGTCTCGCCGATGGAACATTTTTCGTTTTTTCTTGGTATTTATAAGAAATATCGTATTTATTCAACACGTTATAAATCGGCATGAAAAATGCATGTCGACGTATGCGCACCATTGTGTGCATTTTTTCCTGCATCGACATCAACCTGAGGAGCACGAAAATGAATATTTCCATTCTCAAAAATCCAGCAAGGTGGTTGTGTACCGGGGTGGCCCTGGTGCTGGCGACGGCCGGATTCTCTGCACAGGCCGTAGCTCAAAGCGGTTGTGGAGGCTCGATCGGCATTTCCACCGACCCCAATACAATATTGGATCCAATCCAGTTTACCGGCTATCCGCAAGGCGAGCCGGTGGCGATCACGGTCAATCCGGCCGCCGGCAATCTTTCGTTGCCGCTGACGGTGGGCGGCGTGCGCTATGCGCTGACCTGCGCGGATAACGGCGATCGAGTGCCTTGTTCCTTCGGCAATGATACAGGGGCAGCCAGTGGTGAAATCCCGATCACTTTTGCCGGCCTGGCTACAGATCCTGGCACTTGTGGCGTCACGCTTGTGACCGAAAACCCGGTCGACCTGGGTCCGGGCACGGTTCGCTTCGAGTTTCCGCCCCAGGCACTCGACCAGGAAGGGTGCACGATCAATTTCAATGTCATCGTCAACGACCGCGGGACCGACGGCACGCCGTTGCGACTGACGCCCGCGGCCGAAGCCAACGGCAGCTGCGAAATCGACGGTGGATCGCCGATTGCCGGTGAGGCGGCCGGCAGCGCAATCATTCAACTCGTCACCGTGCCCGATATCGAGCTACTCAAGGAAATCAGCCTCAACGGCGTGGACTGGTTCGATGCCAACGATGCGGCCAGCGCACCGATTGCCGAATTCCCGAGCGGTGCCATGTACCGCCTGACCGTCACCAATACCGGGACCGCGGATCTGACGAACGTCGTGATCAATGATCCGGAACTCGGTATCGTCGATGCAGCGATCGCCGACTTGGCGGCCGGCACTTCGGTTGTACTGGACTCGGGTATGATCCCGGCCCTTTCGGTTGCCGAACGCTGTAATAGCGGCGGGCTATTCAACAACCTGGCCAACGTGGCGGGAACGTCCGTGGATGATGGAACGGTCGTGACCGATGATGACCCGGCCAACCTGGTCTGTGTCGGTATCGATGTCGACAAACAGGGTCCCGACCTCGCCAAAGTGGGCGATCCGGAGGACTTCACGTTCACGCTGAGCAACCTCAGCGGCATGGTGCTGGAAGACTGCTCGGCATTCGACGACCCGACTTTCGGCCAGATCTTTGGTCCGGGCGCGACATTGCCCATGGGCGACACGGTGATCAACGAATCACGCACCGCGCTTGCCACCGACGCCAACCCGCTGGTCAACGAAGTCACGCTGACCTGTAACGTAACCGGCGGAGTCAACTCGGTGACGCTGACCGCGACCGACGATCACTCGGTCGATCTGGTTGCCCCCGATGTGGATGTGACCAAGGTCTGCCGTCCTGATCCGGTCGAAATCGGTGGAACCATCGACTGGGTGATCACCGTGGCCAACACCGGTAACGCTGATCTGAACTGCCTGGTCAACGACCCCGAAGCCGGCTTCACCGATGAAGCGGTGTTCCTGGCAGCCGGTGACTCGACAACACTGAATGCCAGTCGCCCGGTCGTTGCCGATGATGTACCCGGCATCACCAATACCGCCGAGGCCGTGTGCTCGCTGGCCGACTTTGACCTGCCCAATACCGTCAGGGATGAAGATACCGCTACTTGTGCGGTTCCGCCGCCAGTCGAGGAAATCTGCCGCACGCCCGGCTTCTGGGGCACGCATGCCGGCACCGAAAAACGGCGTTCGTCCAACCTGACCCAGACGGTAATCGATGCCGGCGGTCCGCTGCAAATCTGCGGACAGACGATCGACAACACCGAGGTCGGCAACATGTCCTCGGCAGTCGAGGCCATGTGCGTCAGCATCGAAGGCTTCCAGCAGCGGCAACTGGCCCGTCAACTCACCGCCATGGCCTTGAACTGCATCGTCAGCGGTGGTGGAGCGGATTGCGCCGGCACCAGCGTCAGCGACTTGTTCACCGGCGCCAACGCGGCTTGTGAAGCGGATGCCGAAGACCTGAGCGGCTACATTGCCAGGGTCGACTGCTTCAATAATGGCGGTCAGTTCGATGAAACGTCCGGCGAATGCCTGGTTGACGACTTCGATCCGAACAACTGTCACAACCGCGAACTGGATGAAGCAACCGATATCTTCGATGGTATCAGCCCGCTGCCCGGCCCGGCCGGAAGCTCAAGGGCTTGCAGCAGCGCAAATGGCAACGGCGTCAAAGTGGTGCCCGCCGACGACGGTAGCAGCAGTTTCATCAAGCTGTTGCCCGCCAGGGCAGTGCCCGCCACCAAATAGGGCCTGCATAAGGAAACGGTGGAGACACTTCACCGTTTCTTGAAAAGCAGGAAAACCAATCAAGTCAACAAACAAAGGAGAAGAAGGGGCGCCCCAGCGGCGCCCCTTCTTTTTAATGCACCGACAAGCCAGCCGGCTGGCGCAAGGGAGGGCAGGAAGAATTTGTCCGCATCAATGGCTTCGGTATCGTACGCATGATGTGACTGGTGCATTTGACTGGTGACTATGGCTAGTGGGTGACGATTTGGCCCGGACCGGCGCCCACTTGGCCAGCAGCCTTGAGGACACCGGCACGCGGGCGCTCGGCAAACGAGCCAGCGGCCTCTGCCGTTGTCATCACATTTGGCGGACGACTCAATCTTGAGACATCCGCTGAGATTCGAGCAGACGATAAAGATGTGTCCGAGAAATGCCCAGACGCTGGGCGGCTTTTTTGACGCAGCCACCGCTTGCCCTCAGTGCACTTTGAATGGCCTGGCGCTCGGCTTCCTGCCGAAAGGCTCTCAGCGTTGTGGGGCTTTTTGGGGGCCTGGAAGCAGACGCCGGCGCCGCAGCAAGGCCCAGGTCTTCAGCGGTAAGTTTGCGGCTTTCGCAGAGCACCAGGGCTTGAAAAATACGGTTGCGCAACTCGCGCACGTTGCCGGGCCAGTCGTGCTCCATCAGGCAGCTTCGTGCATCGGCGCTCAAGCAGTGCGGGGACAAGCCGAGTTTGGCAGAGCATTCCTCGACAAAATGCTCGGCCAGCAGAATCTTGTCGCTGCCACGGTCGCGCAACGGCGGGACGTGCAGGTGCAAGGCATTGAGCCGGTAGAACAAGTCCTCGCGGAATCGGCCGGCAGCCACGGCTTTTTTCAGGTCGATATGGGTGGCGGCCAGGATGCGCACATCGGCCTGGATCAGCTTCACGCTGCCCAGGCGTTCGAACGTGCCCTCCTGCAGGAATCGCAGCAATACTGCCTGCATGTCCATCGGCAGGTCGCCGATTTCATCGAGAAACAGCGTGCCGCCGCGAGCGGCATCGATACGGCCATCGTTATGCCTGTCGGCACCGGTGAACGCGCCCTTTTCGTAGCCAAACACTTCTGCCTGGAACAAATCCGGCGGCACGGCCGGGCAGTTGACCGCCACGAACGGACCGTCTGCCCGCGGGGACTGATCGTGCAGCATGCGTGCGACCAGTTCCTTTCCGGTACCGGTTTCGCCGGTGAGCATGACCGGCAGATCGGTTCGCGCCATCTTGGCGATGGCCAGCTTGAGCTGTCGCACCGGCATGCTGTCCCCAATCAGGTCCGACCCGGCATCGCCCGGCCTCATCGCCTGGTGGCAATCACGGGAGCGCGTCGGGGTCATCGACTTTGACCCGGCGGTTGCGGATCGATTTCGAAACGAACACCGTTTCGGCCGCGCCAGGGCAGATCGACCGGAATGACGATGGTGACCGAAGCCGCGCCTCCGGCATCGAAATCCAGCGCTCTGCGGTCGATATCAACGGGAAGCTCACGAAGCTCCAGGGTCTGTGGTTCACTGAATACTCGCGGGCTGAAACGGATCGGCGCCGGCTCGCGACCGGCCAGCGCAAGCTCTACCGCCGCCCGCAGCGGACAGTTGGCCATGCCGGTGGCGGTGCAGCCGCGCAAGCCGGTGTCCTCGATCGTATCGACCAGGTACTCGTCGGGCAATTGCGACTGGCGTTCAAAGGCGCCGATATCGGCCCAGCCGGCGACAAAGCGCGGATCGCCGTTGCCGCGCTGGTCCCAATCCAGGCGCTCACCGTTGTGACCGATTGCAAATTTGCCGTCGGCCAGGTTCAGTGCCGCACTATCGCCGCCGATGTCGAACACCGGGGTCGGGCCGTTGTAGTAGCCGAGGCGGCCGATCTTTGGATCGGCCTGAACAAGCGGCTTGCCGCAGCCCTCGCTGTTGTCGACGAACAGGTTGGCGACCGAATAAAGCAGTTCGCCGGTGTTGACGCACTGGCCACCGGCTTGGACTTCGTCACCCCAGAGAATGGAGTTGGCCAGCCCCAGTGTGCCGCGGCTGAAGATCGCCAAGCCGATTTCGGCCTTGTTGCGATAAAGCGTTGCGTGGGTCATCGTCAGGACACCATCCAGGTTGGCGATGGCTCCGCCCCGCTTCGCCTCACCGTCGGCAATGCTGGAATTGATGACGAACACCACGCCGCCGAGATTGACGATTGCGCCGCCGTGTTCCCGGGCTCGGTTTTCGATCAGGGTCACGCCTTCGACGATCAGCCGCCCGCGGTTGAGAACGGCACCGCCCCGGCTCGCGAACCCGCCGGTGAGTGTGATGCCGACCAGGTGCAGTACGCCGCCGGGCGCGATCTCGAAAATTCGATGCTTGCCGCCGGCACTGATGGTGGCGCCGTAGGCCGTCCAGAGGCGATGGTCGATGAAACCGTCGATGGTCACCTGTCCGCGAATCTGCGGTAGCGGGCTTTCCAGTTCAATGGTCCGGGGATCGCTGAACAGGCCCTGGTTGTCGCCAAAATCAATGCGCCACGGCCCGCCGGCTTGTTGCGCCTGTTCCAGCGCCCAGCGCAGCGAGCCGGCTCCTGCATCAGCGCTGGTCGTGACTTCAAGCTCGGTCGCCGCCCGTGCCTGAATCGGGACCAGACCCAGGCTCAGCCAGGCCAAACAGCCCAGCACGCTCGCAAGACAAGCCGGTACCAAATGACGTTTCATCGACCGCCTCCCGCCATGGCCGTGGATTGCAATGCGATTTCAAGGTCTGTGTCGCCGGGCGCATAATTGCGTCGCAGGGTCTCGAAGCCCGGCGCCTGGACTGTGACGCTGTAGTCCGGCGCGCCCAGGTTGGAGAAGGTGAAAAACCCCGCCAGGTCGGTTGCCGCCCGACGATGCGACGAACTGGTGATTTCATTGTGCTGGCCGGACCACTGAAGCGTGACCTGGGCACCTGCAAGCGGTTCGCCATTGCCGTCCACTACTTTTCCGAACAACCAGCGCTCACCCCAGTCCAGCGGCACTTCCAGGTAGCGGGCCTGGCCCGGCTGCAGTTCGATGCCGCCGGCCTGCAGCCGCGGCTGGGATGTGGATTCCAGGCGCAGCGTGCCGATCGGCACCTGGTCGACTTCGAAGTTTCCGTTGCTGTCGCTGGACACCGGAATCGGCGCCTGGCCGGCCGAATCCTGGCTTCTCAGCCAGACCGTGAAATGACCCAGTCCGCGACCTTCGGGGTCGATCAGGCGACCCGAAAGACTGCCATGGCCAGCCGTTTCCAGGCGCACATCGTGGGCGGTATTGCCAGGACCCACGGCAAAGGCCTCCGAGATGTATTTGCGGTACTTGACACCGGGTTCGACACCCAGCCGATAGGCCTGGCCCATCTCGACCCCTTCGAACCGGTACTCGCCGCCCTCGTTGCTTACGGTGCTGAGATAATTGCGCGGATCGGCGGAACTGAGCCATACCTCCACATCGCTGACCGGTTCTCCACTGGGTCCGGAAACGTGACCCAGCACTTCGACCTGCTCACCGGTCGGTTCCATCTCCACATCCAGGCGCACCGCGTCGGCGTCCGAGCCGACAATTGCCTCCACCGGGCGGCGCTGCGAACGGTAGCCCGGGAGCTGGAATTCCAGCACCGGGGCCTGGCCGGCCCTGACCGGCGCGACGATGATTTCATAGGAGCCTTCGGCATCCGAGAGTGGGGCCGGTTTGCCTCCGAGATCGCGCACGCGAACGTTTTCCAGCGCTACGCCCATCTCGTCGACAATCTGGCCATAGACGCGCACTTCCCGAATTCTTTGGACCCGTAGTTCGGCATTCGCCACGCCGGCACGGACCCGCACAACGGTGCCGTGAAATGCCTCGGTATCATCGACGCTCAACTGGTACTCGCCATCGTGCAGCGGTTCGAAAACGAAGCTGCCGAGTTGGTCGGTGACCTGCCTCAGCGCGGTACCGGACGAAGCTGCCGGACTTCGCGATTGACCCGGCGCCCCCGCCGGGTGGGCTTGGACCGTCACACCGGGCAGCAGGCTGCCCCGGTCGTCGAGCACCGCACCGGCGATCGACAGTTCAGGCTTTTCCGGTTCGTTTTCTCCCTGATCGCTGGATGCGCGCGTCTCTTGTTCCGCGCCGGCCAAAGCATCATCTTCGGAGTCTGTGGTCGCGGGCGTGGCCACGATAACGACGTCGGAAACCGGGTCCCGGTCGGGCAATGCATCGCGATCCGCTGGCTCGGAAGACTGGGTCTGGCGCCCGGCAACGCTGATGACGGATTCGGTGCTGGAAAGTTCAGCTTCAGCGGCGTCGGACAGGGCCGATGCAGGGTCTTCCCGGTTGCCCGGGAAAACTTCGGAGAAGTCTTCGAAGATCAGGACATAGACGAGCAGACCCGACAGGATGACGATCATGGACAGCGCCACCGGACGCCAATAACGCGCAAACTGCCGCAAGCGCGCGACTGTCCGATTGGGCGACCGTAGACTCATGCAGGCTGCCTCCTGCAAATCAATCCACTACGGGTGGCTCATCGATTCGCCTTTACACCCGTTGCAAACAGCGAAGTGGCGATCTCGCTTCCCGAGCCTCCACCCCTTCGACTTTCAAAACCGACTTTCAAAGCTCCGAATCAATCTTAGCACGTTGTAAATCACAAAAAAAAGAGGAAATTGTGAGTTTGTGCATCAAAAGCCGCGCTGCAATCCGGTTCAAGCGCCGGTTTTGCGTTGCGCAAATAAGGCCAGCAGCATCCGGCGCTCGGGTCCATCGAGGTTTTCGCCGTGGAAGGCCGCCAGCGGACCGCTGCCGTGCTGCGGCACGCCATCATTACCGTAGCCGATGGCGTGCAGGGTCCAGCCGCTGCGCATTTTCCGCAATACCCCAAGGTGATGGCCGGCAGCGTCGAAGATCGCGTGCAGATCCTGGCGCAGCAGCAGCAGTTCCAGGCCGTCGAGCTGCAGCCGATCGACCGATTTGAAGCTGAACCTCGATATATTCGGGCCATCGGGGCTGAAGATCGTGTTCAGCGGCGCAAAGCTTCGGCGGTGGTGTTCGGTCGGCCCCTTGCGCAACAGGCCCAGATAGTGCGCATCGGTGCCGTAACCCACATTCGTCTGCCATCCGTAGTCGGGAAAGCGTTCGGCCAGTTTGTGCATCAACCGGTCGCGGACCACCTTGGCCACCACCGAGGCCGCGGCGATCGATAGCGAGCGCCGGTCGCCCTTGACCAGGGCCCGGGTCGGGCACTGCAGCACAGGTGCGTCGCGGCCGTCGACCAGGGCCAAGCCAGGAACCGGATCCAGCTGCGCCACGGCCCGCTGCATGGCCAGCCGGTCGGCATGATAAATATTGAGCCGGTCGATTTCCTGTACCGAGGCCATGCCGACACCGACCTGCGCAATGCGCTGAATGATTTCGAAAAACCGGGCCCTTTGCGGCGCGTCCAGCAACTTGGAGTCGGTCAGCCCGCGCAATTGCCTGGGCTTGGTGTCCTGGCCCAGCATTACTGCAGCGGCCACCACGGGGCCGGCCAGCGGCGCGCAGCCGGCCTCATCGACGCCGCAGACCGTGCCGTCGAACTCGCGTTCCAGGTACAGGGTCGGCCACTTGGGCAAAGAGAATTTGGCAGCCATCGGCCGCGATGTTATCTGATCGAGCAAGTGCTGTCTGGACGGTTGATCCTTTACCGCAACACTTTTTCCTGCCCGTCGTGTGCGATTTCGACCGCCACGCCACGCTCTTTTGCCAGCTTTCGCAGCTCGGCGCCCACGCGACGCTCGTCGCCGCCGACGATATCGCTGCCGCAATGGGTCACGATCATGCCAGGCACACCCTCTTTGCGGCACCAGGTCAGCTGCTGGGCAATCGTCGCATGGCCGATCAACTCGCCGCTTTTGCGGTCCTTTCGCACCATGTTTCGATGGATGGTTGCGCCGTCACCGATATACACGCGCACATCTTTCAGCGCTTCATCGCGGTCGTGAATCCAGACCACGTCCGGGACGTAGAAGACCGCGACCCGGCCGGCCGTTATCCGATACCCAACCGCCGGCGCCCGGGTCGAATGGATGACCGGAAAGGCCTCGAAATCGATCCCGGCAATTGTTTCGGGCTTGCGCGGCGTCAGTTCGCGGCGCATCGGGCCGGGCACGGCGAAGTCCTGCATGCCTTCCCAGGTCTTCGGCACTGCGTGGACCAGGCAAGGCGGCTCGGCCCGCTGGAGTGCAAAAGCGTGGTCGGGATGGGCATGCGTGATAACGATGGCTTCCGGATCAATCGAATCCCAGCGCTTTTCCCAGCCCAGCCCACAATCAATCATCACGCGCCGGCCGCGAAAGGCAATCAGCGCCGAGGTGAAATACCGGTGGCGCCGCTTCCGCGACTCGATGTAGCCGCGCGTTCCCAGAAGCGTGATTTTCATGCATGCATCGCCTTAACCTGCCTTATTCACGGCCCTGCCTACTGTGGCGCCACCAGGCCCGCGTCTGCGGCGTTCCGTTCGCTCGCGCATCTTCTCACATGACAGGCGAGTACGCTTCCGGTGCACTCGGTTCCAAAACGCCGCAGCCCCAAGGCCTGACGGCCCCTCGCGATGCAAAAGATAGCGAACAAGACGGGATAAAAGCGCTGAACGTCCGTTGCGCTTTCCGCCTCGACCTTCGGACGGTAAAAGTAAACCTGATTAGCGTCGTGTCTCAGCAACACCCCAGTTTGTGCCTTCGACACCGAATCGGGCCGGCATCGATCGGCTCAGCTCGACGCGTGGCGAGGCCTTCAGCGATCGATGCCGGCCCGATCCTGCCTCTGGAACTCACTCGAATTCCTGAACCGGCATGAACGATCAGGATCACTGAGGCACGACGCTAGTCAGGAAAGTAAAAAACGTCACCTTGTTCGAGTTTATATGTCATATTAGTTATCAAGTATATACTTGATCGAAGCGGGGATCCTGGCGGATCCAGCACCCGGGAGAAGCATCGGAAATGCTGTCGACAGCGTCTTGGCCTGTCGACTCGAAATCGACGATCCCGGTCTGGAAACTGTGCGGCCGACCCCCGCTGGAGACATGCTTTAAGCGTTTGAGCATCTGAACATTTCGCATTAAATTTCCGGGCGCGGCAGGCCATTGCGCCCACCAGAACATTCTGGGGAGGTGGTACCCGATGCGTGTTGTGATTTTGAGCTCTACCCTCGGCTATGGGCATATCCGGGCCGCCGAGGCCGTTGAAGAAGCACTGCGCGAGCAGGGTCCGGGTATCGAAATCGAAACCATCGATTTCTGGTCGCTGATGAACGACACCGTGGCCGGCGCGATCAAGGCCGGTTACCTGTCGCTGGTCACTCACGAACCGGAGCTTTATGACCACCTGCATCGCCTGGATCGCGCCGCTTGGCGCGCGTTTCTGCGGCGCCCGGAGATGCCCCGGCCGATGTCGCAGATCTGCAGTGACATCATCCGGGAGTGGTTTCCTGGCCGCAACGGATTTCCGGCACGCGGCGAAAGCCTCGACCAGGTTCTGCTATTGAACCTGCTCGGTTCGTTCGCCAGTGACGCGCCGGTAAGCTCCAACGTAGTGCGGCGCGGCCTGGTGCTGTGGATGCACCGCATGCTGGTCAAGCGCCTCAAACGACGTCTGCAACGCAGGATGCCGGATGCCATCGTTGCCACACAAATGATGCCGGCCTCACTACTGCCGGCGCTCGATCTCGATGATCTGCCGACGATCGCGGTGCTGACCGACTACGGCGTTCATCCGTTCTGGCGCGATTCTTCGATGAGCCACTATTGCATTGCCACCGACTCGATGGCCGCCGGACTGTTGGCGCCGAACGCCAAGCGCACGGTTTCGGTCACCGGCATTCCACTGATGAAAGGCTTCCGGCGTCCGCATGACCAGGCGGTAGCGCGCACCCGCCTCGGCATCGATGCGGACCGCCGGGTCGTGCTGGTCACCGGCGGTGGCTACGGGATCGGTGCGCTGGAGACCCTGAAGCTGATTTCGAAGGCTGAACTGGACTGCGAAATCCTGGTGGCAGCCTCCGGGCTTCGCCATGACAGCCGCGAACTGAGCGTCTTGACCGGACATCATTCCGAGCGGATACACGTTTTTTGCGATAACGCGAACATGCCCACGCTGGTCAGCGCCGCCGATGTCGTCGTCGGCAAGCCCGGCGGCTTGAGCGTTTCCGAAGCCCTGGCCTGCGGCCGGCCATTTTTTGCGGTCAGTTGCCTGGGCGGCCAGGAGCGCTTCAATGTCGATTACCTCAAGCATCATCGAGTGGGCGATCGATTCGACGCCGACACGCTGATCGAGCCTTTGAAGAACTGGCTCGAGGACCCACTGAAGCTGGCACAGGTCAAAAGCCGGGCCTGGAATCTTGGCAAGCGCAACGGCGCCGAACAAATCGCCTCGGTTTTATGCAACGAACTGATCGAGCGAGCGCCAAGGAAAAGCCTCTCGTGAAACGAATTTTATGGTTTCCAACCAATGCCCTGCTGCAGGGAATCGAGTATTTTTATCATAAGTTCAAGGGCCTGAAGCCGGTCG
Source organism: Wenzhouxiangellaceae bacterium (assembly GCA_032251235.1). Classification (GTDB taxonomy): domain Bacteria; phylum Pseudomonadota; class Gammaproteobacteria; order Xanthomonadales; family Wenzhouxiangellaceae. Next base: position 97,138 of record JAVVET010000002.1, read on the forward strand.
GGCCGTTGTTGTATGTACAGCAGACCCGCTACGGCGGCGCCACGCACGAATTTGAGGATGGCTTGCAATTACGCCCCGGCGATCGGGTCGGCGTGCTGCATGTCAACAATCGTGGACTGGCTCGCGCGCAGCGCAGCGGCCGAAGCAGCAGTTTCATATTTGCCCGGCTGATGATCGAAGCCCTGGGCAGACTCGCCGAGGCAGTCGACGAGGACCCCGAAATGGGCCGGATTGCCGGATTCCACGGCATTACCTGGATTCCCCCTCACGGTCGTCGCGTCGGTTTCGAAGCCGAGCCTATGCCCGACAGCTGGCGCTGCAGATGGCTGAGCCTGTATTTCCGCATCCTGCTGTTTGCGTTCAACCCATCGGCCTCCCGGCGCACCCCGGGTCGACTGCAGCCCTGTCAATTCTGGCTCTCGCGTAAACAACTGCTCGAAAATTTTCGACCGCGCCACGGTCAAGGCTGATGACGAACCACCCGGAACAGCAAAAGCCCACATCTGCCGGCGAACTGAAACATTCCGGCCAACCACCGCTTGTGCGACTTCAGTCTGGCCAAATGGCGATCGCCTTGACCTTCGACGACGGACCGGACCCGCGCTTCACGCCCCGCCTGCTCGATCTGTTGGCAGGGTCCCGTGTTCCGGCGACCTTTTTTGTCATCGCCAGCCTGGCCGTGGAATATCCCGAGATCATCCGGCGCATGCTCGACGAAGGCCATGCGGTCGAAAGCCACGGCTGGACCCATCGTCATGCATGGCTGCAATCCTCGAAGTCGGCGTCCATGCAGGTGCGCCGCGCCGGCGACGAGCTGGCATTGCTGAGCGGCCGGGCGCCGCGATGGTTCCGCCCGCCATACGGCCGATTGCGGCCCGCCATGCGGGCGGCCGCGGCAGCTGCCGGCCAGCGTGTGGCGCTATGGTCCAGAAGCGCCGTCGATTGGGGGCCCGCGGCCAAAGCATCGCAAATCTCGGCGCGCCTGGGCCGGGTCGAGGCCGGCGATATCATCCTGATGCACGACGGGCGCAATCGCCACAACCGGCCGGCAGTCACGCTCGAGGCCCTTCCCGGATTTTTATCATTGCTCGCCGATCGCGGCCTGCAAGCGACTTTGTTGCCTGACTGATAGCCGCCCGCGCGCCGCGTGCTGCCACTCGAGTCCGCGGCTGGAAGGCATGTTTGGTCGGCGACGGCCATCGGCCGCACTAAGAAAAAGACCACCACGCCGAAATTCATTCGGTGGAATCAGGCTGCCTGTCGCAGGTCAATGACCGTGTCCGGTGCCGGTCCGGTATGCGCTTGCTTTTCCTGAAAGCCAAAAACTGAAAGCGGATCCGCCAATTGCGGCAAGCGGGCAAAAATGCCCTTGGCGTCCCGGCCCGAGAACCCAGGCCAACGCTTAGTCCGACTTCCGCACCCAGCGCCCGTTCGAGCCTTTTTCGTACTCCTTCTTGACCGCACTCCAGGCCACCCGGTGGGCGATCTGTTCGCGGCTTGAGTCACCGCGCCGATCCGACGGGTCGGCATATTCATCCCAGGCCGAATTGAAGGCCTTGCGATAAATGGTCTGGGCCCGGTCGGGCAGTTTGTCGGTGACCGACTCGGGAAGATCCTCGTTTTTTTTGTAAGGCATGGGTACACCTGCAGCTAGCAGCCTGTCGGACTTGACCGATCTTCGCTGAGGGAAAGCCGGTTGGAGTCAGATTTTTCGATCTTTTGAGGCGAATAGTGAGCCTGGTTAACGATAAAGAGCGGGAAATCCGGCCCAATCCGGCTTTTCCGCGGCAATACATAAACAGTCAATCAGCGTTAAGTCCGACAGGCTGCCAGGGTCATTTGCACAACCGGATCAACCTTGAATCGATTTCCGAGCCGATGCCAGGCCGACTACATGTTCCTTCGATACTCGCCGCCAACTTCGTACAGCGCATGCGAAATCTGTCCCAGTGAATGATACTTGACCGCCTCGATCAGCGCGGCAAAGGTATTGTTGCGCGCGCGGGCCGTGTCCTGCAGGTCTTTCAGCGCATCCGGACCTCCTGGATTGCGGGCTTGCTGGAAGCGGCGCAGGTTCTTGATCTGGTCGTCTTTCTCATCCGGGGTCGAACGAATCAACTCGATTTCCGGCAGGTCTTCCTCTTCGCCCTTGCCTGGCTTGAAGGTGTTCACGCCGATGATCGGCAGGCTGCCGTCGTGTTTTTTGCTTTCGTAGTACAGCGATTCATCCTGGATCTTGCCGCGCTGATACATGCTGTCCATCGCCCCAAGAACCCCGCCGCGCTCGGAAATGGCCTCGAATTCGGAATACACGGCTTCTTCGAGCAGATCGGTCAGTTGCTCGATGATGAAACTGCCGCTCCACGGGTTTTCGCACATGTTCAGTCCCAATTCCTGGGCGATGATCAGCTGAATCGCGACCGCGCGGCGAACCGATTCCTCGGTCGGGGTCGTGATCGCCTCGTCGTAGGCGTTGGTATGCAGGCTGTTGCAGTTGTCGAACAGCGCGTACAGCGCCTGCAGCGTCGTGCGAATGTCGTTGAACTGGATCTCCTGGGCATGCAGCGATCGCCCCGAGGTCTGGATGTGGTATTTCAACATCTGGCTGCGCTTGTTGGCGCCGTAGCGCTCGCGCATGGCGCGCGCCCAGATGCGCCGCGCGACGCGTCCGATGACGGCGTATTCCGGATCCATGCCATTGGAAAAGAAGAACGACAGGTTGGGCGCGAAATCGTCGATTTGCATGCCGCGCGCCAGATAATACTCAACGATGGTGAATCCATTGGACAGCGTGAACGCCAGCTGGCTGATCGGGTTGGCGCCGGCCTCGGCGATGTGGTAGCCCGAAATCGAGACCGAATAGAAATTGCGCACCTTGTTGTCGATGAAATACTGCTGGATGTCGCCCATCATGTGCAGCGCGAATTCGGTCGAGAAAATGCAGGTGTTCTGCGCCTGGTCTTCTTTGAGAATATCGGCCTGTACCGTGCCGCGCACGGCGTTTATGGTCCGGGCCTTGATTTCGGCGTAGGTTTCGGCATCGAGCAATTCGTCGCCGGTAATGCCCAGCATCCTCAAGCCCAGACCGGTGTTGCCTTCGGGCAGGCCGCCGGCGTATTCGGGTGCTTCTCCCGGGCCGAAGCGCCGCGACTTGAGCGCATCGATTTCATCGAGGCGCTGGTGTTGCTCCAGGTACTTCTCGACCTGCTGATCGATCGCGGTGTTCATGAACATCGCCAGGATCATCGGCGCCGGGCCATTGATGGTCATCGACACCGATGTCGTCGGCGCGCACAGGTCAAAGCCCGAGTAGAGCTTTTTCATGTCGTCGAGCGTTGCGATCGAAACCCCGGAATTACCGACCTTGCCGTAGATATCGGGCCGTTCGTCGGGATCCTCGCCGTACAGCGTGACCGAATCGAACGCGGTCGACAACCGGGCCACGTCGGAACCGGCCGACAGGTAATGGAAGCGGCGGTTGGTGCGTTCGGGCGTACCCTCGCCGGCAAACATGCGGGTCGGGTCCTCGCCGGTGCGGCGATAGGGGTAGACCCCGCCGGTGTAGGGATACTCTCCGGGCAGGTTTTCCTTGCCCAGGTATTCGAGCAGGTCGCCCCAGTCGCGATAGCGCGCCGCGGCGATCTTGGGGATGTTGCTGCCGGACAGCGATTTGCGGTAGTTGTTGCCGGTAATTTCCTTGCCGCGCACGCTGTAGCTATAGGTTTCAGCGGTGATACTTTCACGTTTTTCCGGCCAGCCCGACAGCAGCCTGAGGCTGTCCCTGTCGAGTAGCTCGAGCTTGTCGTTGTAGGTCTGGCGCAATTGAACCACGGCCGGCGCCATGGCCGCCTCCAGACCGTCGCGGCTGCCGGGCTCGGCAAATGGCTGAACCGGAGCCGGCAGCGCCGGGTCGGCCAGTTCCTTTAGCGCATTGAAAAGGCTTTGCGCGGCGCGCGCAATTTCTGCCTGGGTCTCGATCCGGGCGTTGACGGCCCTGCCCTGTTCGGCGATTTCTGCCAGGTAGCGCTGGCGCTTGCCCGGAATCAACGCCGTGGCGCGCGGTTCGCGGGCCTGGCCCTCGAGCGCAAGGCCCCAGCGCTGCGGGTCCAGTTCCAGCTTTTCGTGCAGCAGGCGGCACAGGTTGATGAACATCCAGGTAACACCCGGGTCGTTGAACTGGCTGGCGATGGTTGGATACACCGGCACCTGGTCGTTATCCAGTTCGAACGCCAGGCGGTTGCGCTTCCACTGCTTGCGGATGTCGCGCAACGCGTCTTCGGCGCCGCGTTTTTCGTACTTGTTCAAAATCACCATTTCGGCAAAATCGAGCATGTCGATTTTTTCGAGCTGGCTGGCCGCGCCGTAATCGGAGGTCATGACGTACACCGGGAAATCGACCAGATCGACGATTTCAGTGTCGGCCTGGCCAATGCCGGCCGTCTCGACCAGCACCAGCCCGAAACCCGAGGCGCGCAGGTATTCGATGCACTGCTTGAGCACTTCGCTGGTGGCCAGGTGTTCGCGCCGCGTTGCCATCGAGCGCATGAAGACCTGTTCCGAGCGCAGCGTATTGAGCCGGATCCGGTCGCCCAAAAGCGCACCGCCGGTTCTTCTGCGGGTTGGGTCGACGGCCAGCACGGCAATCTTCATGTCCGGAAAATACTGCAGGAAGCGGTTGATCAACTCATCGGTGACCGACGATTTGCCGGCTCCGCCGGTACCGGTCAGGCCCACCACGGGAACATCCCGGTGGGCATCGGCCGATTCGACGCGCTTTTGCAATTGGGCGAACTGGTGTTCGGTCAGGGTCTTGCCCTCGATCGCCGAAAGCGCCTCGCCAATTTCCATCGGCGCGAGCATCGAGCCGGTCGTAGGGAAACGAAACTGCCCGGCGGGTCGGCCCTCGCGCGCCCGGCGAGTACGCTCGACCAGGTCGTGGATCATGTCCTTGAGGCCCATCTTCATGCCGTCGTCGGGGTGATAGATCCGCTCAACGCCGTATTCGTGCAGGCCCTGGATCTCCTCGGGCGTAATCGTGCCGCCGCCGCCGCCGAAGACCCGAATGTGGCCGGCGCCGCGCTCTGCCAGCATGTCGACCATATAGCGAAAGAATTCATTGTGGCCGCCCTGGTAGGAGCTGACCGCAATACCGTCGGCATCCTCCTGGATGGCGGCATCGACGATATCCCTGACGGCCCGATTGTGACCCAGGTGGACCACCTCGCAGCCTTCCCCCTGGATCAGGCGGCGCATGATGTTGATGGCCGCATCGTGCCCGTCGAACAGGCTGGCTGCGGTCACGAAACGAAGGGGCTGGTCGGCCGAAATCTGGCTGGACACTTGTTCTGCAGTTTGACTCATGGCAATATTCAGGCAGGCAGAAATTGGTTGATTAGTGTACCTTCTGCCGAGTTTCTGCGCTTTTAAACACCACGCCGGAACGATCAATCTTGACCATGGTCAAAAAAAAACTGGCAATTGTCAAGAATTCACACGATAATAGTATTGATGAAAGTTATGAATCTCACCCCCAAAAATAGCTCCCAGCTCAACGGAATGACTGTTCCCGAGATGGCCAGACACGCTGATGATGCAGCACAATTCCTGAAAATGATGGCCAACCCCCACCGCCTGATGATTTTATGTCACCTGCTGGAGGGCGAAATGTCGGTGTCGAACATCAACCGGCATTTGCCATTGTCCCAGTCCGCACTTTCACAACACCTTGCGGTGCTGCGCAATCGCGGCATGGTCAGTACCCGGCGGGACCAGCAGACGATTTACTATGATCTCGCCAACGACGGCATCGAGGCCATCATCGGGCAGCTTTATTCCCAGTTCTGTCAGCCGCCCGAACTGGTCGCCATCAATGATGCCTAGGCATTAATAATGACTAACGGGTCGCGCGAATGATTCGCGTAACCCGTCAGGCTGCCTTGTTCACCGCCCGCTGCTCGCGAGGCGTCGTCAGGCTGTGTGAACAGGGCGTCTGGCGATCAAGGGCCTGACTGCGGAAATGCCTACGGATGCAGAGCGTGGGAAGTTGCGCGGGCGCATGAAGGAATCCGGCGGATCGGACCAGGATCAGTCGAGAAAAAGACGCCGTGAGCGCAGCCGGCCGAGCGCATCGATCGAACCCAGCCCCAGGAACTGCTTTTCGCAATAGATGCGCACCAGCTCGGCTGCCGGCTGGTCTGAATCGACCACCTTGCCATGCCCGATATCGACGCCCTGGGCAGGCTGCAATTCAACCGACGGGGTCTCGGGAAGCGCTGCATCCGGCGGCAGCAGCAAGCTTCGAGCCTGCTCGGAATCCATTTGTTCCAGTGCTTCCAGCGAAATCGCATGTTTCAGCGCGAACGGGCCGCTGAATTCGCGTCGAAGCCCCACCAGGTGCGCGCCGCAGCCCAGCGCCTGGCCGATGTCCATGGCCAGCGATCGAATATAGGTGCCCTTGCTGCAATGGACCCGAAGGCTAAGCCGCGGCGATTGAAAATCCAGTAAATCCAGCCGGTAAATCATGATGTTGCGCGCCTTGCGCTCGACCTCGATTCCAGCGCGTGCCAGTTCGTGCAGTCTTCTGCCCTGGTGTTTCAGTGCCGAATACATCGGCGGCACCTGCTCGATCGGACCGCGAAAACGCTCCAGCACCTGTTCGATCTGCTCGCGCCCAAGCTCAGGTACCTCGCTGCCCCCGGTCACCTCGCCTTCGGCATCGCCCGAGGCAGTGGTTTCACCCAGCTTGATCTCGGCCAGGTAGCCCTTGTCGGCATCCAGCAAAAACCCCGAGACCTTGGTCGCCTGACCGAAGCACAGCGGCAGCAGACCGGTGGCCAGCGGATCCAGGGCGCCGGTATGACCGGCCTTGCGGATGCCCAGAACACGCTTGGCACGACCGAGCGCGGCATTCGAGGTCAATCCAAGCGGCTTGTCCAGCAACAGGATGCCGCCGGAAGTTGCTGCAGCGCTTTGAGTCGGTTTCGTGCTCATATCGGATGATAGATGCTTGTCGCGAAAACACCACGATCAGCCGGCAACAGTTTGTACCGGACAAGACCATGGGTTTGTTGCAGGACGGCCGGAATTTCCGGTCAGGCTTTGGGCTTTCTGGCCGCGGCCAGCAGCTGTTCGATTCTCTGTCCGGATTCACTCGAAGTGTCGTGCAGGAACTTCAGTGACGGAACGATGCGCAGGTGCACGCGCCGAGCCAGTTCATGCCGGATCGCGGCGTTGGCCGCGGCAAGCTCCTTCATGACCTCAGGGGCCTTCTCGATCTCGAGCACCGAGACAAAAACCCGCGCATAAGCCAGGTCGCGCGAGACTTCGACATCGGTCAGGCTGATCAGCGACGGCAACTCCGGCTGGATATCGCTGCGCAAAATGTCGGCGATTTCACGCCGAAGCAGGCCCGCGACACGGTCCGATCGATTATTCATGCATCGGCCTTCAGAATTCCAGCGTCCGCGCGACTTCGTAACGCTCGAAGCATTCGATCTGGTCGCCCGGCTTGACGTCGTTGTACTGTTTCACGCTGATGCCGCACTCGGTACCGGCCTGGACCTCCTTGACGTCGTCCTTGAAGCGCCGCAGCGACTCAAGCTCGCCTTCGAATACGACGACGTTGTCACGCAGCACTCGAATCGGGTTGTCGCGCTTGACCACGCCTTCGGTGACCAGGCAGCCGGCAATGGCGCCGAGCTTCGAGGAACGAAACACGTCCCTGACCTCGGCCAGACCAAGGATCTGCTCCTTGACCTCGGTTCCCAGCAAGCCCGAAATGGCCTTTTTGACGTCGTCGATGGCCTCGTAGATGATGCTGTAATAATTGAGATCGAGCCCGCCCTCGGCAATCATCTTGCGCGCCGTTGCATCTGCTCGAACGTTGAAGCCGATGATGATCGCGTTGGACGCCTGGGCCAGCGCGGCATCGGATTCGGTAATGCCGCCGACGCCCGAAGAAATGACGTTGACCTTGACTTCGTCGTTGGACAGCTTGACCAGCGATTCACGCAAGGCCTCGGCCGAACCCTGTACATCGGCCTTGATGACCAGGTTGACGCTTTGCTGCTCGCCGGTCGGCGCGCCGTCCTCGCCCATCTGGTCGAAAAGATTTTGCAGCTTGGCGGCCTGGCGTTCGGCCAGTCGCCCTTCGCGGGAATGGGACTTGCGCGACTCGGCCGCTTCGCGCGCCTTGCGCTCGTCGGCCAACACCATGACGTCGTCGCCGGCGTTGGGTACGCCGGAAAGCCCGAGAACTTCAACGGGAATCGACGGCCCGGCCTCGTCGACGGCCTTGCCGGCCTCGTCGAACATCGCGCGCACGCGGCCGAATTGCTCGCCGGCCAGCACCATGTCGCCGCGACGAAGCGTACCGTCCTGCACCAGCACGGTGGCCACCGGGCCGCGACCGCGATCCAGTGACGACTCGACCACGACACCACGGCAACGACGCGTCGGTACCGCCTTGAGTTCCATGACTTCCGATTGCAGCAACACCGCTTCGAGCAGCAAATCGATGCCTTCGCCGGTGATCGCCGAAACCGGCACGAAGATTTCCTGTCCGCCCCACTCTTCCGGCACCACTTCCTCGGCCGAAAGCTCGTTTTTGACCCGATCCATATCCGCATCGGGCTTGTCGATTTTGTTGATCGCAACGATCAGCGGCACGCCGGCGGCCCGGGCATGCTGAATCGCCTCCTTGGTCTGCGGCATGACGCCGTCATCGGCGGCCACGACCAGAATGACGATATCGGTGGCCTGCGCACCGCGGGCACGCATCGATGTAAACGCCGCGTGCCCCGGTGTATCCAGGAAGGTCACCACGCCGTTGTCGGTCTCGACGTGGTAGGCACCGATGTGCTGGGTGATGCCGCCGCTTTCGCCGGCCGCAACCTTCGAGCGCCGGATGTGATCGAGCAGCGAGGTCTTGCCGTGATCGACGTGGCCCATGACGGTAACCACCGGCGGCCGGGTGACTTCATCGCCCGCTTCTTCGGACTGCTGAACCAGCTGGCTTTCAAGATCCTCGGCTTCGGACGGACGCGCCTGGTGGCCGAGTTCTTCGGCAACCAGCATCGCGGTTTCCTGGTCGAGCGGCTGGTTGATGGTGACCATCGAACCCATGTTCATCAGGGCCTTGATCAATTCACCGGCCTTGACCGCCATCAACTTGGCCAAATCGCCAACGGTGATGGATTCGGGTATTTCGATTTCACGCTTGACCGGCTGGGTCGGCATCTGAAAACCATGCTC
>JAVVET010000003.1:0-89952 GCA_032251235.1 Wenzhouxiangellaceae bacterium
GGCGTTTGGCCTTCTCGATGACCATTTCGGCCACCTGTACATGGCGGCTGGCCGGTTCGTCGAAGGTGGAGGACACCACCTCGCCGCGCACCGAGCGGGACATTTCCGTCACTTCCTCTGGGCGTTCGTCGATGAGCAGGACGATCAGGTAGCACTCGGGGTGGTTGGCGGCGATGCTCTGCGCCACGTTCTGCAGCAGCATGGTCTTGCCGGCCTTGGGCGGCGAGACGATCAGGCCGCGCTGGCCTTTGCCGATCGGTGCGATCATGTCGATGATGCGCCCGGTGATGTCTTCGGTGGACCCGTTGCCGCGTTCGAGCAGGAACTGTTCGCGCGGAAACTCGGGCGTCAGATTCTCGAACAAAATCTTGTTCTTGCTCGCCTCGGGCTTGTGGTAGTTGATGTCCTCGACTTTCAGCAGCGCGAAATACCGCTCGGAATCCTTGGGTGGCCGGATTTTTCCGGAAATCATGTCGCCGGTTCGAAGGTTGAATCGACGAATCTGGCTGGGCGAGACATAAATATCGTCGGGGCCGGCCATGTAGGAGGCCTCCGAGGATCTCAGAAAGCCAAAGCCGTCCTGCAGAATTTCCAGCACACCGTCGCCGTAGACCGGCTCTTTTTTGCGTGCGCGGGCTTTGAGGATGGCGAAGATGACGTCTTGCTTGCGGGAGCGGCCGATGTTCTCGATGCCGAGTTCGGTGGCCATTTCAATCAGGTCCTGGACGGACCTTTTCTTTAAGTCAGTGAGGTTCATCGAATGATATGCCTTGAATTCATCCAGAATAAATCGGTGTGTCGCGCACCGATTGGTGCGCGCGTTGATACGCGCCAGGCTCGCTTGGACGAGCGGGAATGCATTCCAGTTTGCCCCGAAATGAGGGAATCTAGTATTGCTGATCGTGTTGCTGATCGCGGGCGGCTGCCCACACAGGATTCGTTAAGTTTAGCACCATCGAAGAGATCCGTCCAGTCTGCGGCGCTGGACGGACTTGCGGTCGGAAATCAGACGTGCTGCTCAATGAATTCCTTGAGCGCACCCTTGGTAACTGCGCCGACCTTCATGCCCTGGACCTTGCCGTCGTTGAAGATCATCAGCGTGGGAATGCCGCGAATCTTGAACTGGCTGGTGATCTGCTGATTCTCGTCGATGTTGACCTTGGCGATTTTAAGCTTGCCCTGGTATTCGTCGGCCAGGTCGTGCAGCAACGGCTCGATCATCTTGCACGGGCCGCACCATTCGGCCCAGTAGTCGACCAGCACGGGGCCGTCCGACTGGATGACTTCCTGTTCGAACGATGCATCGGATACATGTGTGATATTGTCGGACACGGCTGGATTCTCCTTGAAGTTTGAGCGTTTGCTGGGTGGTGAGACCGGCGCAGGACGCGCGGGCTTGCAATCTTTAAAGAATGCTAGAATATCGCAAATCAGCCCGGGCGGTTGTGTTGTACTTGCAATATCCGGTCGGCCAATTCCAATTTCAAGCAGATCTTCCCGCCGCGGTTGCAATTTCCGTTGTGGGCCCACCCAGAACCAAGTTGACTAATTTGTGACCAATATCGAAACCACGGAAGAAACGAAACAATCCATCGGCGAAAGCCCCCGCTCGCAAACCGAAACCGTACTCAGCGACGTCGTTTTCGATCGCTTCGAGTTGCCCGAAACGGTGCGCCAGGGATTGCGCGATGCCGGCTTTGAATTTTGTACCCCAATCCAGGCCGATACGCTTCCAATCGTACTGGCCGGTCGTGATGTGGCAGGCCAGGCGCGCACCGGCACCGGAAAGACAGCGGCTTTTCTGCTGGCCATTTTCAAAAAGCTGCTCGACGACCCGAACGCCGGGCAGGCCGGCCACCATCCGCGCTCGATCGTCATTGCACCGACACGCGAGCTGGCGATCCAGATTCATCGCGACGCGGAGTTGCTGGGCAAGCATACCGGGCTGAAATTCGGCCTGGCCTACGGCGGCGTGGATTATCAGAAGCAGCGCGACAACCTGGCCGCCGGCGTCGATGTGCTGATCGGAACGCCCGGTCGCGTCATCGATTTCTTCAAACAGGGCGTATTCGGCCTCAAGCAGATCCGGATCGCGGTGCTCGACGAGGCCGACCGGATGTTCGATCTCGGATTCATCGGCGATATCCGCTACCTGTTTCGCGCCATGCCGTCGGTGGATGAGCGCCAGTGTCTGATGTTTTCGGCAACCTTCCCGTTCAAGGTGACCGAATTGGCCTACGAGCACATGAAGGATGCCGAAACCATCCGCATCGACGAGGACCACAAGACCACCGAGCGGGTCCGACAGACCGTTTATTACCCGTCCAACCAGGAAAAGATGCCGCTCCTGGTCAAGCTGATTCGCGATATGGACGACGGCCACGTGATTGTTTTCGTCAACACCCGCCGCGCCGCCGACCGCGTCGACCGGACCTTGCGCGGCAATGGCTTCGACGCGGCCATGCTGGCCGGATCGGTACCGCAGAACAAGCGCCAGCGGTTGCTGGAAAAATTCCATGCCGGCGACCTGCGAATCCTGGTGGCCACCGATGTGGCCGCACGCGGTCTGCACATCCCCGATGTCAGTCACGTCATCAATTTCGACTTGCCCCAGGACGCGGCTGACTACGTTCACCGCATCGGCCGTACCGCACGCCTGGGCGCCAGCGGCGAGGCAATCAGTTTTGCCTGCGAGGACTACGCCTTTTATCTTCCGGAAATCGAAACCTATATCGATCAATCGATACCGCTGGAAAGCCACCACGCAGAGGATCTGCCGAAGCTGGAGCGTGCCGAACCGCCAAAGCCGGCGCCACCCGGCCGTGATGGTCAGCGCCAGCGGCGCGGTGGCTCGGGTCGGCGCGGTGGCGGTGGCGGCCGGCGATGATTCGGCTGCAGCCGGCCTGTGCTAACCTTTTCCGCCGTTGAAATCGTCGCGTGAGCCTGTGCAATGACCCTGGAAAAGCGGGTGGGTCCCGAACAATTTGCAAAAGCAGCTGTCTGGCTGCTCGCCATCATCTGTGCCTGGCTGCTGTTGCGCCTCGCGGTTTTGCTGGTCGACGGCGTCAACGTCGATTTCGATCCGATTGTCATTGAGCCCGAAACGGCCGCACCGACAGCCCCCGGGCCGACCGACTGGGGCATGTTCGGCGCGGTGTCCGAAACCGATTACGGACTGACCGAGGCCTTGCCGCCGACACCGCTGTCGCTGCGCTTGCGAGGCGTGGTGACCGGCCAGCGCGGATACGCGATCATCGTTGACGCCCAGGGCAACGAAGGCGTTTACCGGGTCGATGACGAAGTGCCGGGCGAGGCGGTCGTCGTCTCGATCGAAGCGCGCCGCGTGGTCATGCTCCGCGACGGCCGCCGCGAAGCGCTGGAACTGCCCGGTGGCGGCCAGTCCCGGGTTGCGACCCTTGCACCGCCGTCCCGACAAAAACCCGAAGGCGCCCTGGCAAGCGGCGTCGGCATCGCTTCGATCCGGAGCATGGCTTCGCAGTTTTCGCTGGACCCGGCAGAAATGGCCAGCAGGATTACGATTCTGCCGGTCGCCGGCGGCGGCTTCAGGGTGCGCGCCGGTCGCGACGCCGCGATTTTCACCCAACTGGGCTTTCATGCCAACGACATCGTGCTGGCGATCAATGGCCGCCCGGTCGATAATCAATCCGACGTACGCTCGGTGTTCGAATCGTTCCAACCCGACCAGGGGCTTGCAATCACCGTTCGGCGCGGCGACCGGCAATTGGTACTGACGCCTGATTTTTCCAACTTTTCCGGAGCACAGCCCCGATGAAATGCACCAGATTTCTGCTTGCCGCCTGGCTGGCCTTTTTTTGCGCCGCGGCAATGGCGCAGCAACAGAAGCACTTGCTGAATTTCCAGGATGCCGAGATCCGCTCCCTGATCACCACCGTGGCCGATATCACCGGCCGCAACATCGTCATCGATCCGGCCGTTTCGGGACGAATTACCGTGGTTTCCAGCGAGGAATTGAGCGCCGAGGCCGTCTTTGATGTTTTTCTGTCGATCCTGGCCGTGCACGGCTACGCGGCGGTCAGCGATGGTTCGGTGACTCGCATCGTCCCCGATTCGACGGCGCGTTTCAGCGCTCGCTCGGCTTCCGATTCGGCTGGCGCCCAGGATTTCGTGACCCGCCTGATCGGCCTGGAGCATGTTCAGGTCGAGCAGATTCTTCCAATGCTGCGCTCGCTGGTGCCGCAATCGTCGTACCTTGCCGCGCACGCCGACTCCAACACCTTGTTGATCAGCGATCGTGCGGCCGGCGTACGCAGGCTGGAAACCGTGATCCGGCGTCTGGATGCGGCGACCGAAGCCGGCGTCGAGATCATGGCCCTGAGCCACGCCAGCGCCGATGAAGTGGCCGATATCGCCAACCAGGTGTATTCCGGATCGGAGCGGCCGCTGGCGACCGCGGATCAGCGCACCAACAGCGTCATTCTCGGCGGCCATGCCGCGCAGCGGGTCCGCCTGCGAACGCTGGTCAGTCATCTCGATACGCCGTTGAACGCCGAGGGTGGGGCGCGCGTGGTATATCTGCGCTACGCCGATTCCGAAACCCTGGTGCCGGTACTGGAGAGCCTGATCGACGAACCTGCCGAAGGCCGGCAGATGGTTCGCATTCGGGCGCACCAGGAAACCAATTCGGTCGTGATTTCAGCGCCTCCGGCCGTGTATCGCGAGATTCGCTCGATCATCGACCAGCTCGACATTCGGCGCGCCCAGGTGCTGGTCGAGGCCATCATTGCCGAGGTCGCGGCCGATACTGGCAAGGATCTCGGCATCCAGTGGCAGTTTTTCGACTCCGGCGATTCGGGGTTTTTCGGTGGCACGAACTTCCAGTCGGGCGGGCGCAACATCCTCAACCTGAGCGCCGGCCTGGGCCCGGGTGACGGCGAGTCGTCGGCAACGGTGCTGCCGGGCCGGGGACTGAACCTGGGTTTCGTCAGCGGCACCACCAGCCTGCTCGGCATCGAGCTGCTTGAAATCGGCGCACTGGCGCAGGCGCTGGCTACCGACGGCAATACCAACGTGCTGTCGACGCCGTCGATCGTGACCATGGACAACCATTCGGCCAGCATCAACGTGGGCCAGGAAGTGCCGTTTTTGACCGGCAGTTTCCAGGCCGAGGGGATTTCGACCGCCGAAGGGCAGGTCAACCCCTTCCAGACCATCCAGCGCCAGGAGGTTGGGCTCAAGTTGAGTGTCACGCCGCACATCAACGAAGGCGACACGATCATGCTCGCGATCGAGCAGGAGGTTTCTTCACTGGCGCCGATTGCCGGGGCCGTGGACCTGATCACCAACAAACGCACGCTCTCGACCCGGGTGATGGTACCCGACGGCGCCATGCTGGTGCTCGGCGGACTGATCAGCGACGATTTGCAGGAATCCACCGAGCGCGTGCCGGGCTTGAGCCGCATTCCATTGCTGGGCGGGCTTTTTACCTATCAGTCGACCAGCCAGGTCAAACGCAACCTGATGGTGTTCATCCGGCCTCGGATCCTGCATGACGAAGCACTGATGAATGAAATCACTTCGTCCAAGTACAGCAGCATTCGCGGGTCCCAGCTCGAACAGCGCGCCCGTGGCAGCGTATTTTCTCGTTCCGAGGAAACGCCGCTGCTGCCCGAGCTCTATGATTTTCTGCAAACCGGCCCGGAGCGCGACGAATCGGATGAGCGCTGATTTTCGCCCCGGTTTCGGCTTTGCCAGGCGACGTGGCGTCACCGTTGCAGGACGCGATCTCGAAGGACGCTTTCGGATCGTGGCGCGTCGGCCGACCGACCTCGAGGCGCTGCGCGAGGTGCGCCGCAACCTTTCCGGGCCCAGCGTCATCGAGAAGCTCGAAGAGGCCGCCTACAACGAGTTGATCGCCGGCCTGTATCAGGCCGGCGACAACGACGCGCGCCAGGTTGCGGCGAACCTGAACGATGAAATGGACTTGAGCCAGCTGGCCGAGCAATTGCCGGAACCGGCCGACCTGCTCGAAGCCGCCGATGATGCACCGATCATCCGCCTGATCAACGGCATCCTGTCCCAGGCGGTCCGCGACGGCGCCTCCGACATTCATTTCGAGCCCTTCGAAGACCGCCTTTCGGTGCGGTTCCGGGTCGACGGCATGTTGCGCGAGATGCTGGCGACGTCACCGGCCCTGGCGACCCTGGTTGCCTCGCGCATCAAGGTCATGGCGCGTCTGGATATTGCCGAAAAGCGCCTGCCCCAGGACGGGCGAATCGGCCTGAAGCTGGGCGGGCGGCCGGTCGATGTCCGGGTCTCGACCTTGCCCTCCAGCCACGGCGAGCGCGTCGTGCTGCGACTGCTCGACAAGCAGGCCGGCAAGCTGGGGCTGGCCGAGCTGGGCATGGACGAGCCGATGCTGGAGCGCTTGCGCGCGCTGATCGCGCGTCCGCACGGCATCCTGCTGGTGACCGGTCCGACCGGCTCGGGAAAATCGACGACGCTCTATGGCGCCCTGCTGGCGCTGAACGATCGCAGCCGCAACATCATGACCGTCGAGGACCCGATCGAGTACGACATCGACGGCATCGGCCAGACCCAGGTCAACCCCAAGGTTGACCTGACCTTTGCGCGCGGCTTGCGTGCGATCCTGCGACAGGATCCGGACGTGGTCATGGTCGGCGAAATCCGCGATCTGGAAACCGCGCGGATTGCCGTTCAGGCCTCGATGACCGGGCACCTGGTGCTGTCGACGCTGCATACCAACACGGCCGTGGGCGCGATCAACCGGCTGGTGGATATGGGCATCGAGCCGTTTCTTCTTTCATCCAGCCTGGTCGGTGTCATGGCCCAGCGCCTGGTGAGGCGGCTGGACCCGAACTGCCGCGAGGCCTTCCAGGCCAGCCCGGTTGACCTCAAGGCCGCCGGCATCGACAGCGATCAGGCGATGACGCTTTATCGGCCTGCCGCCGAACTGCCGGCCGGCAGCAGTGGCTATTCGGGCCGCACCGGCATCTATGAACTGGTATCGATCGATTCGGCAATGAAGCAATGTATCCACGAGCGAGCCGCCGAGGCCAGGCTGGAACAGATGGCAAGGCAGCAATCGCCGTCGATTTTCGACGATGGATTGCAAAAGGCCCAGGCCGGGCTGACATCGTTCGATGAGGTGCTGCGGGTCACGCGAGTGTTCTGACTTCGTTCTCGTGGACTTGGCCACCGGACCGGGCTGAGCTCGTGATATCGTGGCTTGCTTGGGGAATCAAAACGACAAGGCCCTGAAAATACTGCAGAATTTTCTGTCGCCGCAATTGCCTCCAGCGCGCGTACGGCGCCGCTTTCAAGGCGCGGCGCGTTGTTGGAGAACGGCTCGCCCGGCATGCCGGGCCGGTCGGGATTGAAGAGGCCCGAACCGCGTTCGCCTCGAACGCTGGTTTCTGGTTAACATTGAGATAATGCAACAAGAACTAAAACTTTTGCCCGCGGTCTACTTCAGACAACGCAGGGCCGAGCAGCCTGAAAGGAGTCCAACGGCCCGATGAGTGAACGTGAAACCGATCAGCTGCTGGTCGAACGTGTACAAAAAGGCGATAAGCGCGCGTTCGATCTGCTGGTGGGTAAATACCAGCACAAGATTGTCAGCCTGGTCTCGCGCTATGTCTCCAATCACGCCGACGCGCTGGATGTGGCCCAGGAGGCTTTCATCAAGGCGTATCGAGCCATCGGACGCTTTCGTGGAGAGAGTGCCTTTTATACCTGGATGTACCGGATTGCGATCAACACGGCTAAAAATTATCTGGTTTCACAAAGCCGCCGCCCCCCGTCTTCAGATATTGATGCACAGGATGCGGAACAATTTCAGGTCGACACGCGTCTCAAGGATCGTGGTTCACCGGAACATGAGCTTCTCAAGGAAGAAATCGAGAGCACGATTCACCAGGCCATTGCCGATTTGCCGGAGGATCTTCGCATCGCCATTACGCTGCGCGAGATGGATGGCATGAGTTATGAAGACATTGCAGCCACGATGGATTGCCCGATCGGCACCGTGCGCTCGCGAATCTTCCGGGCCCGCGAAGCCATCGACAATCGCCTCAGGCCGCTACTCAGCGAGATCGACTAGGAAGAAAATCAATGAACAAATGGCATCAATGCAATCCAGCCCCAGCAGGTTCCTGACATGACACGAAACAACGAAGCGCTTTCTTGCCTGGCCGACGATGAACTGGACCGTGAAGGTTCGGCTTTCATTATCCGGCGCCTGGCCGAAGATGAACAGACCCAGCAGACCTGGCAACGCTTTCATTTGATGGGGGCCTGCATGCGGGGCGAATTCACGGGGCCGGTTTCACTGGTCAGCCGGGTTCGAGACGCACTTGAATCCGAAGCGCCTCCTGTGCGTCACCGCTCGACGATGTCGGCGGTCATGCGCTTCGGCATGGGCGGTGCGCTGGCCGCCGGGTTCGCGGTCTTTGCCGTGGTCGGGCTGGGCAATCGAATGGCGTCGGACTCGATGCCTGGCTCCGATGCGGCCCAGACCCCGGGTTTTGTCAGCCAGAGCACGGCGCTCGATCGGCAATTCAGCCGACAGGTGGTGCCCACCGGTTTCAACCCCGCTTCCAGCGACGGCGTTGATCGATCCGGTCCGGCCGCATCTTTCGACCGGGATTCCCGCCAACGTATCAATCGCTACCTGATTCGCCATGGTCAGGCCGCCGGTAGCGGCGGCTTCATTTCCTTTGCGCCGGTGCTGACGGCGCCTGCGAGTGCCCGAATCGTTCGGTCCGAAGATTATCTTCAGGCCGAAAGAGCCCAACGGCTGCCTCCCGCCAGCGAATCCGAATCCGGCCAAAACTGAATATGACGGCCCTGCGTGGAATGGTTCCGGTCTGGCTTTGCCTGGCCTCGATGGCGGCTGCGGCCGAATCTGCCGAGCAATGGCTGCTGCGGATGGATTACGCGATCAGTTCGATCAGCTATCGCGGCACGCTGCTCAGCATGAATACCGATCGCATGGATACGCTGCGGATCATTCACCGAATCGACGAGGACGGGGTGCGCGAGCGCATTTATGCACTCGACGGTCCACCCCGCGAAGTGATCCGCAATCGCGACCAGGTACGCTGTCTGATTGCCGGTCAGGACTCGCTGATCGTCAACAATCCGTACCCGGGGCGCTTGCTGCCGCGCATGCCTTTGGACGATATCCTGGGGCCTGATTCGGCTTATCGGCTGCAAGCCGCCGGCACCGGACGGGTCGCCGGTCGGGACGCACATATCTTCGAAATCAAGCCCAGGGATCGTTACCGTTATGGCCGCCGGCTCTGGCTCGATGCCGAGACGGCGATGCTGCTGCGTTCGGTTCTGTTCGATAGCGGGGGCCGGGTGGTGGAACACCTGTCGTTCGTCGATATCGAACTGGATGCAAAGATCGGCGATGATGAGCTCGAAGCCGGTCTGGAAAATCCGGATCAAGTCGCAAGCTACCGGATGGCCGACACGGCCCGGGACAAGGTGCTGACCGGCGATTCGCCATCCTGGCTGCCCGAGAGCCTGCCGAGCGGCTTTGTGCTGACCTCGGTCGGCCGCGGCCATGCCGCGTCCGGGCGCGGCGAGGAAGGTCCTGAAGCCGGAGAAGGCTTCGAGCACCTGGTGTTCAGCGACGGCATGGCCAGTTTTTCGATTTACGTCGAGCCTGATCCCGGCGCTGCAATCGCCGAACAGGTCGAGTCGCTCGGGGCCATGCATATCTACACCGGCAACATCAATGGGCGCATGGTGACCGTAGTGGGTGAGGTGCCGGCGCTGACGGTGCGCATGGTGGGGCGCCATCTTCGGCGCTTGAAGCAATCGTCACCTTAACCCGCCTGATTCATCACCCTTCCTACTGCGACGCCGTCAGGCCCGCGTCTGCGGCGCATCGCTCGGTCGCGCATTCTCAGCGGACGGGCGAGTACGCCTGCGGCGCGCTCGGTCGCGAAACGCCACAGCCACTGGGCCTGACGACCCCTCGCGACGAAAGGGTGGTGAATCAGGCGGGCTTAGCCAATCCCGGAGTCATTCGTCGGCCATCGATCGGAATCCGGCCTTGGGTCGCGGCTGCAATGAGCCTGGATTGCGATGCACGGTGAGGACCTGATATGGGAAAGCGCCGAAGTCCGGCTGGACGAGCAGGGGAGAACCTGGCTTGAATTTTCCGATATCGGCGACTGCGGCCGTTGCCGCACAGGCAGTGGCTGCGGAATCGGTCTGTTCAGCCGCCTGTTTGGGTCGGGCAAATCGCGCATCCCGGTATCGCGCCCGATGGAATCGGGGCAGCGCGTTCAGGTCGGGATGGACCCTCGGGATTTGCTGATCGCGGCGGCCGGATTTTACCTCGCTCCGGTTCTTGCCTTTCTCGCCGGTTCGATGCTGGCAAGCCATTATGGGTCCGGCGGCGACCTGGCTGCCCTGGCAGGCGGACTGGCAGCTGCGCTTGGCGCAACGCTCGCCTCGCGTCGGGTTTTGAATTGGGCCTGCAGCCCGGAGCTCCGCCACGAACGGCGGACTGAAAATGGGTCCGGCAACACATCGGCGATCAGGCTTGAAATTCGGTCGGAGGATCCAGATTGAACAGCGGGTCTGGAAGATCATGCATCGAAACCAGCCGGCTTGTGAGCGCCTTGAGGCTTGAAAGTGGCCGGGCGTGCAATTATCTCTATCGGAACAGGCGATAAAAGCAGCGTCGGCCAATTCCAGTTTAGTTTAAGGCCAAATTTACGGCCAAACGAATTCTCAACCTCAAATGGATTTAATCATGACATTTTCAATAATGACCAAGCGAGCGATGCAGTCGAGTTTTATTGCAATCAGTCTTCTGGCCTTCAGCCTGGCGCCGGCCGCACCTGACGATTTCGTCGACATCGTCGAGGCAAGTGCTTCGGCGGTGGTCAATATCGAGACTACGCGCTTCGGACAACGGCCGGATCCAGAGGTACAGCAAGGCCAGATGCCGGAAGACATTCCTGAATTGTTTCGCCGCTTTTTCGAACCCTACGGTGACGGTTCGCCGCGCGGCAGACCTGATCAGCGTGGCGGTGGGTCCGGCTTCATCGTCAGTGCCGATGGACAGATCATCACCAATCACCATGTGATCGAGGATGCCGATGAAATCATCGTGCGGCTGGCCGACCGGCGCGAATTCGTCGCCGAACTGGTCGGCTCGGACCCCGAAACCGACGTCGCGGTACTGCGGATCGACGCACAGGACTTGCCGACGCTTGAGTTTGGGGACTCCTCCAAACTACGGCCCGGAGAGTGGGTGATCGCGATCGGTTCGCCGTTCCAGTTTGAGCAAAGCGTGACGGCCGGCATCGTCAGTGCCAAGGGCCGCACCCAGGGCCAGCAGCAGTACGTGCCGTTCATCCAGTCCGATGTGGCGATCAACCGCGGCAACTCCGGTGGTCCCCTGATCAACCGGGATGGCCTGGTCGTCGGCATCAATTCATGGATCCTCAGCGCCAGTGGCGGCAACATCGGCCTGTCGTTCTCGATCCCGATCGAGACCGCGGCCTCGACGATCAGGCAATTGCTCGAATTCGGGCGGGTCTCGCGCGGCTATCTCGGCGTCGGCATCCAGGGCCTGAACCGGGAGCGTGCCGACGCGCTGGGACTCGATCGGCCGGTCGGGGCGCTGGTCAACCGGGTCGAGCCGGGCAGCGCGGCCGATCGGGCCGGCATCCAGGTCGGCGACGTGATTCTCGAAGTCAATGATCGTCCGATCGAAATCTTTTCGGATCTGCCGCCGATCGTTGGTTCGGTCCGGCCCGGCGAGGAAGTCACGCTGACGATCTCGCGTTGGGGCGACAAGCGTGAAATCAGCGTCGAACTCGACGAGCGCGAAGAGCAGCTCGTCGATTCCGATCGAGGTTCCGCCGACGATGTCGAGCCGACCAACCTGATGGGCCTTTCGGTCGAGCCTTTGAGCGAGGAACAGAGACGCCGGCTGGAAGATATCGACGGCGGCGTCCTGGTGTCGGGAATCGAGAGTGATGCCGCGTACCGCGCCGGGGTTCGTCGCGGCGATGTGCTGACCATGATCAATAACCAGAAGGTTGAAGATATGGATGATTTCCAGCGTATCGTCGATCAACTCGAGCCGGGCCGGCCGGTCGCCTTGCTCATCTGGCGCAACGGTGCAAGCCAGTTCGTGGCCTACACGCCCGAGGTCGTCGAATAGCCGGTGTTGCCGAAACCGGGCCGATCCCGGGGCTAAAAAGGTATAATTATGAACTGGGCCCGCCACCGGCAGTCAAGCGGTGGCGGGTTTTTATTAAGACCGAATGCAGGCATGATCACCCCGGAGTCGATATCTTTCTTGGACGCAGTCATCAAAATTTATGGTATGAATCCGGCACGCGAAATGCCGTTCAAAGCGCCTTTGCGTGGCTGGGTGGAGCGTTCCATTGACTGATTGCGAGCGGATCCGTAATTTCTCGATCATCGCTCACGTCGATCATGGCAAATCAACGCTTGCCGATCGATTCATCCAGATCTGCGGCGGCTTGAGCGATCGTGAAATGAATGCACAGGTACTCGACTCCATGGACCTGGAGCGCGAGCGCGGGATCACCATCAAGGCTCAAAGCGTTACGCTCGACTACGTCGCGCCGGACGGGGTGACCTATCAGCTCAATTTCATCGATACGCCCGGCCACGTCGATTTTTCGTACGAGGTTTCGCGCTCGTTGGCCGCCTGCGAAGGCGCGCTGCTGGTCGTTGACGCCGCCCAGGGCGTAGAGGCCCAAAGCGTGGCCAATTGCTACACGGCCGTCGAGCAGGGGCTGGAAGTGATTCCGGTCATCAACAAGATCGATTTGCCGTCGGCCGACCCGGAGCGGGTCAAGGCCCAGATCGAGGACATTATCGGCATCGATGCCAGCGATGCATTGCTGGTCAGCGCCAAGACCGGTTTGGGGATTGCCGAGGTGCTCGAGGCGCTGGTCAAGCGCATTCCCGCGCCGACCCGGCGCGAGGGCCCACTCAAGGCGCTGATCATCGACTCCTGGTTCGACAATTATCTTGGCGTCAACTCGCTGATTCGAATCAAGCAGGGCGAGTTGCGTCGTGGCCAGCGGATTCGCGTCATGTCCACCGGGGAAGAGCACGATGCCGACCAGATCGGCGTTTTTACCCCGCATCGGACCAAAACCGAGGTGCTCGGTTGCGGCCAGGTGGGATTTATCGCCGCCGGCATCAAGGAAATTCACGGTGCGCCGGTCGGCGACACGCTGACGATGTCGCGTGACCCGGCCGAAAAGCCGTTGCCGGGCTTCAAGCCGATCCAGCCGCGCGTTTTCGCCGGTGTGTTCCCGATCGATGCCTCCGATTACCCGGATTTGCGCGAGGCCCTGAACAAGCTGCAGCTCAATGATTCGGCGCTGCAGTTCGAGCCGGAAACCTCGATGGCGCTGGGCTTTGGATATCGCTGCGGCTTCCTGGGCATGCTGCACATGGAGATCGTGCAGGAACGGCTGGAGCGGGAATACGATCTCGAACTGATCATCACCGCGCCGACGGTGGTCTACCAGGTTGCATTGACCGATCAAAGCCTGATCGAACTCGACAACCCGGCGGATCTGCCGCCGCTGAACCAGATCGATGAAATCCGCGAGCCGCTGATTCGGACCAGTATCCTGGTGCCGCAGGATTACCTGGGTGCCGTGATTGGGCTGTGCGAGGAAAAACGCGGAAGCCAGCTGGATATGCGTTTCCTCGGCGGCCAGGTGCAACTCAGTTACGAGTTGCCGCTGGCCGAAGTCGTGGTCGACTTTTTCGATCGGCTCAAGTCCTGCAGCCGCGGCTTTGCCTCCTTCGAGTACGCTTTCGATCGCTACCAGGCCGGACCGTTCGTTCGCCTCGATCTGCTGATCAACGGCGAGCGCGTCGATGCGCTGAGCAGTATCGTGCATCGAGACCAGGCCCAGCGGCGCGGGCGCGACCTGGCCGAACGGATGCGCGAGCTGATTCCGCGCCAGATGTTCGACATTGCGATACAGGCATCGATCGGCTCGGCCATCATTGCGCGCTCGACCATCAAGGCCTACCGCAAAAACGTCACCGCCAAGTGTTACGGCGGCGATGTGTCGCGCAAGCGCAAATTGCTGGAAAAACAAAAGGCCGGCAAGCGCCGCATGAAACATGTCGGCAACGTCGAGATTCCCCAGGATGCTTTCCTGGCGGTTTTGAAAACCGACCGGCAAAGCTGATGGCTGACGTTCAAGCCGGTCAGTCAGATAAAGGAAAAATTTTTCATGAATGTTGATTTTGCACTGATCATTACGCTGTTGACGCTGTTGAGCGGGGTGATCTGGCTGCTTGACCGTGTCTGGCTCCGGCGGCGCCGCCAGCAACGGCTGCTCGAGGGCAAGACAGGCAGTGATGAGCCGTCGAAACCGGTCGAGTATGCGCGCTCGTTTTTTCCGCTGCTGCTGATCGTTCTGGTATTTCGCTCGTTTCTTTTCGAGCCGTTCAAGATACCGTCCGGATCGATGCAGCCGACCTTGCTGATCGGCGATTTCATCGTCGTTTCCAAGTTTTCCTACGGGCTGCGCCTGCCGGTTCTCAACACCAAAATTCTTGACGTCGGCGATCCTCAGCGTGGGCAGGTTTTCGTTTTTCGCTCGGTCGAAGAGGCCGGCATCAACATGATCAAGCGGGTCATTGGCCTGCCCGGCGACAAAATCACCTATCGCAACAAGATGCTGTTCATCAATGGGGAACCGGTCGAGCAGGAAATCGTCGGTCCATGGATTGGCGAGGGCATCAACAGAAACCGCCCGGGTCTTCATCCGCAGCTTCGCAAGGAATATCTTGAAGACGTCGTTCACGACATCCTGATTCACCCATCGCGCCCTGCAGCGCGTGCGCGCGAGTGGATCGTGCCTGAAGGGCATTACTTTGCAATGGGTGATAATCGAGATCGTTCGCACGACAGTCGCGGCTGGGGCTTTGTGCCGGAACAAAACCTGGTGGGTCGGGCATTGCGAATCTGGATGCACTGGGATTGCGGTCGCGGCTTTTGTGTCGATTTCTCGAGAATTGGTGATAAGATTCAGTGACAAAGCGCGCAAGGCTGGGGAGACAAGGCTGGAAGTGCAGCCACAGATGTGGCTGCATCACCATGGGGCTGCAACATAGGGGATGATCCGGGAGAGCTTTGAATGACAGGAAATCAACGCGGAATGACATTGATCGGGTTTTTGATCGTGTTGGCCGGCGCGCTGTTTGTTGCCTACATCGGCATGAAACTGGTGCCGATCTACCTGAATCATTATTCGGTGGTGTCGACGATGAAAAGCCTCGCCGAAGAACCCGACATTGCCAACATGTCGGAGGGTCGCATTCGCGACCTGCTTTCGCGTCGCTTCGAAATCAGCTATGTCGATCACATCACCGCGCGCGACATCGAAATCGTGCGCAGCACCGGCTTGTCGATCGTCGCCGAATACGAAGTGCGTGAGGATTTGATCGGCAATCTCGACGCGGTGGTAACGTTCCGACGTGTCCAGCCGCTCAACTAAAAAAAAGGAAAACCCTTCAAGCCTTCGGGGACTCGACTATTGTTTCGATCACCCGGAGTTGCTCGAACAGGCGCTGACCCATCGCAGCCTGGGCAACCCGCACAATGAAAGACTGGAGTTTCTAGGCGACTCGGTTTTGAACGTGGTCATATCCGAGCTGCTTTTCCATCTTCGCCCAACCGCGCCCGAGGGTGATTTGTCGCGATTGCGGTCCCGCCTGGTCCGCGATCGGACGCTGGCCCAGATTGCGCGCGAAATCAACCTCGGCGAGCATGTTCGACTGGGTCCTGGAGAGCTTAAAAGTGGCGGGTTTTTGCGCGAGTCGATTTTGGCCGACGCGCTCGAAGCGATCATTGGCGCGGCGTTTCTGGATCGCGGTTTCGATGCGGCCAGGCAGTTGGTCGTGTCGTTGACCAGGTCGCGCGTTGAAAGCCTGCCCGCGGCCGAAGACCTGAAAGACCCCAAGACCCGCCTTCAGGAATTGCTGCAGGGCCGGGGGCTTGGCTTGCCGGTTTACGAAGTCATTGAGGAACAGGGCCAGGACCATGAGCGGCGCTTTACCGTGACCTGCCGGGTTTCGCTGCTGGACCAGGCCTCAGAGGCGACCGCCGGCTCGCGACGAGGGGCCGAGCAGGCTGCCGCAAGCCTGGCATTACAGGAAATTCAAGGAGAACTTTGCAAGTGAATCAGGATGCCATGCGATGCGGAACGGTCGCCTTGATCGGCCGCCCGAATGCGGGTAAGTCGACGCTGCTCAATCACCTCGTGGGTGAGCCCGTTTCGATCGTGACCTACAAGCCCCAGACCACGCGCCACCGGATTACCGGCATCATCAACCGCGACCAGGGGCAGGTGATTCTTGTCGATACGCCGGGCCTGCATCGGCGCCGCGACCACGCTCTGAACAAGCATCTCAACCGTGTTGCCGCCGAAACCCTGCACGGCGTTGACCTGGTGCTGCTGATCGTCGATGCCGCGCACCCGACCGACGAGGACCGCGGGGCCGCACGCGCCGCCGTGCAGTCCGGCCTCCCGGTGCTGCTGGTGTTGAACAAGATCGACAAGATCATGCGTCGTGAGGCGCTGCTGCCGATGACCGAGGAATGGTCGCAGCTGGTCACGCCGATCGAGGTGCTGTTCATCTCGGCGCTCAAGGGTGACGGCGTCGATGCACTGGTCGATGCCATGTTCAGGCATCTGCCCGAGCAGGATCCCATTTATCCGGTCGACGAATACACGACGGCCTCGCAGCGTTTTCTGGCCGCCGAAATGATTCGCCAGCAGTTGCTGGAAAACCTGCACCAGGAAATCCCCTACGGAACGACGGTGCTGGTTGAATCCTTCGAGGAGACTGCACGCGGGCTTCGGATTGCCGCGCGAATACTTGTTGCCGAAAAGCGCCACAAGGGCATGGTGATCGGCAAACAGGGCCAGACGCTCAAGCGCATCGGCTCGCGGGCGCGGAAGGCCATCGGCGACCTGTTCGGTATGCCGGTGCACCTGGATTTGACGGTCGGCGTCGAGGAAGGCTGGATGGAGCGCGAGGAAGAATTTGCCCGGCTGGGTTATCCGCGTTGAGCCGGGTCGACCGCGAGGTCGTGTTCGTTTTGCACCGTCGCCCGTTTCGCGACACCAGCCTGGTCCTGGACCTGTTCAGTGCCGGCCATGGCCGTATCGGCGCGCTTGGGCGCGCTGCGCGCAATCCAAAGTCGCCGTTTTTCGGCTTGACCGAACCGTTCAGGCCCTTGCAGGCCTCATGGGTGCGGCGCGGCGAAATGGCGACGCTGACCGGGCTGGAGCCGGCCGGCAGTCCGGTCCGACTGGTGGCCCGAGCGCTGTGGTGCGGCTTGTATGCCAATGAATTGCTGATGCGGCTGCTCCAGCGAGATGATCCGGACCCGGCCATCCACCAGGCTTATGCCGAGCTGCTGCCGAGGCTGGCCGATGCCGGCGACCAGGCCAGCGCCTTGCGTCGATTCGAGTTGTCGGTATTGCGGGCGCTGGGCGTGGCGCCGGACCTGGCGGTCTGCGGCGCGACCGGCCGGAAAGTGAAGCCGGACCAGGTCTACCGGCTTGACCCGGCCCTGGGTCCCGTACCAGTCGAGGCAGGCCAGCCGGGGATTGAGGGTCGTGTATTTTGCCGGCTGGCGGCAGGCGAAACCCTGCAAAACGCTGATGCACGGGCCGCTCGCGGTTTGATGCGACAATTGATCGACCATCAACTCGATGGCCGGCCCCTGAAAACGCCGGCATTGTTCCGGGAGAATTGAATATGAACATTCCTTTGCTGGGCGTCAACATCGATCATGTCGCGACGCTGCGCCAGGCACGCGGTACCGATTATCCGTCGGTGCTTGAAGCTGCCAGGATTGCCGAAGATCATGGTGCCGATCTGATCACCGTGCACCTGCGCGAAGACCGGCGCCACATCCAGGATCGCGATGTGACCGAGTTGATCGCGCAGGCGCGCACCCGTGTGAATCTTGAAATGGCGTGCACCGCAGAAATGCTGGCCATTGCGCTGTCCCATCGGCCGGCCGACGTGTGCCTGGTGCCCGAACGGCGCGCCGAGTTGACCACCGAAGGCGGCCTGGATGTTGCCGGCCAGCGGGCGCTTATCGAGCCGTTTTGTCGTCAGCTGGAGGCCGCCGGGATTCGGGTTTCACTATTCATCGATCCCGAACTCGATCAGATCCAGGCGGCGCATGAATGCCGCGCGCCGGTGATTGAACTGCACACCGGTGCCTATGCAAACGCCGTCGACGATCAACGACAGCACGAGCTGCAAAGACTGGCTACGGCCGCGACGGCCGCCGAATCGGCCGGGCTGGTCGTCAATGCCGGCCATGGGCTCAACGTCTCCAACGTCGGGCCGGTCGCGGCAATCAAGCCGATACGAGAATTCAATATTGGCCACTCGATCATCGCACGTGCCCTGTTCATCGGACTGGGTGCGGCGGTGGCTGAAATGAAGCGCTGCCTGACATCGAGACCCGTGGCCTGAAAAGCTGGGCGGCCGGCCGGATGGATCCGGATATTGCGACAGAAAGTGGGTTGGAGCCGGATTTTTCGATCTTTTGAGGCGAATAGCCAGGTTCAACAAATAAGAACGGGGTCTGGCCCAATCCGACTTTTCAAGCCGTCGATCAGCGTCAGGTCCGACAGGCTTTTAGCCAGGGTTTTGCTGCGTGATCGCCTGGCAGGTGCTTTCCAGAGTGCGGGTCAATTCCAGGTACAGCATGCCCGGTGAGCTGTCGAGTTCGCTTTGCAGGCAATGTTCGAGATCGCGGCAGGCGCGCTCCAGCCGGGTCGCGCCGGCGTAACCGGTCAGACCGGCCCATTGATGAATCAGTTCTTCGGCCGATTCCAGGCGGCCTTCGGCGATCAGTTGATGCAGTTCCGGCAGGCGCGCTCGCAGTTCGGCGGCCAGCGCCCGGCGAAGCTCGACGGCGCGCTCGAGATTGCCGTTGACCTTGATCGCGCGGGCGTCGTCGAGCAGCATTGCACGTGAGCTGCGGTCGATGTCGGGATCGTTGAAGCCGTCCATGCCGTTGGCGACCCGGCTCATGGTCGAAAGCAGCAGGTCGACGCTGACCGGCTTGCCGAGAAAACCGTGAAAGCCGGCATCGCGCAGGCGTTCTCGTTCTTCGATGCGGCTGTCGGCGGTCAGCGCAATCACGCGCGCGGCCGACCCGCCGACGGGACTTTCTCGCAGCGCTTTCCAGGTGCTGATGCCGTCCATGTCGGGCATGTGCAAATCCATCAGGACCAGGTCGAAATGTCGCCCCTTGCTGCGATCAAGCGCTTCGTGGCCGCTTTTTGCCAGCACCAGCGACGCCACTTTGGGCGCGATGGCGGCACGAATGAACTCCCGGTTGATCGAATGATCGTCAACGGCGAGCACATCAAGAGTGTCCAGTTCGATCCATTTTCGCTTCGACATGCCCGACAATATAGCGTGATGAGCCATGCAATGAAAACCCCGACCGGTATATTTTTGCTGCAGCTGCTGACCCTGGCATTGCTGTCGCCGAACGCGCGCGCCGATTTGGCATGGCGCCTCGAGGCGGCGCAGATTACAGTTGCCGGCTTCTCGGTCGATCGCCTCGAGGCCGGCTCCGGCGATCAAAGCCTGAAGCTCGCCGGGATCGAGCATCCGATGGTTGGCCCGGTCGGCACGCTTGTCGTTGCATGCCGGCGCGATGACCGCGCTCCCTGCGACAATGGCGAACTGGAATGGCAGCGCCCTGAAGGCGATCCGCTGGGCGGCGAATTTTCGCGCCTGGCTGACGGCATTCGGCTGCAACTGGGTCCCAGTCACTGGTCGTATCGATGGGGCACGGAAGGTCGGCAGCAACTGGAAGCCACCGAGATTCCGCTGGACTGGCTGGGGCCGAAGCTGATTGGACAAAGCGGCCTGGTCGACCTTGACGGCACGCTGGCGGTCACGTTCGAGCTGACCGAGGCGGAAATGAATATCCACCTCGATATCGAAGCGCTGGCCTTCGATACCCGCGACGGGCGCTTCGCCGGAGGCGGGCTGTCGCTGGGCCTGGATGCGCGCCTGCATGACTGGGGCAGCCGGCCGTCGCTGACGGCTGATCTGGAGTGGCGCGGCGGCGAGGCCCTGCTGGGGCCGGTTTACCTGCCGCCGCCGGAGCAGTCGTGGCGGGTTCGAATGGTGGCGGCTCGATTGGGCCAAAGCTGGGTGGTCGACGAATGGTCGATCGCCGCCGGCCAGGGCATGCGACTGCACGGCGATGCGCGCCTGGCGTTCGACACGGGCATGCCTGCAATCGAGCGCGCCGGACTAAACATCGAGCGGCTCGAGCTGGGGCCGCTATGGCGTCACGGCCTGCAGTCGCTGGCGGCCTCGTTCGGCTTCGGCGAACTCGAGCCGGGCGGGCTGCTGAGCGGCAGCATTTCGCTCGAGCCCGAGACCGGGCTGGCGATGAACCTGATGCTTTCTGATGTGAGCATCAGCGACGAGCGCGACCGGATTCGCATCGATGGTCTGCGCGGGCGCATCGATTGGCGCGATGCCGGCTCGAGCGAACTCGTGCTCGGCGACCTAGTGCCGCGCGACCCGCAGCTGCGGGTTTCGCTGGCTTGGGATGATGCCGGCCTGTTGCAAATTCCGCTGGGCGCGAGCGGCCTGGAACTGGCAAGCCGCAAAGATGGCGCGCTGACGCTGGTCGAACCCTGGTCGCTGCCGATACTCGATGGTCGCCTGGTGGTCGAGCACTTCGAATGGCGCGACTGGCTCAGCGAGAATCGGGATCTGCGTCTGGATGCCTACCTGGAGCCGGTGGAGCTGTCGGCCCTGACCCACGCGCTGGGCTGGGTCGAATTTGGCGGCCGTGTTGCCGGACAATTCAACGGCCTGCGCCTGGCGGGAGGAACGCTGGCACTGGACGGGGGTTTGCAGGTCGACCTGTTTTCGGGCCAGGCGCGCGTTGAAGATCTTTCTGTCGAGCGCTTCTTCGGGTCCTTGCCGGCGCTTTCGGCCAACATCGAGCTGGAGCGCTTGAACCTCGAGCAGCTCACATCGACGTTTGAATTCGGCCACATGCAGGGACTGGTTTCGGGTCACATCCACGACTTGCGATTACTGGATTGGCAGCCGGTGGCCTTCGATGCCTGGTTCGAGACACTCAAAGACAGCGACAATCGGCGCATCAGCCAGCGCGCCATCAATTCGCTGTCGAGCATTGGAGGCGGTGGGGGCGGCGCGGCGCTGTCGGGCACTCTGCTGAGCTGGTTCGATGATTTCCCGTATCAAAAAGTCGCACTCGGCTGCCGCCTGTCCAACAACGTCTGCCGCATGCGCGGCATTGAAAAAACCGAAAGCGGTGGTTACCTGATCGTCAAGGGGCGCTCGATTCCCCACCTCGACGTGATCGGCTATCAGCAGCGCGTCGACTGGCCGCGGCTGGTGGCCCAGCTGCAGGCGATCAGCGAGAGTTCGCCGGTCGTCGGCACGCCCGACGCGCCGTGATCCCCGACAGTTGCTTTTCGTCCCAATTTGCTAAACTGTCGGTCGGTCACATAGCGTTTAAACTCGTGCCCGGCGGTTCCCGAAATTTATCCTCGACTGGAGTGTCTCAAGCAATGAAACGGATCATTCGATCAAGCAGTATCGTTCTCGTTACGGCGTTTGTCGTGGCCTGCGTCACGATCAACGTCTATTTTCCGGAGGCCGCCGCCGAGCGCGCCGCCGACCGTTTCATACAGGATGTCATCGGCCCGGATGCCGCGGCGACTGATTCGCAGGACCAGGCCGCGTCGTTCGTACCGGGACCGTCGGCCCGACTGGCTTCGATGTTTCTCGATTTCCTGGTGCCTTCGGCGCATGCGCAGTCGACCAACATCGATATTGAAACCCCGCAGATCAACGCCATCAAGGAGCGCATGTCGCAACGCCACCGCGAGCACCTTGCCGACTGGTTCGAGGCCGGCGCGATCGGGCTCAACAACAACGGCCTGGTCGAGATCAGAGATCGCAGCGCCGTGGGCCTTTCGGAACGCCGCCAGCTCGAGCAGGTCGTCAACGCCGAAAACGCCGACCGACGTGCGGTCTACCGTGAAATCGCGATCGCCAACGGACACCCGGAATGGGAAGACCAGATTCGCAACACGTTTGCCCAACGCTGGGTTGCCAATGCCAAATCGGGCTGGTACTACCAGGACGAAAACGGCAACTGGCAACGGAAGTAGACCTTGGCAAGAAAAGCGCGCCGGCGGATTCCGGAACAGCCCGTAGACGTCGAAATCAGTGACTTGTCGCACGATGGTCGCGGGGTCGGGCGGGTCGAAGAAAAGGTCACCTTCGTCCACGGTGCCTTGCCGGGCGAGCGGGTTTCGGCGCGGCTGACGGCTCGAAATCGCCGCTTTGACGAGGCGGTCACGCTGTCGGTGCAATCGTCGTCGGCCGAGCGCGTGGCGCCGGGCTGTCAATGGTTCGGATATTGCGGCGGCTGCGCACTGCAACACCTGGAGCACGGCGCCCAGCTGGACTGGAAGCAACAGCGCCTGGCCGAAAACTTCAAGCGAATCGGCCGGGTCGAGCCCGGCCAGTGGCTGGAGCCGCTGGCGGCAGACCCCTGGCACTACCGCCGGCGCGCCCGCCTGAGCGCCCGCAACGTGCCCGGCAAGGGCAGGGTGCTGGTCGGCTTCCGCGAAATTGGTGGACGCTACGTTGCCGATATCGAATCCTGTGAAATCCTGCACCCGGCGTTTGCCGAGCGCCTGATGTCACTGTCGGAACTGATCGGCCGGCTCAGCATCCCCGATCGCATCGCCCAGGTCGAGTGCGCGGCCGGCGACGATTCGGCCGCGATCGTGATACGCCATCTCGAGCCGCTCACTGACGATGACCGGGCGGCGCTGGTCGAATGGTCCGAAAACAACGCGATCGCCGTGTACCTGCAGCCCAAGGGCCCCGATACCGTGCACCGTCTGTGTCCGGAACAGCACCAGTTGAGCTATGTGCTGGACGAATTCGATTTGAAGCTGAACTTCGAACCGCAGCACTTCATCCAGATCAACGCCGGCGTCAACCGCGCCTTGACCCGGCGTGCCGTGGAACTGATGGATCCTGGCCTTGACGATCGCCTGCTCGATCTGTTTTGTGGCCTGGGCAATTTTTCATTGCCGCTGGCAAGCCGATGCGGCCAATTGCTCGGCGTCGAGCTCGAGCCGGCCCTGATCGAGGCGGCAATCGCCAATGCCGCCGGCAACGGCATTGAAAATGCGCGCTTTGTCGCGGCCGACCTGATGCAGTCGGTCGATGCGCTGGAGTGGATGAAGCAACCATTTGACGGCGTGCTGATCGACCCGCCGCGTTCCGGTGCGGCCGAGATTCTGCCGCTGGTGGCGGCCACCAATGCCAGGCGCATCGTGTATGTTTCCTGCGACCCGGCCACGCTGGCCCGGGATGCCGGTGTGCTGGTCCATGAATACGGATATCGGCTGACCAAAGCCGGCATCGCCGATATGTTTCCGCACACCGCGCATGTCGAATCGATTGCGCTGTTCGAAAAGTCCGCTCCGTGAATTGCGGTCTGGTCGTCGGCATCGATGGGCTGTCCCTGAACGAGGCCAGCCGCCAGACCCTGCAACATCCGGCCGTGGTCGGGGTCATCCTGTTTTCCCGCAACTACCAGGCACCGGCTCAGCTGCGGCAGCTGTGCGAGCAGATCCGCGGTTTGAAAGACCCGCGTTTGCTGATCTGTGTCGATCAGGAGGGCGGCCGGGTGCAGCGCTTGAAAGAAGGTTTTACCGCGCTGCCGGCGCTGGGTGTTCTGGGGCGCTGGTACGGCAGTCATCCAGAGCGCGCGCTGGATCTGGCCTACCGCCACGGTCGAGTCATGGCCGCCGAGGTGCTCGGCCACGGCATCGACCTGAGCCTGGCGCCGGTACTCGACCTGGACCGCAGCAGCGCGGTCATCGGCGACCGCGCCTTCAGTGCCGACCCGCAGGTCGTGACACGGCTGGCCGGGCATTACCTGGCCGGCATGCGCGACGCCGGCATGAAGTCTTGCGGCAAGCACTTCCCCGGCCATGGCTCGGTGGCTGCCGACAGCCATACCGACCAGGTGCTCGACCCGCGATCACGCGAAGCCATCGACGAGGATCTTCAGCCGTTTCGTTCGCTGGCCGCACAGCTGCACGCGGTGATGCCCGCGCACGTCTGTTTTCCCGACGTCGACGAGCGGCCGGCCGGCTTTTCCGATTACTGGATCGGTCGGGTGCTGCGGATAGAATTGGGCTTCAAGGGCATCGTGATTTCGGACGACCTGGACATGGCCGGCGCCGCAGCCGCCGGCGATACCCGCTCGCGCTGGCAGGCCTGCGAGGCGGCCGCTTGCGATCTTGCGCTGGTTTGCGAGCCTCGATCGGCCGCCGCGCTGCTGGCCGCTACGCCGGACTCGATCGGCGATTTCGCTGAAGCGCGAGCGGCGGCGGGGGCATTGCTTGGGCGGGCCGCCTTTACGCTCGACGAACAGCAGCAGGTTCCCGAGTTTCGCGCCTGGAAGAAATCATTGAGACAAATCGCCGAGGATCACCAATGATCGAATGGCTGGATAAAACCGCAGCAATGCTGGGCATGAATCCCTGGACGGTGCAGGTATTCGGGATCATCCTGGCCGCTTTGCTGGTCGATTTCATCTACCGCAAATTGGTCAACCGGCTGCAAAGAATCGCCGACCGGAGCCGGCATTACTGGGATGATGCATTGGTCTACGCCGGCAAGCGGCCCATCTCCCTGCTGATCTACGGCCAGGGCCTGCTGATGGCCGCGCGGGTATTGGAACCGCATACCGGCGCCGTCATCTTTTCGCCCGATGTGCTGGGTGCCGGGCAACAGCTGCTGCTGGTGATTACGGTGACCTGGCTTGCGTTTCGGATGGTGACCGGTTTCGAGCAGGCCTACATCCAGCAGCGCCAGCTCAACAACGTCGGCTATGACATCACCACCATCAGCGTGTTGGCCCGCATCGTGCGCATCGCCGTGGTGGTCACGGGGGTCCTGACGGCGCTGAGCATTCTCGAAATCCCGATCTCGGGTCTGCTGGCTGCCGGCGGCGTCGGCGGCATTGCCGTAGGCCTTGCCGCGCGCGATTTACTGGCGAATTTTTTCGGCGGATTCATGGTGTTCATGGATCGGCCGTTTTCAGTCGGCGACTGGGTCCGCTCGCCGGACCGTGATATCGAGGGCGTGGTCGCCAGGATGGGTTGGCGGGTCACGACCATCATCAAATTCGATCGTCGGCCGATGTACGTGCCCAACGCCACGTTTTCGACGATTACCGTCGAAAACCCTTCGCGCATGACCCATCGACGTATCTTCGAGCACGTCGGCGTGCGCTACGACGATTTTTCCCGGGTCCGCCCGATCGTGGCCGATATTCGCGACATGCTCAAAGGCCACGAGGCGATTGCAGACCAGGAAACGCTGATCGTGCATTTCGATCGCTTCGGCGCCTTCTCGCTCGATATCATGGTGTATTGCTTTACCCACACGGTCCAGTGGATCCAATATCACGAGGTGCGCGAGGATGTGCTGTTGAAGATCGGCGACATCATCGAAGGCCACGGTGCCGAAATTGCCTATCCAACCCGTACGCTGAAAATCGACCGCCCGCCCGATGCCGAACCACCGGCCGAACCACCGGCCGAACAGCAAGCGCCGGCCGAACAGGAACGCCAATAATGCCGAATTTGCCCGAAGGCAGCGAAAAGCTGTATACCCAGGCCGATGTCCAGGCAGCCTACGACGGCCTGGCCGAAAGGCTGAACGCCGAACTCCCGAAAGGCGAGCTGCTGCTGCTGTCGATCATGACCGGCGCACTGTTCCCGACGGTCGAAATTGCGCAGCGCCTGAACCGGCCCCTGACCTTTGACTATGTTCACGCCTCGCGCTACCGCGGCGAGACGTCCGGCGGCGACGTTCAGTGGCACCGCTGGCCCGAAATTCCGTCCGAGGCCCGCACGATCCTGATCGTCGATGATATTTTCGACGAGGGCTATACCTTGCAGGCCATTCGGCAGCGACTGGCCAAACATCACCATGTGGTCGCCGCAGTGCTGGCGATCAAACAGCACTCGCGCGGACTGGGCCGTCACTGCGTCGATTATTTCGGGCTGGAAGTCCCCGATCGCTACGTATTTGGCTGCGGCATGGACTACCAGGAGCGTTTCCGGGAACTGCCTGAAATCTGGGCCCTGCCGGAACAGAACTGAGCTCCGGAAGCCTCTCATTCACGTTGGCACTCTTGTCGGGCAGGGCCAGCAGCCTGTTGTGTTCGGTACCGATGCAGTGCGCTCACGGTCTCAATTACGGAGAAACAGCTATGGAACTGGCGATAATCGGGGGCACGGGTGCGTTAAAACTTTTTCGAACCCGCAGCACAGTTGCTTTGACCACGCCTTTCGGCGCGCCTTCGGACCGGCCGCGGCGGGTCGAGTGCGGCGCGCATGAATTCTGGTTTCTGGCTCGACACGGCGATCCTCACCGGATCCCGCCGCACCGGGTCAATTATCGCGCCAATATCCACGCCCTGAAGTCAGTCGGTGCCGACACCATTTTGGCGATCAATGCAGTTGGCGGAATCGACGCCGCGATGTCTCCGGGCGACATCGTGATTCCGGATCAATTGATCGATTACACCTCGGGGCGGGTGCACACGTTCAGCGATGGCGGATCGGCGCCGTTGAAACATATCGATTTCACCCATCCCTACCGGGGCCGGCTGCGTCAGAGCCTGGTCGAGGCGATCGCGCGGGCCGGTCTGGAGGCCATCGACGGCGGCTGTCACGCAGTGGTCCAGGGGCCGCGGCTCGAAACGGCAGCTGAGGTCCGGCGCCTGGCGCGCGACGGCTGCACCATCGTCGGCATGACCGGCATGCCCGAGGCCGCCCTGGCGCGTGAGGCCGGGCTTGATTATGCGAGCCTTTGCGTGGTCGCCAATGCGGCCGCCGGGCTTGAAGATCAAGCGATCACCGAGGCTGACATTCATCGTGTGCTTGAGTCCGCGATGGAGAAGGTGCGCGCGATTGTGGCGCAAATCCAGCCTGTTCCCTGAGCCGCCAATGGCGCAGCGATTGCGATTTTCTGCATCGCGAATTACGGACTGTTCGTTCGGTTTCGATCGGATTCTCGACCCGGCCGGAAGTTGTGATGTCAGTCTCGGTACTGCATCTTGGCGGCCGCGGGCTTGTCCGGTACCATACTTGTAGGTCGAATTTAAATTAATGGGTATTTCCGAAATGGTTGAGCCGCTCCGGTTTTTGGCATTGCACGTCAGTAGCAAGGACCTGAAAGTGCTGCGTTCGCTGCTTGGCCTGTCCGGTGGCAATTCACAACAAAGCTGGACCGTGGCCGACGATGCCGACAGCGGTGATGCTGTGCTGGTCGACGTCGACAACCCGGATGGCGCGGCCATCTGGCCGGAAATCAGTCAGCAACAGCGTCTTCCGATTGCACTTTCCAAGCGCCGCGACTTTCCCGCGCGCCTGCTGCTGCACAAACCGATTCGATCGCAACAGCTGATTCGGCTGCTGGCAGACTTGTCGAATGTCGCTCAAGATCCCACCGATCCGGATGAATGGAAAGTCCTGGCATTCGGCGATGACTCGGCCGAACTCCCGCTGGCCGAGCACTTGCGCAGGCACAACTGGGAGCAGCCGGTGCTGGTCGGCGGCGATTATCTACCCGAACTGGTGATCGACTCGGGCGCCGGGGTCTGGTATTCCAGTGCATCGGATCGGGAACTGGCGCGCTTGCTTCGGCGCAATTTTCGGCGCGATGAAGCTCAGGTGCTCTCGAGTTCCGAGCTGATCAATCATACCAACGGCCTTGAACAGCAAAGCCTCGCCAACCTGAAGTGGCGCTCGGGACTGGCGCTTTCGAGCAGTGCGCTGCATCCTGATCTGGCCGGCTCGGTCCGGTTCATGTTGCCGCAGGTGCCGCTGCAGGCGCTGTCCGATACGGCCTATTCACGCCAGGCCCGCATCCTGATTCGCCAGCCGATGACCGCCTCGGAACTGGTCGAAAATGCCCGGGCTGGACAGGACGATGTCGCTGAATTTCTCAATGCCTGTCATGCCTGCGGGTTTCTGCTGATCGATTCCGGGGCAAAAGTGTCGGCCGGGCGCTGATTGCAAGCGCGCGCGTCTCGGCTCAGCGTGGCACGGCCGGGATTGGCGACCCGCAGGCAGTGAATCAGTTGGAACAGGCCGTGTTCAACAACCCGGGCTGCGAATAACCCGGGCGCATTGCGCGGCTCTGTGATAGTTTTCCTGTTCGATCTCGATTTTGGGTCTGTTCCGTGAATTCAAACGTGGGTATTGATGCACTGGCCTTCGCCGGGCCGGCCGGCTTTGTTGAAATGACCGATCTGGCCGCGGCGCGCGGCGTGGCGCCGGAAAAGTTCCTCAAGGGTCTGGGGCAGCGCCGCATGGCGATTGCCAGTCCCTGCGAGGATACGGTCACCATGGCCGTCGAGGCCGCAGCGCTGGCGCTGGAAGGCTTTGACGTGGATCCGGCCGAAATCGGCACCTTGATCGTCGGCACCGAAACCGGCGTCGATCACAGCAAGCCGGTTGCCGTTTACGCCCACGAGTTGCTGGGCCTGGACTCGCGCTGCAGAACTTTCGAAACCAAGCACGCCTGCTACGGCGCCATGGCCGGACTGACCGCATCGATGGACTGGATCGGTTCGGGCCGGGCGCGCGGCCGCAAGGCGCTGGTGATTGCATCCGATATCGCCCGCTATGGCCTGAACACCCCCGGCGAGCCGACCCAGGGTGCCGGCGCGGTGGCCATGGTGGTGTCGGAAAAACCGCGCC
Source organism: Wenzhouxiangellaceae bacterium (assembly GCA_032251235.1). Lineage (GTDB taxonomy): Bacteria > Pseudomonadota > Gammaproteobacteria > Xanthomonadales > Wenzhouxiangellaceae. The sequence goes on from JAVVET010000003.1 coordinate 28,893, forward strand.
TGCTTGCCTTCGATCCGATGCGGATTGGCGATTACACCCGACAGGTCATGGACTTCTGGCGTCCCCTGTACTCGAAATATGCATTTGCCGACGGCCATTACTCCATCGAGTGCTATCTCGATGCGCTCAGTGGCGCGCGCATGGATGCCGTCGGTGAATTCCCCGGGCTGCTCGATGAACTGTCTGCCTGTCTTTACCATGTGCCTTTCGTCAAGATGGCATTCAAGGCGCACCAGCGGCAGATGGAAATCGAACGCGGCGGTCCTTTCAGCCGCGATCACGATGAAGCCTGGCGCCTGCTCAACGACAGCTACCAGCGCCTGGCCGCGCCGTGGCTTGGCCTGAATGCCGAGATCGGCAACATCTATACCGGCTCGCTGTTTCTGGGCCTGATCGATTTGCTGCGCCAGGCCGCCGATAGCCTGGCGGGCAGGGAAATCAGCCTGTTTTCGTACGGCAGCGGCTGTGGTGCAACCTTTTGCATCGGGCGGATTGCCGAGGATGCCGCGCGCTGGCGCGCGGCACTGGACCCGGCCGTGCGGATGGCCCTGCGCCGGCGACTGGACATCGACGAATACGAATCGCTGATTCTCCAGACCGAACAGGCCGATACCGCCGAATCGCTGGACCCGGGCCGCTACGGCCTCAGTGGCGGTCTGTATTACACCGGTACGCACGATCACTGCCGACAATACAGCCGCGGCTGAAAAGAGCTGCCGGGCATCGATGACTTTGCCAAGCCTCGGTAAATCCTTACCTGACTAGCGTCGTGTCTCAGGAACTCTCCAGTTTGTGCCTTCGACAGCGGATCCGGCGGGCATCGATCGCTTCAGTTCGACGCGTGGCGAGGCCTTCAGCGATCGATGCCCGCCGGATCCTGCCTCTGGAACTCACCCGAATTCCTGAATGGGCATGAACGATCGGGATCACTGAGACACGACGCTAGTCAGGAAAGCTCAAGCCTCAGCAGAAATCCCTGGACCCGGCATCGATCGGGTCCAGCCAGGCATCGATCGATTCGAGATGCGCCGCAATGACATGCTGGCTGCCGTTGGCGTTTTGCAGCTTGCCGCGGACCTTGAGCATTTGCCCCTGCAGCACTTCGGCCCGGTAGCGTTCGGCAAGCGCTGGCCAGACGATGACGTTGATGATGCCCGTTTCGTCTTCCATCGATAAAAAGATCACGCCCGAAGCCGTGCCGGGCCGCTGCCTGTGGGTGACCAGGCCGGCGACCTCGACGCTGCGGCCGTCGGGGCTGGTCGACAGTTGCCGCGCACTCAGCACTCGCCGGCCCAGGCGCGCACGCAGCAAGCGGATCGGGTGCTGGTCGAGGCTCAGGCCGGTACTGGCATAGTCGGCGACCAGGTCGTCACGATTCGACGGCAGCGGCAGCTGCGGCTGCCGTTCGCTGATTCGGCTGTCGGCCAGCAGATCGCCCTGGTGGCGCGCGCCCATGGCCTGCCAGCGCGCCCGCCGGCGATGTCCTGCCAGGGCCTTCAAGGCGCCGGCCTCGGTCAGCGCCTTGATCGATGCGCTGTCCAGGCCGGCCCGTTCGGCCAGGTCCTGGATGTCTGCAAACGGCGCCTGCCGGCGGGCCTTGGAAATTCGACGAGAAGCCTCCCGGCCCAGGCCCTTGATCATGCGCAGCCCCAGGCGGATGGCGGGCATGGTAATTGGCGGCTGGTCGTGCAGCCTGAGCCGCTCGTCGATCTTTTCCTGGCCGCAATCCTCTTGTGATGGGCGGCGCGAATTGCCGGCCGTGGTCGCGCAAGCTGTCCTTGCCTGTGCCGGGTTTTCTCGCCCTGATTTTTCCGGCTCTGATTTTTTCCGGCCTGATTTTTCCAAGGCACAATCCCAGTGGCTGTAACGGACATCGATCGGCAGTACCGCAACCGCGTGACGCCGGGCGTCGTTGACCAGCTGCGCCGGCGCATAAAAACCCATCGGCTGGCTGTTGAGCAGGCCGCAACTGAAGGCAGCCGGGTGGTGGCGCTTGAGCCAGGCCGAAAAATAGGTCAAAAGCGCGAAGCTGGCGGCGTGCGATTCGGGAAAGCCGTAATCGCCAAAACCGCAGATCTGGCTGTAGATTCTTTCGGCAAACTCCGTTGTGTAGCCGCGCGCCAGCATGCCGTCGACCAGCCTGTCGCGGAACGGTTCCAGCCCGCCGCGGCGTTTCCAGGCCGCCATGGCGCGGCGCAGCTGGTCGGCCTGGCCGGGCGTGAAGCCGGCCGCGACGATCGCGATCTGCATGACCTGTTCCTGGAAAATCGGCACGCCGAGCGTACGCTGCAGTACTTTTTTCAGTGCCTCGCTGGGGTAGCTGACTTTTTCCGGATGCTCGCGCCGCTCCAGGTAGGGGTGCACCATTTCACCCTGGATGGGGCCGGGCCGGACGATCGCGACTTCCACCACCAGGTCCTGGAAACAGCGGGGCTTGAGCCGCGGCAGCATGGCCATCTGGGCACGCGACTCGACCTGGAAGACGCCCACGGCATCCCCGCGCGAGAGCATCGCATAGGTTTCCGGGTCTTCGCGCGGAATGCTCGACAGGCTCAATGTCGGAGCAGGGTCAGCGCCATCGTCGCTGCCCGTGGGTGCAAGCCCATGCCCATGCGTGATCGCCGGCGAACCATCCCGGACTGCCCACGCCGCGTCACTGTCGCTGCGCCGGTATTGCCCGGAGCGATGGCGTTCATGCGCGTTTGGGGTGGCGCGCTGCGTATTTCCCTGCGCTGTTGCCGGCACGATGTCGGGATCGTCGCCAAGGTCGTTGCCAGGATTGTTGCCAAGGTCGGCTCGATTTTCCAGTTGCCATCGATTGACCAGGTCCATCGCCTTGCGCAAGGCCGTCAGCATCCCTAACGACAGGCAGTCGACCTTGAGCAGTCCCAGCGTTTCCAGGTCATCCTTGTCCCACTGGATGATGGTGCGATCCGTCATCGCGGCGTTTTCGACCGGTACCAGTTGATGCAGCGGCTGGTCGGAAATCACCATGCCGCCGACATGCTGCGACAGGTGGCGCGGGGTGCCGATCAGCTCGCCGGTCAACGCCAGCAGTTGCCGTATGACCGGGCTGTGCGGCTCGAAGCCGCATTGTTCCAGGCGTTCCGACCAGGCATCGGGCTGGTCCCACCAGGCCAGCGAGGCGGTCAGCCGGTTCATCCGCTGGTGATCCAGGCCCAGCGCGCGGCCGACATCCTTCAGCGCGCTCTTGGGCCGGTAGCAGATGACCGTTGCCGCCAGCGCCGCGCGTTCGCGGCCGTATTTCTGGTAAATGTATTGCAGCACCTCTTCGCGCCGCTCGTGTTCGAAATCGACGTCGATGTCGGGCGGCTCATCGCGCTCTTTGGAAATAAAGCGCTCGAACAGCAACTGTTGCTGGGCCGGATCGACTTCGGTGATGCCAAGGCAATAACAGACCGCCGAATTGGCCGCCGAGCCGCGTCCCTGGCAGAGAATGCCGCGCGAACGGGCAAAACGCACGATATCGTGGACGGTCAGAAAAAATGCCTCCACGCCCATTTCCTCGATCAGCTTCAGTTCGCGCGCCACCAGCGCGCGTACAGGATCGGGTGCGCCCCGGGGAAAGCGTTTCTCCATGCCCTGTAGCGTCAGCTGCCTCAGCCAGCGCGGGGGCGTGTAGGGCGGCGGCACCAGTTCGGCCGGGTAGCGATAGTTCAGCGAGGCCGGCGTGAAGGTGCAGGATTCGGCCACGCGCACCGTTTCGGCAAGCCACTCGGGCGGATACAGCCTGGCCAGGGTCTCGATGCGGCGCAGGTGCTTCTCGCCATTTGCCGCCAGACGCAGGCCGCATTCGCTCAGCGGGAGATGGGCTTCCAGCGCGCTCATGACGTCCATCAGGGCGCGCCGGGAGCGAACGTGCATGCGCGCATCGCCGCAGGCCAGGCAGGGCAGCGCAAGCGACTGGCCGAGCGCCTGCAATTGTTCGAAATGCTGTTTTTCGCCCGGTTTCAGCAAGCGCGTCGCGCCGATCCACAGGCGTTTCTCAAAACGCACTTTCAGCCATTCGGCATCGGCCTTCGAAGGCGACAGGCCGGGTTTCCAGATCGCCAGCACACGGTCCAGGCCGTGTTCGAGATCGCCGCGCTCCAGTTGATACCGGCCCTTGGCCGCCCGTCGCCTGGCACGCGTAATCAATTGGCAAATCTGTTCATAGGCGCCCGGATCGGGTGCCAGCAGCACCACCTGCAGCTGATCGCCGGTGCGCATTTCGCAGCCGACAATCAATTGAATGGCGCACTCGCGGGCCGCTTCCCATGCCCGCACGATGCCGGCCATCGAGCATTCATCGGTAATCGCAATGGCGCGGTATCCCAACGCCGCAGCCTGCCGCACCATCTCGCCGGGGCTGGAGGCTGAGCGCCGGAAGCTGAAATTGCTCAGCGCATGGAGTTCGGCATAGTCGTGAGTGATTCCGCCACTTTTACTGTTCATTTGAACAGTATATCCCGGTGCGACGATGCGGTCACATGGCCGGACAGGGCGCGGTCGGCTTTCCGCTATACTTTGCCGGGAATTCGTCAGCGCCTGGAAGAGCCGGACGCCGGCGTTGCCGGGAGGGAGATGACCCGCGCCAGCAGCGTGGGTCCGCGACATCAACCAGGTTTTGAGGGAGTGAATATGTTTTTTAACTTGAACGTCAACCGGGACGACTGTACCCGTTTGCTGGCGCTGGTGCTGTTGGCGATGTCTGTCTCGGCAGTCGCTCAGGACGACGAGCAGGCCGGTGATGAAGATGATCGCGCCGAACTCGAATCGGTGACCGTCACGGCCCAGAAGCGCGAGCAGAACCTGCAGGAGGTGCCGATCTCGATCGCCGTGCTGGGCGGGGAAAAACTCGATGTCCTGACTTCGGGCGGCCAGGATATTCGCCTGTTGTCGGCGCGTCTTCCCAGCCTGCAGATCGAGTCCTCGTTCGGGCGGGCCTTTCCGCGCTTTTATATTCGAGGCCTGGGAAATACCGACTTCGATCTGAACGCATCGCAGCCGGTCTCGTTGATCTACGACGGCGTGGTCCAGGAAAACCCCATTTTGAAGGGCTTTCCCATATTCGACCTGGATCGCATTGAAAATCTGCGTGGTCCCCAGGGCACGACCTTCGGTCGAAACACGCCGGCCGGTGCGGTGATTTTCCAGTCCCGGCGTCCGTCCCAGGTGCCCGATGGCTTTGCCCGGGTTTCCTATGGTGAATACAACGCAGTCAACTTCGAAGGTGCCTATGGCGGCCCGTTGAATGAAAATTTCTCGACCCGGGCCTCGATCCTGTACCAGCGCCGCGATGACTTCGTCAACAATACATTCACCGGTGAAAACGACGCGCTCGAAGGCTTTGACGAAGTTGCCGGGCGCTTCCAGCTGCTGTACGAAAGCGGCGGCTTCGACGCGCTGGCCAATTTCCACTTCCGCTCGCTGGACGGCACGGCACGCGTGTTTCGGGCCAACATCATTAAGCCGGGCACCAATGACCTGGTCGACGACTTCAGTTTCCGGAACGTGGCCCAGGATGGACGCAATACCCAGGACCTCGATGCCCTGGGCGGTTCGCTGACGATGAACTGGAATCTGGGCCGCGCCGTGGTCACATCGATTTCCGGCGTCGAGAGTGTCGACTTCTTCAGCCGGGGCGATATCGACGGCGGTTTTGGTGCCGCCTTTGCGCCGCCGTCGGGTCCGGGCTTCATCCCGTTTCCGGCCGAATCGGCCGACGGCTTGCCCAGCCATCTTCAGCTGACCCAGGAGCTGCGGCTGTCGTCGAACACCGATGCGGCGCTGCAGTGGCAGACAGGCGTTTATTATTTTTACGAAGACCTGACCATCGACAGTCTGAATTTTGACACGCTGGCCGGCGGCGTCCAGAACGGTTTCGCCCGCCAGGACCAGGAAAGCAATGCGTTCGCGCTGTTCGGCTCGGTTGACTATGCAATCAACGAGCGCCTGGATGTGCGCGCCGGCGTGCGGATTTCCTACGATGACAAGGATTTTTCGGCCCAGCGGCTGCAGTCGCCGATCGGCGCCGGACCCACGCCGGTGCTGACTGAAAGCCCCGATGACACCGAGTTCAGCTGGGACCTGAGTGCAAGCTACGAGGCGGTTGAGGACATCAACCTGTACACGCGGATCGCGCGCGGCTTTCGCGCACCAAGCGTCCAGGGACGATTGCTGTTCGGAGACGAAGTCTCGGTTGCCGATACCGAAACGCTGCATTCGGTCGAGGTCGGCGTCAAGTCGCTGCTGCTGGACAAGCGCTTGCGCGCCAACCTGTCGCTGTTCGCCTACCGCATCGATGACCAGCAGCTGACCGCGGTGGGCGGCCAGTCCAATTTCAATCGCCTGGTCAATGCCGATCAGACCGATGGCCGCGGATTCGAACTGGATATGGAAGCGTTCGTCAGCCAGGCCTTGACGATTACCGGCGGGGCCAGCTACAACTTCACCGAAATCGACGACAGCGATCTGTTCATTCAGCCCTGCGGCGGCGGCTGCACGGTCACCGACCCGCCGGGCGATCTGCCCGGGACTGTTTCAATCGACGGCAACCGGCTGCCGCAGGCGCCGCGCTGGGTGCTCAATGGCACCGCCCGTTACGCGGTGCCGTTTCGAAACGGCGAATTGTTCGCGTTCACCGATTGGGCCTACCGCAGCGAGGTCAACTTCTTTTTGTTCAATTCACTTGAATTCCGTGGCGAGTCTTTGCTGGAAGGCGGCGTCAGACTGGGCTACAGCTGGGATTTCGGCAACCAGGAGTTCGCCCTGTTCGGTCGCAACATCACCGATAACACGACCATCGTCGGCGGCATCGACTTCAATAACCTGACCGGGTTTATCAACGAGCCCAGAACCTGGGGCGCGCAATACTCGATTCGGTTCGAGTAACCGCACCCGCTCCGGCTTGCCGGAGCGGTGATGCCGGCAGCGGGTCAGGATGATTGCCGCAACGACGGCTCGGCGGTCAACCGGCCGCTTTGATAATCGCGGATGGCCTGCTCGATCTCGGCACGCGAGTTCATGACGAAAGGGCCGTATTGCACGACCGGTTCGCCGATTGCCTTGCCGGCCAGCAGCAGCGCCCGGCAGCCATTTTGGCCGGCCCTGATCGAGATCCGGTCGCCGTTGCCGAGGACTCCGGCGCTATGCGGCTGCAGCATTTGGCGCTCGTTGCCGACCGCCTCGCTGGGATTTCCGATGCGCGCCGCGCCTTCGTAAAGGTAGATGATCGCCCGGTGAGATGCCGAAACCGGTGCGCTGAAAGCTTGCCCGGGTGCCAGCACGATGTCGGCATACAAGGGGTCGGTGGACATGCCGCCCGCGGTGTTGATGGCGCCGCTGTAACGCTCGTCATCGATGCTCAGTTGTCCGGCAATCAGCCGGACCGTGCCGCCGCCGCTGGGCCTGATTTCCGGGATATCGGCGGCCGGAATATCGCGGTATGCGGCGGGCTTCATTTTTTCGGCCGCCGGCAGGTTGATCCAGAGTTGAAAGCCACGCATGCGACCGTTTTGCTGCTGCGGCATTTCCGAGTGGATGATGCCGCGTCCGGCGGTCATCCACTGCACGCCGCCCGGTCCCAGATCGCCGCGGTTTCCCATGTGGTCCTGGTGCAGCATGTGGCCGTCGAGCATGTAGGTCACGGTCTCGAATCCGCGGTGCGGGTGGTTCGGAAAGCCGGCGATGTAGTCGTCCGGGTCGTCGCTTGAAAATTCGTCCAGCATCAGGAACGGGTCGACATCGATGCCGCGCGCGGTGCCGATGCTGCGCCGCAGGCGCACGCCGGCGCCGTCGGACGTGGCCGTGGCGGGAATGGTGTGTGCGAGTTCGCGTTCAGTCATGTAATCGGTCTCCGGTTCGCGCCGTGGCCGGCATGATCGCCTCGATGGCCGCGTGCGCACGCTCCATCGGCTTGTCAGCCTCGCCGGTCATTGCCAGGCCTTCGGCGTGGATGAATTCGACCGGATCGATGCCCAGGAAGTTCAGGAACTGGCGGATGTAGGGTGTCTGGTGGTCGTTGCCGCTGTCCAGGTAATGCCCGCCGCGCGCGGCGGTGACGTATGCGCGTCGGCCGGTCAGCAGGCCCTGCGGGCCGTTTTCTGTATAGCGAAACGTCACGCCGGCGCGCGCGACGTGGTCGATCCAGGCTTTCAGCGGCGACGGCAGCTGAAAGTTGTACATGGGCAGAGCCAGTATGATGACATCGGCGGCCTGAAGCTCGGCCACCAGCTGGTCCGATAGCGCCAGCGCGTCGCGCTGTGCGGCGCTTCGGTCCGGCGCGGGTGTCGCGAACGCGGTAAATGTCACGGCGTCCAGGTGCGGCACCGGTTCGGCGGTCAGGTCGCGGACCGTCACCGTCGTCTCGGGTTTTTCCCGACGGTAGCGGCCGACGAGCGCGTCGGCCAGTTTGGTCGACTGGCCATCGGCGCCGAACAGGCTTGAATTGATCTGCAGGATGTGGGTCATGGATGCGCCTTGTGTTGAACTTGCCGCCACTATATTATTTATTCATTGAATAAAAAAGACGAAAATTACCCGATTATGCATCGATTGAATCGATATGTTCGCACCGCGCATCACGCTTGAGCAGTGGCGTGCGCTGGTCGCCGTCGTCGACGCCGGCGGTTACGCGCGCGCGGCCGAGCAGTTGAACAAGTCGCAGTCGACGGTGACCTACGCGGTCCAGCGCATCGCCTCGCTGCTCGATGTCGCGCTGTTCGAAAGCCGCGGGCGCCGCGCCGTGTTGACACCGGCAGGCGCAGTGCTGTATCGGCGCGGCAAGGTGCTGCTGGGCGAATCGGCACGCCTGGAACGCGTTGCCCAGGCGCTGGCGCGCGGCCAGGAGTCCGAATTGCGGCTGGCCGTGGAGATCGTTTTCCCGACCTGGCTGTTGCTCGAAGCGATGCGGCGCTTCGGCGAAGCGTTCCCCGACGTACGCGTCGAATTGCACGAGTCGGTACTCGGCGGCACCGAGGAACTGCTGGAAGGGCGCGTCGACCTGGCGGTCGGCTCGCGCATTCCCGGTGGCTTTGCCGGCGAACCGCTGCTGGATGTGCGTTTCGTGTGCGCGGCGGCGCCGTGCCACCCGCTGCACCAGCTTGGGCGTCCACTCGGCCTCGACGACCTCAAGCCGCATCGCCACCTCGTTGTGCGCGATTCGGGTACCCGCCCGACCCGGCGGGTGCTGGCGCTGGAGGCCGAGCAGCGCTGGACCGTCAGCCACAAGTCGACGTCGATCCGGGCCGCCTGCATGGGGCTTGGCTTTGCATGGTTCGCCGAGTCCAACATCCGCGACGAGCTGGCACGCGGCGACCTTGTGCCGCTGCCGCTGGCCGACGGCGGCGTGCGCCACGGCCAGCTGTACCTGATCCACGCCGACCCCGATGCCGCCGGACCGGGCGCGCGGCGCTTCACCGAGCTTCTGCGCGAGGTGGTCAAGCCGCTGTCGACTGCATGAGCGCAAGATGCTGGCCGCAACGCAGATTGCTGCCTCGGCGCCGATCTTGATCGCATGCCGATGCGGATCGGAAAGCACCATCGGCTACGGCCCGGACGGTAGACTTCTCAGTCGTTTCCGACAAGGAGGTTCGCATGCACTGGGTTTATCTGGCAATCGCCGTTTGCTGCGAGGTGATCGGGACCACGGCCTTGAAGGCCGCCGATGGATTCACCCGGCCGGGCCCGTCGGCACTGATGGTCATTGGGTACATGGCTGCGTTCTTCTTTCTCGGCCTGTCGCTGCGGGTACTGCCGATGGGCATTGCCTACGCGCTGTGGGCGGCCCTGGGCATGGTGCTGATCGCGGCTTCGGGCTGGCTGGTTTTCGGTGAGCGGCTGGATATCTGGGCAAAGCTGGGGCTGGCGCTGATCATCATCGGCGTGGTGCTGGTCAGCGGAGTCTCGCGCAGTATCGATGCTTGATGTAGTGTCCGATACCACCAATCGATGCCAGACAGTACCTGGGGGCCTGTCGGACTTGACGTTGATCGACTGCCTGAAAAAGCCGGCTTCGGCCGAATCTCGCGCTGTTTTTCGTTCACCAGGCCTGCTATTGGCGTCAAAAGATAAAATCTGACTCCAGCCGGTTTTACCTCGCTGATGAGCGGCCAAGTTCGACAGCTTCTCGGCCTTCGACCGGTTCCGAGCGGCCGAAGGTGCGGCGAGCACGAAAAGGTTCTGACTCGCCGGCGTTTGCCAGTTCCCGTTTCCCGTTCAACAGCGCGCTCGGCCGGCTTTGGCCATAATGTGGCGATGTTGATTGCCACCATGATCGTGTACCTCGTCGCGCTGCTGGGTATTGGCGTGTGGGCCCAGCGGCGCACCGCCAGCAGCTCGGATTTTCATCTCGCCGGCCGGCGCATGGGGCCGGTGATCGCGGCTTTGAGCGCTTCGGCCAGTTCGTCGTCGGCGTGGACCTTGCTGGGCGTTAGCGGCGCGGCTTATGCCTGGGGTTTGCAGGCGATCTGGCTGGTGCCGGCCGTGATTTCGGGTTTCGTGATCAACTGGGTGTTCATCGCGCCGCGGCTGCAGCCGGCCAGTCATCGCAACAACGCCATGACGCTGGTCGAATTCCTGGCCTCGGGCATGCCGGCCGGTCAGCAGCGCATGTTTCGTGTGATCGGCGCCCTGATCACGCTGTTCTGCTTTACCTTCTACATCGCATCCCAGTTCCAGGCCGCCGGCAGCGCAATCAGCGTGGCCATGCCGGTCAGCGGCAGCACGGCCTTGCTGGCCGGTGCGGCGATTGTGGTCGGCTATGTTTTTCTCGGCGGCTTTTGGGCCGCCAGCGTGTCCGATGCGCTGCAGGGGATGATGATGCTGTTGGTGGCGCTGGTGCTGCCGCTGATTGCATTTTTCGCCGCCGGTGGCGCAAGTGGACTGATCGAGGGCATGCAGGCTTTGGGTGAGCCGGGTCTTGTGCGCTGGGTCGATCAGCCGGGCACCGGCCTGGCGCTGGTGTTTGTGGCCGGCTTGTTCGGCATCGGCCTGGGCTATCCGGGCCAGCCGCACGTGGTCAACCGCTTCATGGCGCTGGAAAAGCTCGAATCCATTCGCCTGGCGCGCGTCATTGCGCTGTCCTGGGCGGCCGTGATCTACACCGGCATGGTGCTGCTTGGCTGGTCGGCGCGGGTCCTGATGCCCGAGATCGGCGATGGGGAATCGGCACTGCTGCAGGTCAGCGCGCAGTTGCTGCCGCCAATGCTCGGCGGGTTGATTACCGGCGGCGTGCTGGCGGCAATCATGTCGACTTCCGACAGCCAGTTGCTGGTGGCCGGTGCTGCGGTCAGCCACGATATGCGCGGCGGCAACCTGTCGCTGACCGTCGATCGGGTGGTGATCGTTCTGATCGGCCTGGCTTCGGTATTGCTGGCACTGTATTTTCCGGCCACGATTTTTGACCGCGTGCTGTTTGCCTGGCAGGGTCTGGGCAATGCCTTCGGTCCGTTGCTGATCGTGCTGCTGTTCGCCGGCCCGGTCAGCGGGCCGCACCGGCTGGCGGCCATGCTGGTCGGTTTTGGCTTGACCGTGGCGCTGAGCCTGGTGGCCAGCACACCCGGCGACGCGGCCGAACGACTGATCCCGTTTTTCGCGGCACTGCTGGTTGCGGGCCTGGGCCGCAGGCACAAGCGTCCTGAATGAACGGCGATTCGGCGGCTTGCGATCTAGCAGCCTGTCGCACTTAACGCTGATCTGTCGTTGATGTACTGCTGCGGGAAAGCCGGATTGGGCCAGATTCTCCGCTCTTTATCGAAAAATCCGACTCCAACCGACTTTCCCTCGGCGAAGACCGGTCCAGTCCGACAGGCTGCCAGGACGGCTGATAAAATGCAGCATCAAAATTCAACATCGATATCCATTTCGTATCCATATCCATCTCCAGGAGAACCGCTTCCATGAGTTCCGAAACCAACATTCGCGCCGCCCGGCGCCCAGAAGCAGACACCTTGATTCAGCAGATCGCCGATTACGTCTGCGATTATGAAATCACCTCCGAGGAGGCCTGGAGCACGGCCCATTATTGTCTGAAGGATTCGCTGGCTTGCGCCATGCTGGCCCTGCGTTTTCCCGAATGCGTCAAATTGCTGGGTCCGGTCGTGCCCGGCGCCGACTTGCCGGGCGGGGCGCGCGTACCGGGTACGCATTTCGAGCTCGACCCGGTGACCGCTGCTTTCGATATCGGCGTTCTGATCCGCTACCTCGATTTCAACGACACCTGGCTGGCCGCCGAGTGGGGACACCCGTCGGACAACCTGGGTGCCATTCTTGCGGTGGCCGATTACATTTCGCGCAGCCAGGTCGAGGAAGGCGACGAGCCGGTCTCGGTCGAGCAGGTACTGGAGGCCATGATCAAGGCGCACGAAATCCAGGGCGTGCTGGCCTTGAAGAATTCCTTCAACCGGGTCGGGCTGGACCACGTCCTGCTGGTTCGCGTGGCCTCGACCGCGGTGGTCACGCGCATGCTTGGCGGCTCACGCGAGGATGTCATCAACGCGGTCAGCCAGGCCTGGATCGACGGCGGCGCGCTAAGAACGTATCGACACGCGCCCAACACCGGGCCGCGAAAAAGCTGGGCTGCCGGTGATGCTTGCCGGCGCGCGGTCCAGCTTGCATTGCTGACCCTGAAAGGTGAAATCGGCTATCCGTCGGCCTTGACGGCCAAGGGCTGGGGTTTTCAGGATGTGCTGTTCAACGGCCAGACGCTGGTGCTCGAGCGCGAGCTGGGCAGCTATGTCATGGAAAACATTTTATTCAAGATTGCCTACCCGGCCGAGTTCCATGCCCAGACGGCAGTCGAATGCGCGATGGAACTGCACGACCAGGTCAAGCACCGGCTCGACGAAATCGACCGGATCGAGATGGAAACCCAGGAAGCCGGCTGCAGAATCATCGACAAGACCGGTCCGCTGGACAATTATGCCGATCGCGACCATTGCCTCCAGTACATGGTTGCCGTGCCGCTGATATTCGGCGAGTTGACGGCCGAGTCGTATTCCGACTCGGTGGCATCCGATGCACGGATCGATGCCTTGCGGGACAAGATGGAAGTCAAGGAAAATCCGCGCTTTACCGAAGAATACTTCGATGCCGACAAGCGTGCCATCGGCAACTCGGTCCAGGTATTTTTTACCGATGGGTCCTCGACCGACAAGGTGTCGGTGGATTATCCGATCGGCCATCGGCGCCGCCGCGAGGACGGCATCCCGCTGCTGGAAGAAAAGTTCGAGAACGCCGTGCGTGGCCAGTTCGGCCGGCGCCAGGCCGATGCGCTGGTCGAATCGATGGCAGACCGGCAGCCGCTGGCGGCGATGGACGTGCACGAATTCTCCGCGCTGTGGTCGCTGATCTAAGGGCGTTCGACCAGTCGGGGTGGCTCAACCCGCCTTATTCAGTACGCTGCCGTCGCGAGGGGTCGTCCGGTCCAGTGGCTGTGGCGTTTCGCGACTGAGCGCACCGCGGCGTACTGGCCCTGCTTGTCAATAACGCCAGGTGAGGTGCGCGGCCGAGCGAAACACGGGAGATGCGGGAGACGCGGGCCTGATGGCGTCGCGGTAGTAAGGCTGGTGAATAAGGCGGGCTCAAGGGTACATCAGCGAGTCGATTCTTCTCATCAGCGGCCCAATGACGGGCAGGTGGCGATACAGGCCGGACGCGCTGTCCCAGAAATCCTGGTGCAGCACGATCCGGCCGTCTGCGTCGAAACGCAGATGGGTCATACCGATGGATTCCGATCGGATGCTCCGGCCGGCCGCTTGCGACTCGAAGTGCATCGTCCAGCGCAGGTAGACGTCGGCTTGGTCACGGATGACCTGATCGACCCGGAGGCTGCTGCTGGCAAGCCGGCTTGCGGTGTGTGCCATGTAGTCGGCCAGGCGATCGTGGTCGCGGTAGGTTTTCAACGCATCGTTGAAGTACATCGTCGGCGCATAGACTGACCGGATGTGCTGATCGATGGCCGGATCGGTCAAATGGCTGAAAACCCGGCGAAATCCGTGCAAGCCCGATTCGATGCCGGCCTCAGAGCCTGGGAATTGTGCCAGTGCGGCATGGTAGTCGATGGTCGAGCGCCTGGCCTGGCCGGGTGCGGCGAACAGCCAGACCAGAACGGCGATGCCGGCAAGCAGCAGCGCGGATGCGGTGATCAGCGTAAATTTAACCATCGCCGGATTATGCGGGCCGGGCGTCAATCGATGGTGATCGTGGGTCGCCGGAAGCTCTTTTCACGGCCGCTTCACCGCGACAGGTAAAGCTTGCGAGCTGAAATCACAGCGAACAGCGGACTCGACCATGAAATTCAATTCGATCGCGGCCTGGTTCGACACCCAAAAGGCGGTCCCGGGGGCCGGGGGGCGCGAAATCGACTCTACCCGGGTGGTGCCGTTCGTGGCCCTGCACGTGGCTTGCCTGGCGGTTTTCTGGGTTGGGGTTTCGCCGGTGGCGGTCGCGATTGCAATCGCAAGCTACCTGGTTCGAATGTTTGCCATCACCGCGTTTTATCATCGCTATTTTGCGCACCGCGCGTTTCGCGCGTCGCGCGCCGTCCAGTTTCTGTTTGCCTTGATCGGCGCGGCTGCGACCCAGCGCGGCCCGCTGTGGTGGGCCGCGCATCATCGGCGCCATCACAAGACTGCCGACCGCGCCGGTGACCCGCATACTCCGCGCAAGGGCCTGGTTTGGAGCCACATGGGCTGGTTTCTCAGCCGCAGCCATTTCGCCACCGAATGGTCGCAGATTCCCGACCTGGCGCGTTTTCCGGAGCTGCGCTGGCTGGATCGTTTCGATATCGTAGTTCCGGTTCTCTACGGGCTGGGCCTGTTCATGCTGGGCGTTGTGCTGGAACGACTTGCGCCGGGCCTGGGCACCAACGGTTGGCAAATGCTGGTCTGGGGCTACTTCGCATCGACGGTGGTCTTGATCCACGTCACGCTAACCATCAATTCACTGGCCCATCGCTTCGGCACGCGCCGCTATGCCACCCGTGACCGGTCCAGAAACAATGCCTTGCTCGCGCTGCTGACGCTGGGCGAGGGCTGGCACAACAACCATCATCATTTCCCGGCTGCGGCCCGCCAGGGTTTTTACTGGTGGGAAATCGACATCAGTTATGCGGTCCTCAAGGTTCTGAGCTGGTTCGGTGTGGTACACGATCTCAGGCCCTTGCCGGCCGGCATGCGCGAATCGCGCAGGATCCCACGCTGATGCGGATCGCAGTCATTGGCGGCGGCGTCGCCGGCCTGTATGCCGCCTGGCACCTCGCCAAACACTTTGAGGTCACGCTGCTGGAAAAGCACGGGCGAATCGGCGGCCACACCGATACCCATGTCGTCGAAGTCGATGCTGCGGTCGGGCCGGTTTCGATCGATACCGGGTTCATTGTTTTCAACCATGACCATTACCCGCTGTTTTCGGACTGGCTGGATCGACTGGGCGTGGCCAGCCGGGAAAGCGACATGAGCTTTGGCATGAGTTGCCAGGCCAGCGGGCTGGAATACAACGCGACCAGCCTCAACCGTTTGTTCTGCCAGCGCCGCAACCTGCTCAGGCCTGCCTTTCTTGGCATGGTGCGCGATATCCTTCGCTTTTACCGCAGCGCGCCGGACTTGCTCGAGCGGCTCGATGAGAGCCTGACACTGGGCGACTGGCTGGAAAACCATTCCGGCTTGGGCCGCGCTTTCGGTCGCGACCACCTGGTCCCCATGGCGGCCGCACTGTGGTCATCTCCGGCCGATAGAATCATTGATTTTCCAATGGTCTATCTTCTGGAGTTCATGCAAAATCACAACATGCTGCAGGTCGCCGGACGGCCGCAGTGGCGAACCATCAGCGGCGGCAGCCAGCGTTATGTCGAGGCCGCACTCGAGCGCTTCGAGGGCCGCGTGATCACCGGCTGTCAAGTGACTGCGGTGCAGCGCAGGGCCGGCGGCAACGTGCGGGTCACAACGCCGCACACCGAGATGGAATTCGACCAGCTTGTGATGGCCTGCCATGCCGATCAGGCCCTGGAACTGCTGGACCGGCCCAGCAATCCGGAGCGCGAGGTGCTGGGCGCCTTTGAATACCAGGCCAATGAAACGGTGCTGCATACCGACCGCACGCGCTTGCCGGCCAACCGGCGCGCCTGGGCAAGCTGGAATGTCCGCCGCGATGGAGATGCGTCGGAACTGGCCGGAATTTCTTATTACATGAATGCGCTGCAGGGCTTGCCGGGCGAGACCGACTACATCGTTTCTCTAAACCAGACCGGGCGAATCGATCCGGCCAGGATGCTGGTTCGACGCGATTACCGACACCCGGTCTATACGCCGGCCTCGCGAAGGGCCCAACAGCGCCTGGCCGAGATTAACGGCGTCGATCGCATCTGGTATGCCGGCGCCTGCTGGGGCTGGGGCTTTCATGAGGATGCGGTCGCATCGGCGGCCCGCGTCGTGAATAAAATTACCGATACCGGCGCCGACCCGGGCGTGTGTCATGCGGCCTGATGAATTTGCGGTCGGCCAGGTCTGGCACCGCCGCTATCGTCCCGCGCTACACGCGTTTCGTTACAGGCTCTGGTTCAGCCTGCTCGATGTAGACCGGATCGAGGAACATTTTCGCCGCTCGCGCTGGTGGTCGATTGAAAAGCGCAACCTGGTCAGTTTCAGAAGACGCGATTTTCTGGCGCCGTTCGAAAGCGGCCTGGCCGACGCGGTACGCGGGCGAGTCGAGACCGAACTGGGCCGCCGCCCGCAGGGGCCGGTTCGCATGCTGACCCATATTCGTCAATGGGGCCTCTGTTTCAATCCGGTCACGCTTTATTTTTGCGAACTCGAAGGTGAGGGTGGGCTGGATGCGATCGTCGCCGAGGTTCACAATACTCCGTGGAACGAACGCCATGCCTACGTGCTCGATGCCCGCGACCAACCGGGGCCGGACTACCGCTTTGAATTTGACAAGCGCTTTCACGTATCGCCTTTCTTGTCGATGAAGGTCGCTTACGACTGGCGCTTCGGCTATCGAGGCGACGAAATTCGTGTTCACATGAAGGTCATGGACGAGGGCACAGAATGTTTCGCGGCGGGCATGAATCTCGCCCGCCAGCCGTTGACGACCCGGGCGATGGCGCTGTTGCCGTTGAAGTTCCCCGCGATCGCCGTCAAAGTGATGGCCGGAATTTATTACCAGGCTCTTCGCCTCTGGTTGAAACGAACGCCGGTCTTTGAGCACCCCGACAGCGCATCCAAAAAAGACAGGAATTCAGGTTAAATATATAATGCAAACCATTGAATATGGAGAAATCTCGCCGACCTCTTCAGTCACCTCCGGCTTCAATCGCTGGTGTCGCTCGAAGGTTTTGGGGCGGCTCGGCGAGCTGACCGCTGGGTATCTGGTCATTCGCGATGTCGACGGCGAATACCTGCTTGGCCAACCCACCAGTCGGCTCCGGGCAGAGATTGAAATCAGCGAGATGTCGTTTTGGCGAATGATGGCCAGCGGTGGCAGCGTGGGCGCCGGCGAAGCGTTTGTTGCCGGCTTGTGGAATTCGCCGGACCTGGTGGCCGTCATTCGCGTACTGGCCGCCAATCGCGGCACGCTCGATCGCATGGAACGCGGTGGTGCTCGCGTGTATGGCTGGCTGATGCGGATGCTGCACCATTTCAATCGCAACAGCGTCGAGGGTAGCCGACGCAACATTGCGGCGCATTACGACCTTGGCAACGAGTTTTTCGGCCACTGGCTCGATATTCGGATGCAGTACTCGTCGGGGCTGTTCCGGCAAGACGATGAGTCCCTGGAGCAGGCGCAGTACAACAAGCTCGACCGGATTGCCGAAAAGCTCGAACTCGGCCCCCACGACCACTTGCTGGAGATCGGCACGGGCTGGGGCGGATTAGCTATTTTCATGGCGGGCAGGACCGGCTGTCGGGTCACGACGACCACGATTTCGAGCGAACAATACGATTACGCCGTCGAACAGGTCCGGCGCGCGGGGCTGGAAAGCCGCGTCGAGGTTCTGCTGCAGGATTACCGTGAACTCGAAGGACGCTACGACAAGGTCGTCTCGGTGGAGATGATCGAAGCGGTGGGCGCGGAGTTTCTCGATACCTATCTGGCGAAGATCCGCTCGCTGCTCCAGCCCGATGGCCTGGCCTTGATACAGGCCATTACCATCGAGGACTTTCGTTACGAGTCGGCACTGAAAAGCGTCGATTTCATCAAGCGCTATATCTTTCCGGGCAGCTTCATCCCGTCGGTCAGTGCGATTGCATCATCAATGGGCCGGGCCACCGACCTTGCGCTGATCGAACTGTTCGACTTTGGCGAAAGCTATGCGCTGACGCTCAAGGCCTGGCGCGAGCGCTTCGAAAGCCGTTGGGATGAAATCCGCGCAATGGGTTTCGACGAAGCGTTTGGAAGGCGATGGCGCTTTTACCTGGCTTATTGCGAAGGCGGCTTTTCCGAGCGCGCGATCAGTGATGTACATCTTTTGCTGGCCTCGCCCGGCTACCGCAAGCGGCCCGGCCGAGCATGAGCAGGCGGGCGTTGTGGATCAACCAGGCGTTTTTTCATGCCAGCTGGCCGGCCTGCGTCATCGGCGCCGCGAACGGCATGTTGTGGCCCGGCCTGCTGGCCGTTGGCGCCTTCGCGCTTTGGCAGCTTCAACCGCAGCGGGTCCATCGCCTGGATGCCAGCGTTGTGGCAGTTTTTATGCTGGCCGGCTTGCTGCTCGACAGCCTTTGGATCCAGGTCGGATTGTTCGAATATTCCAGCCATTGGCCGATTGATGGCGTGACGCCGTTGTGGCTGCTGCTGTTGTGGCTGGCGCTGGGTCTGACTGTCAATCATTCACTGGCCTTTTTTCGGCGCCGGTGGCTGCTGTTCGCCGCGTTGGCAAGTGTCGGTTCACCGCTGTCGTATGCCTGCGCCGAGCGGCTCGGAGCGGTTGAATGGACCGGGCCGGCATGGCTGGTATTGCTCGCGGTGGGTCCGATCTGGGGCGTGATCGTGGCCGCACTGTTTCGCCTCGCAGCGCCGCGGCCGGCAGCAGTGACGATACTGGCAGGCTCGACCGGGAACGTCGGCCGATGAGCGCCATTGACTGGGCCGAGCAAGGCCGGGTGCCGGATCGCCTGATCCGGATTGCGATTCGTCGCCTGCTGAAAATGCGCCTCGCGCAGGAGCACGCAGATGACCCCGACGAGTATTCGAGGCTTTTCCACGAACGCATCGTGGCGCTCAGGCAGCAGGAAATCGCCATCGAAACCGATGCCGCCAACCAACAGCATTACGAGGTTCCGGCTGCATTTTACCGGCTGGCACTGGGCACGCATCTGAAATACTCGTCGGCTTACTGGGACGATGAAATCAACGACCTGGACCAGGCCGAGGCGCGCATGCTGGAGCTGAGCTGCCGGCGGGCCGGGCTGGAAGACGGCATGCAGGTGTTGGAGCTGGGATGCGGCTGGGGTTCGCTGACGCTATGGATGGCCGAGCATTACCCGGCCAGCCGGATTACCGCGGTGTCCAATTCGGCCTCGCAGCGCGAATACATCCTGAACCAGGCGCGCAGTCGAGGGCTCGATAATCTCGTGGTGCTGACCCGTGACGTGAACCGGCTGGAACTCGACCAGCGCTTCGACCGTGTCGTATCGGTCGAAATGTTCGAGCATGTGCGCAACTACCAGCGCCTGATGGCCAGGATCGCCGGCTGGCTGAAGCCGGAAGGTCGATTGTTCGTGCATATTTTTTGTCATCACAAGCTGATGTACCCGTTTGAAACCCACGGCAGCGACAACTGGATGGGGCGGCATTTCTTTACCGGCGGTCTGATGCCCGCTGCCGATACGCTGCTGTGTTTCCAGGACGACCTGAAGCTTGGCCGGCGCTGGTTGATGTCCGGCACGCACTATGCACGCACCGCGCGGGCCTGGCTCGAGCGCCTGGATGAAAGTCGTGATGATGCACAAGCGCTGTTCGAGCAGCAGGCCGACGCTTCCCCGGCCGTGCAGCTGCAGCGCTGGCGAATGTTCTTCATGGCCTGCGAAGAGCTTTTTGCGTTTCGCGGCGGTTGTGAATGGCTGGTCGGTCATTTTCTGTTCCGACCCGACTCGACCACCACGGCGAAGCAGCGATGAACGCTTTCAAGCGGTTTTTCAAAGGCAGCATCAAGACCCAGCTGGTGCGGGTCTTCCTGGTCCAGATCCTGGCGATATCGGTGGCCACGGTCGCGGGCGTTTTCGGGGCGGCTTTCGTGGTCGAGCACCTGCTGGTTCGAGAGGCGCTCAACGGCGAGGCCGAGCATTTCTGGGAGCACTTCGAGAAAAATCCCGAGTTTGCGCTGCCCAATACCAATAACCTGCGTGGCTACATGGTGGCCGAGGGCCGGGATGCGCATTTGCCGGAGTGGCTGCGAGGGCTGGAGCCCGGCTTTCGACGGGTTCAGGCCGACCAGGAGGCCAGCCCGGTCGTGCACGTCACCGAGCGAGGCGATCGGCGTCTGCTGCTGGTGTTCGACGAAGTCCAGGTTTCGAGCCTGGCGTTTTATTTTGGCATTGCGCCGCTGACCGCCGTGCTGCTGCTGATCTATGCGCTGACCTGGGTCAGTTACCTGCTCAGCCGCCGGGCCGTATCGACGATTGTGCAACTGGCCGACGCGGTGCGCAGCTTTGATTTCCAGGAGGGCAACTTCGAAGCCCTGAGCCTGGACCAGTTTTCCGATACCAGCGACCCCGAGGTGCTGGCGCTGATGAATGCACTGGAGCAGTTCACCAGCCGCCTGGAGCGCTTTGTCAAGCGCGAGCGAACCTTCACTCGCAATGCATCGCATGAACTGCGCACGCCGCTGGCCGTGTTGAAAGGCAATCTCGAGTTGCTGCAAAAATTTCCGGACTCGTCCAAACGCGACGAAATGATCGCGCGCATGGCACGCACCGTGCGCGATATGGAATCGCTGGTCGAGACGCTGCTGATCCTGGCGCGCGAGTCCGAATCCAAGCTCTCATGGTCATCGGTGGTGCTCAACGACCTGGTCGCCGAGCAATTCGACCAGGTCCAGCGCGCGATCGACAAGCCGCATATCGAGACGCGGCTGACGGCCGACTGCCTGCTCGAAACCGAGGCACCTGAACGGGTGCTGGGCATTATTTTTCACAATCTCTTGCGCAACGCCATGACGTTTACCGATTCAGGTGAGGTGACGGTGCATATCGACGCGCATTCGGTCAGCGTTCGGGATACCGGCTGCGGTATGAGCGAGGCCGACCTGGAACGCGCATTCGAGCCGTTTTACCGGGCCCACGACCGTTCCAACGAGGGATACGGTCTGGGCTTGGCAATCGTCAGCCGACTGTGTCGGCGCTTTGGCTGGCCGCTGGAAGTCGACAGCGAAGTTGGCGTCGGCACGGTTTTTCGGGTTAATTTCCCGAAAGCCCGCGGCATTGGCTTCAAGCGTCGTCCGGATGAGCCAGCTTGAAACCCATGCCCTGAACGGTGTGCAAAAGCTTGGTCGGGAACGGTCGATCGATGCTTTTTCTCAGGTTGTACATGTGGCTTCTGAGCGTGTCGGAATCGGGCAGCATATCGCCCCAGAGCTCGTTTTCGATCTGTTCGCGGCTGACCAGGCGCGGTGATTCGCGCATCAGGATGCGCAGAATTCGAATCGAGGTTGGCGACAGGTTCAGGCGCTGGCCGTCGCGCTCGACCCGCATGGTGCGGGGATCGAACACCAGGTCGCCGATGCGAATGGCGCCATCCGATACCTCGCCGCGGGCACGCCGAATCAGCGCCGACAGCCGTGCCGACAGTTCTTCCATATCGAACGGTTTGACCATGTAGTCGTCGGCACCCACGTCGAAACCTTCGAGCTTGTCATCGAGCTGGTCGCGCGCCGTCAGCATCAGGATCGGCGTTGAATCGCCGCGGTCGCGAAGCTTGCGGCACACCTTGATGCCATCGACCTTCGGCAGCATCAGGTCCAGAACAATGATGTCGTAGATATTGTCTTCGAGCAGGTTCAGGGCGATCGAGCCGTCGGCGGCATAGTCCATGGCAAAGCCGCAGTTTTCCAGGTACGCGCCGATGGTGGCGGCCAGGTCGTCGTGGTCCTCGACCAGCAATATGGTTCCGCTTGCGTTTTCTTCCGTCATCTCCAGAATTCCTTAATTCACATTTGTGAACAAAGTTTACTTCGAAGATGTGGAGGAAAAATCAACGCCGGCCAATGAATGTTAAAAAACTTCTGGCGGGTTCAGGAGCTTCGATTGACGATCCGTGACCCCAACCAGGCAAGCCCTTCGGTATTCCCGGGAATGCGCGCCAGTGCCGCGTTCGCGGTTTCCATCAGTTGGTCGGAACGTTCGCGGGCCGCATCGATACCAAAAAGCATTGGCCAGGTGGCCTTGTTCTGCCTGGCATCCGATCCGCTCGGTTTGCCGATTTCGTCGGTCGAACCCTCGATATCGAGCAGGTCGTCGACGATCTGGAAAGCCAGGCCAATCGATTCGGCATATTCGATCAGAGCCTTCCGGACCGGATCTTCGGGTGGATGCAACAGGGTTGCCGGCATGACCACGGCCGCCCGGATCAGCGCGCCGGTTTTCATCTGGAACATGGTTTCCAACTGTTCGCGCCCCGGCCGCGTCGCCTCGAACGCGAGATCCATGGCCTGTCCACCGGCCATGCCGCGACTGCCGCTGGCCCGGGCCAGTTCCTCGATGGCTCCGAGTGGAGCCGCGGTTTGCGCCAGGCCGCCGAAGGCCAGCGTTTGCAGCGCATCGCCGGCGAGAATGGCCGTGGCCTCGTCGAATGCACGGTGAATGGTCGGCTTGCCCCGGCGCAAGTCGTCATCGTCCATGGCCGGCAGATCGTCGTGCACCAGCGAATAGCAGTGAATCAGTTCGACCGCCGCAGCCATCGGGTCGACGCGCCCGGGCTCCAGGTCGAGCGCTTCAGCAGCCGCGAAGCATAACAAGGGCCGAATTCGCTTGCCGCCGTTGAATACGGCGTAATGCATGGCCGCGTTGAGCGTCTTCGGTTCCTGGCCCGGATCCCCCAGCCAGGCCTCGAGGGTCGATTCCACGCGCTGGGTGTACGCGTTTGTGTGATTGCTGAACGTCATCGCTCGGTCGGGCCTGTTTGATTTGCGTCATTGTAATATTGAAAGCATTGAACCGGGCCGCCGGTCCGGTTTGGTTGAATCGTATAAAGTCGCGTGCAATGCCGGCGATTTGACAATGCACGCCTGGCACCGGCTTTGCGGTTTCGGAGATGCAGTGTGCGGCCACAGTGGAGTCGGTGAAACAGGCAGCCTGCCAGGTCAGATCGATCGGGATGCAATACGAGCATGGAAACAAATATAATAAAAAATCAGGGAAACTCAAGGAAAGTGCGATGAAGCGATCTGAATCGGCAAAATTTCAGAATCTGGATGCCGCACTTGACTTTCAGGCGTCCATCCTGGGTGGCGTCTCGCGCACATTCGCGCTGACGATCCCGTCGCTGCCCGGGCCTTTGCGACCCCCCGTGACCAACGCCTATCTGCTGTGTCGAATTGCCGATACGATCGAAGACGATTGTGCGCTGAGCATCGAGCAGAAAAGCCGGTTCGGGCACCAATTCGTCGATTGCATTGCCGGCAGTGCAGCCAGCGATGATTTTGCGAGCCGCTTGACCCCGTTGCTTGGTCCGACCACGCTTGCGGCCGAGCGCGAATTGGTTTCGCGTACTGCCGAGGTACTGCAGGTGACTCACAGTTTCAACGCGACGCAGCAGGCGGCGCTGGCTCGCTGCGTGACCTTGATGACCGAAGGAATGCACCGGTTTCAGCACAACGCCGGTAATCGCGGCCTGTCGTCGCGGCTGCAACTGGATGAATACTGCTACCACGTGGCCGGGGTGGTCGGTGAAATGCTGACCGAACTGTTTTGCGAATACTCGCCCGAGGTTGCCCGCCAGCGCCGGTTGCTGATGAAGCTGGCGCCGTCGTTCGGCCAGGGGTTGCAGATGACCAATATCCTCAAGGACATTTGGGATGATCGCGAGCGCAATGTTTGCTGGCTGCCGCGCGAGCATTTCGATCTCGATTCGGCAGGTGATTCGGACCTGATCGGCTCGCTCGACGACAACGATTTCGTCAGGGGAATGGAATTGCTGGTGGTGCAGGCGCATGGCCACCTGCGCAATGCATTGAGCTACACGCTGTTGATCCCGCGCGAGCAGCGCGGCATCAGACGATTCTGCCTTTGGGCCTTGGGCATGGCGGTGCCGACGCTGAAAAACATCTATCTCAAGCCGGGTTTCAGTTCGGCTGACGAAGTCAAGATCTCTCGCCGGCAGGTCAGGCGCATCGTGCGTCGATATGGCTTGCTGGCGGGCAACGATGGGCTGATTCGGTGGTTGTTCAAGCGCGCCTCGGCCGGCTTGCCCCAGTCCGATCCGTCGGTTGGACTGCAGCTTGAAGCGATCGTCGCCGCGGCCTCGCCATTTGAATCCACCGATCAGGAAGAACCGGTACAGCATTCGGTTCGTGCCAATTGAACAATCCAGAGACCAGGTGAAATCAAATTCATGAAAGCCTTGAACGAAGCCCGGGTCGAGCAAACAGGTAATGGTCCGCCTGTTGCAGATGGGGTAGCGTGTCCGTGGGATCAGCGTGAATCGCTGCGCAAGTCGCTGATCGAACAACTCAATGCGACGATTCGAAAAAGCATCGATCGCCTGTTGAGCGATCAGCATGCCGATGGTCACTGGATCTATGAACTCGAAGCCGACTGCACCATCCCGGCTGAATATATTTGCTATTTGCATTACATGGACGATCGCGATCCGGTGCTTGAACAGCGCCTCGGGCGGTATTTGCTGCAAAATCAGATGAGCAACGGCGCCTGGCCGTTGTTTCATGGCGGCATCGCCGATATTTCCTGCACCGTCAAGGCCTATTACGCGCTGAAATTAAGTGGTCATGACCCGCAGTCGGAGCCCATGCGGCGTGCCCGCGAGTGGATTCTTGCCAATGGCGGGGCCGCGAAAACCAACGTGTTTACGCGTATTCTGCTGGCCTGGTTCGAGCAGGTTCCGTGGACGGCCGTGCCGTATATGCCGGCCGAGATCGTTTTGCTGCCGCGGCGCTTTTTTTTCAGCCTGGACAAGGTTTCCTATTGGTCGCGTACGGTGATGGTGCCGTTGCTGATTTTGTATTCGCTGCGCGCGCGCGCGGCCAACCCCACCGGCCTGGGCATTGCCGAATGCTTCGTCGAGCCGCCTGGCCAGGTACGTCAATGGTTTGAAGCCCGATCCGGGCTCAATCGCGCTTTTTTGTGGCTGGAGGCCCTCGGCCGCCGCGCCGATCGGCTGGTGCCCCGAAGCCTGCATACCCGCGCCATCAAGCGCGCCGAATCCTGGTTTGTCGATCGCCTGAACGGCGGCGACGGGCTGGGCGCGATATTTCCGGCCATGGTCAACGCATCGATCGCCTTGAAGGAACTCGGCTATGCAGCCGATCATCCGTTGCGCGTCCAGACTCGCGAGGCGCTCGATGCCCTGCTGGTCGATCGTGGCGATTCGACCTATTGCCAGCCCTGTGTATCGCCGGTATGGGATACCGGGCTTGCCGCGCTGGCGCTGGACACGACCGGTGAAGCCGACGCGCGCTCGGCGGCGCGTCGTGGTCTGGACTGGCTGGCCCAGCGCCAGTTGAGCGACGAACCGGGCGACTGGCGCCGCACCCGGCCTGACCTGCCCGGCGGCGGCTGGGCTTTTCAGTACAACAATGGCCACTATCCGGACCTGGACGATACCGCGATGGTGGTCTGGGCCATGCAGCAGCATGATTCAAAAGCCTTTCGGGCATCGATGGACCGGGCCGCAACCTGGCTGACCGGCATGCAAAGCAGCAATGGCGGCTTCGGCGCCTTCGATGTCGACAATCACAGTGAATATCTCAACCACATCCCGTTTGCCGACCACGGCGCGTTGCTCGACCCGCCGACCGCCGATGTGACCGCGCGCTGCCTGACCATGTATGCACTGCTCGACGACCCGCGCTTTCAAACCGCGCGCGATCGTGCGCGCGCGTGGCTGTTGTCGCAACAGGAGCACGATGGGTCCTGGTTTGGTCGCTGGGGCACCAATTACGTCTACGGCACCTGGTCGGCGCTGGTCGCGCTGGGATCGGACGCCGACGCACGGAATCTCGAGGCGATCGAGCGTGGTGCCAGCTGGCTGAGGTCGTGTCAGCACCACGACGGCGGCTGGGGCGAGGGCAACGACTCCTACCATGACGACCAAATGACCGGCCGCGGCAGTTGCAGCCGGGCCTTTCAGACTGGATGGGCCTTGCTCGGCCTGGTCGCCGCGGGACACGTCGGCAGCGACAGCGTCGAACGCGGTGTGCGCTACCTGTGTCGAACCCAGTCCAGCGAAGGCGACTGGCCGGACCCCTGGTTCACGGCGCCTGGCTTTCCGCGGGTCTTCTACCTGAAATATCATGGCTATTCGCGCTACTTTCCGCTCTGGGCGCTCGCGGCCGCGCGCAATGCATGGCACGGTCAGGCGCCCGACCGATCGACTGGGCCGTCGCCTGGAGTCGGTGTCGACCGAGATTCGGTCGTATTCTGATGGATGCCGTTGTGAATTCACAAAAGCCCCACCATGGCGGTGGGCATGGGCTCCTGACTTTGAAAAAGTCCACAGCCATCGAGCGCCCGGGCATGCTGATTGGGTTGACCGCTTTGCTCAAAAGCCAGCTCGACTGAATGCATTCGCACAGCGCTCCAGCCGACCGGAACCGCGTAGGGGTCGTCGTCGCGCTGGACTGGGAAACGGCAGGGTTCATCGGTGGACAAGCGCGCTCGCCGTTTCGTCTGGAAGTGACCGGTCCGGGTCCGCAGGCCGCCAGCCGCGGGGCCGGCCGATTGGTTGAGCAGGGTGTATCGACCTTGTTGAGCTGGGGTACGGCCGGCGCGCTGGTGACCGGCCTGAGTCCGGGTGACGTGGTGCTGGCTTCATCGGTGCAGGCCGACGGTCGCGTGTTCGTTGTCGACGCCTGCCGGCGCCGGCTGCTGGCCCGGGGCTTGGAGGGCCGCCATCGCCTGCTCGATGGCAGCATCGTCAGCGTCAAGCATCCCGTGACCACGGCCCGGCTGAAATCGGCCCTGGCACGATCCGGCGGCGCGATTGCGGTCGACATGGAAAGCGCATCGATCGCCGCGATTGCCGATGCGGCGGGTCTCCCTTTCATCGCTGTACGCGTGATTGTCGATACGCTGCAGCATCCGATTCCCGGCGCCGCAATTGCCGCGCTGGACGGTGCCGATATCCGCGTGATGCGGTTGCTGGCCGGCCTGCTCAAGGCACCGAATCAGATCCCGGCCCTGATCGGTCTGGCCCGGGCCGGTGCCGCGGCGCGCGCGGTCCTGAAGGACTGCGCCAGACGATTGCCGGCGATCATCGACAAGTTTTGAGAAATTCATCGAAAATACCGAAATGCCCGATATGAATCAAAAACCTGCGGCGCCCTCCGCGCTGGCCGTAGCGCACGCGAACTTTGCCCTGGTCAAGTACTGGGGCAAGCGCGAAACGGCGTTGAATCTGCCCGACGTCGGCTCGATTTCGTTGACGCTCGACGCGCTGTGGAGCCGAACGAGGGTTTCGTTCGACGCAAGGCTGGGTTCCGATGTGCTGGTTCTTAATGGCGACGACAAGCCACAGGGAACGGCACGCGTGGCGGCCTTGCTCGATCGCTTTCGGCGATTGTCCGGGACGACGCTGCACGCGCGCGTGGACAGCGAAAACAATTTTCCCACGGGCGCCGGCCTGGCCTCCTCGGCATCCGGGTTCGCGGCCCTGGTCACGGCGGCCGACGCCGCGCTGGGTTTGGGCTTGACGCCGGAAAAACGTTCGGAACTGGCGCGCATCGGCTCGGGCTCGGCAGCCCGCTCGGTGTTCGGCGGCTTTGTGGAGATGGAGCGTGGCCGAAACGCAGACGGCAGCGACAGCATCGCCCGGCCGCTGGCGTCGGCACAACACTGGCCGCTGGCGGTGGTGATTGCCGTTAGTGATCGCGGTCAAAAAGCGATCGGTTCGACCGAGGGAATGCAAAGAACGGCGCAGACCTCGCCGTTTTATCGAGCATGGGTCGACAATCAGCCGGCCGACCTCGAGCTGGCGCGGGTCGCCATTGCAAGGCGCGATTTTCAGGCACTGGCCGAGGTTTCCGAGGCCAGTGCGCTGGCAATGCACGGGCTGGCCATGTCGGCGCGCCCCGGCTTGCTGTATTTCAATGCCACGACCGTCGAATGCCTGCACCGGGTGCGGGCGCTGCGCAGCGCTGGCGTCGGTGTCTTTTTTACTGTCGATGCCGGGCCTCAGGTCAAGGCCATTTGCCTGCCCGAGGATCGTGCGCGGGTGGCGGCGGCATTGGCGGATGTGTTCGGCGTGACCGAAATTCTGCAAAGTGGCCTGGGTTGCGGGGCCTATTGCCTGGAACGGCCTGCTCAACCGGAACAGCCGGCTCGATGACTGCAGTACAGGCCAGCGCGCCGGGCAAGTTGATGCTGATCGGCGAGTATGCGGTACTGCACGGCGCGCCGGCCGTGGTGATGGCCGTTGATCGTCGTGCCCGCATCAGCGTCTCGCCGGCCGCCGGGGCTGCCGGCTGCCTGACGGCGCCGCAGCTGGGCATTCGCGACCAGCGCATTACGATCGAACGCGGGCAGTTGGACTTTGCGCCACCGGGCAGGGTTTCATCGATGGGCATGACGGCCCGGTTTTTGTCCGGCCTGCTCGAATTCATGGGCCTGTCTGACCGCGATGCCGCCGGCATCGATCTTTGCATGGATTCGGCGGAACTGTTCGAAGTCGGCCCCAACGGCAAGACCATCAAGCTCGGCCTGGGTTCCAGCGCAGCCATCTGCGCGGCATTGGGCACAGCGCTGGCGCGTTATTTTGGCCACGAGTCGGATCAGGCCGGCGCAGGTCCGGTCGCTGCAAGTCCGGTAGTTGCGAATTTGCGCCTGCGTGAATGGTTGCCGCTTTACCGGCAGGCATTGCAGGCCGGGGCCAGCGGCGCCGATCTGGCCGCATCGTTGCACGGCGGCGTCGGCAAGTACGTCAGCGCGCTGCCGCCTGCGAACGAGCCTGCGATCGAGCCGGTCTTTTTATCGCCGAAATTGCAATGGCTGGCGGTCTGGACCGGTCAAGCCGCGCAGACGACCGATTTCGTATCGGCGTTCGAGCGCTGGCGCGGCCAGGACCCGGGTCCGGCCGGGCGGCGCATCGAGGTTTTGAGCCGGATCGCCGTGCAGGCGGCCGGCTCGCTCGATGATGCCGATGGGTTCGTTGAGGTGGCTCGCGATTTTCGGGAGCAGCTGGCCGGGCTGGGCGCAGCGATGGGCCTTGAAATCATGACCGTCGCGCACAGGCGGTTGGCAGCTCTGGCGGACTCGCTTGGACTGGTCTACAAGAGCTGCGGCGCCGGCGGCGGCGACCTGGGGATTGTCCTGGGCACCCGGCCCGAGCGCATCGAGGCATTCCGACAGCAGCTGTCCCCGGAGCTTGGTCTTCCGTTAAACTTGGAGCTTGACGCGGCCGGTGCGCAGGCTGACACCGTCCCGGGGCGAATTCACGAACAAAATATCAAAACGTCTTAAGGAGTGATTGGGTGGCGCGTATCCCTGAATTCTACAAGTTGTCGGTTTCTCAGCGTGTCCGTGCAGTTCGCAAGCAGGGACTGCTTTCGAACCAGGATTACCAGGCCCTGGTCAGTGGCGAGCATACGCTGTCGATTCAATCTGCCGACAAGATGATCGAAAACGTCATCGGCGTCATGGGTCTGCCGGTTGGCCTGGGGATGAATTTCCTGATCAATGGCCGTGAATATGCGATACCGCTGGTGGTCGAGGAACCGTCGATCGTGGCCGCGCTCAGTTCGGCGGCCAAGGTCGCGCGCGTTGGCGGCGGTTTCGAAGTCGAAAGCAGCGAGCCCATTCTGATCGGCCAGATCCAGGTCGTCGACGTCCCACACCCGCAGCGCGCCAAGGCGGCATTGCTGCAGCGCAAGAATGAAATCCTGAACCTGGCCAACAGTCTGCACCCGAATATGGTCGCCCGCGGCGGCGGCGCCAAGGACCTGGAAGTCCTGATCCATCCCTCGTCGGGGCAGGGCGGCGATATGGTCGTGGCCCATCTGCTGGTCGATACCTGCGACGCGATGGGCGCCAACCTGGTCAATACCATGTGCGAAGGCGTGGCCTCGCTGGTCGAGAACATCGCCGAAGGCAAGGTCTTTCTGCGTATTTTGTCCAACCTGACCGACCGCGCCATGGTCTGGGCGCGTGTGCGGATTCCGCTGGATGCGCTGGCTGGCCGCGGCTTTGACGGTGAACAGGTGCGCGACGGGATCATCCTGGCCAACGAATTTGCTTCGATCGACCCGTACCGGGCTGCCACCCACAACAAGGGCATCATGAATGGCATCGATGCGGTGGCGCTGGCCACCGGCAACGATTGGCGCGCGATCGAGGCCGGCGCCCACGCCTGGGCCGCCCGCGGCTCGCATTATGCATCGCTGACCCAATGGACCTGCGGCGACGACGGTGCCCTGGTCGGTCAGCTCGAGATTCCGCTGAAGGTCGGCATCGTCGGTGGCCCGCTGCAGTCGAACCCGACCGTGGGCATGAACCTGCGCCTGCTCGGCGTCAAGACCGCGCGCGAACTGGCCGAGGTCATGGGTGCGGTCGGCCTGGCGCAGAATTTTTCGGCGATCCGGGCATTGGTGACCGAAGGCATCCAGCAGGGGCATATGACGCTGCACGCCAGAAGCGTTGCCGCTGCCGCCGGTGCTTCCCCCGAAATATTTGAAACCGTCGTCGATCGGGTCATCGAGTCCGGCGAGATCAAGATCTGGAAAGCGCGCGAGCTGATCGAGCAGCTGCGCGAACCGCGCGTCGAGGCCGGCCGAGAGGCGGGTTCGAGCCGCGTGATCGATACATCGGAGCGGAAAATCTCCGGCGGCCACGGCAAAATCATATTGCTGGGCGAACACGCGGTCGTTTATGGACGGCATGCCATTGCAACTCCAATCCCGCTGGCCATCCAGGCGCATGTTCAGCGTGCAAGCGACGGTGTTGAATTGATCATCCCGCGCTGGGGCGTGGAGCAGCGTCTGCACCGCAGCACGGAAAAGCAGCATTCGTTCGAGAAATCGCTGGCGATGATCTTTCGAACACTGGGTCTTGAAAAGGAAAGCATGCGGGTTGAAATCTTCCCCAACGTGCCGCGTGCAATGGGCCTGGGCGGTTCGGCAGCGATTGCCGTGGCAACCATCCGGGCGCTGGACCGCTGCTTCGATCTCGGCCTGGATGACGAGAAGGTCAACGACCTGGCTTTCGAATGCGAAAAGATCGCCCACGGCACGCCGTCGGGTATCGACAACACGCTGTCGGTGTATGGCCAGACCATGCTGTTTCGATCGGGTGATTCGCCATTGCGCAAGGTCATTGAGGTGCCCGAACCGGTCGATTTGATCATCGGAATCAGTGGTATCGAGAGCCTGACCGCGGCCACCGTGGCACGCGTGCGCAAGGCTCGTACTGCACATCCGGCGTTGTATGAAGAGATCTTCGACCAGATCGATTCGCTGGTGCTCCAGGGCATGGATGCGCTGGTTGAGCAGAATCTTGAAACCCTGGGCGAATTGATGAATGTCTGCCAGGGCCTGCTCAATGCCATGCAGGTGTCGAGCTGGGAGCTCGAGGAAATGATCCAGATTGCGCGCAAGCATGGCGCGCTGGGTGCCAAACTGACCGGTGGTGGTGGCGGCGGCTCGATCATCGCGCTGTGCCCGCCGGACCCGGGCGTGGCCGAGCGCATCCAGGAGGGTCTGAAAACGGCCGGCTACCAGGCCATGAAAGTCAGCGTTGGCGGAGCCACGAACAATGGCTGAGCCGGTGCGTGAAAAAGTATCGTTCGACAGCGAGCCCTTGATCCTGGTCGATGAAAACGACAACGAGGTCGGTTACGCGTCAAAAAGCAACTGCCACCAGGGCCACGGCACACTGCACCGGGCATTTTCCATTTTCCTGTTCGACGAGCACGGCCGGGTCTTGCTGCAGCAGCGCAGTGCGGCCAAGCCGTTGTGGCCCTTGTACTGGTCCAACAGCTGCTGCAGCCATCCGCGCAAGGGCGAGACCATGGATCAGGCGACACGTCGTCGCCTGATCGAAGAACTGGGCATCGATGCCTCGCTGCAGTTTCTGTACAAATTCATCTACCAGGCCGATTTTGCCGGCGGCGGCGCCGAGCATGAACTTTGTCATGTCTATATCGGTCGCAGCAGCGAAGGATCGGTGCTCGTCCACCCCGATGAAATCGCCGACTGGCGTTGGGTGGAACCGGCCGTGGTCACTCGTGGACTGCGTACATCACCTGAGCATTACACACCGTGGTTCAGGCTTGAATGGCAAGAACTGATGGATCGATGGCAGGACCGGATTCAACGACTGCAGTTGCTGGACAGCTCTGGCGTCGATTGAAGGCAGAATTCGCGTCAATTGCAATAGGCAGGCACCGATTCGGGTCTTGTCGGTAATCAAATCTCAATCAAACGGTCTGTTTCGGGCCGTCCATGAAATTGAATAAAAACCGGGAGAAGCAATGGCAATTCCAATGGTACAGAAATATCGCGTCGCCAAATACCTGATGCAAAAGAAGCTGGCCGGCGAACAGCGCTTTCCCCTGGTATTGATGCTGGAGCCGTTGTTCCAGTGCAACCTGGCTTGCGCCGGCTGTGGGAAAATCGATTACCCGATGGACACGCTGAAACGCCGCATGAGCGTTGAAGATGCGTTGAAAGCGGTGGATGAATGCGGCGCGCCGATGGTGTCGATCCCCGGCGGCGAGCCCCTGATCCACAAGGAAATGCCGGAAATGGTTCGCGGCATCATCGAACGCAAGAAGTTCGTCTACCTTTGTACCAACGCGGTTCTGATGAAAAAGAAGATGGACGACTACGAGCCATCGCCGTATTTCACCTGGTCGGTGCACCTCGATGGCTTGAAGGATCGCCACGACGATTCGGTTTGCCAGGATGGCGTATTCGACAAGGCAATCGAGGCCATCCAGATGGCCCTGGCGCGCGGATTCAGGGTTACCACCAACTGTACGCTGTTCGATGGCGAGGTGCCCGAACACGTGGCCGATTTTTTCGACTATGCCACCGAACTCGGCGTCGAGGGAATCACCGTATCGCCCGGCTTTGTCTATGAGCACGCCCCGCGCCAGGACGTATTCCTGGGCCGCGAAAAATCCAAGAACCTGATGCGCGATATTTTTCGTACCGGCAAGCAGCGCGGCGCCAAATGGCCCATGAACCACTCGTCGCTTTACCTGGACTTCATCACCGGCAACCAGACCTATCAGTGCACGCCCTGGAGCAACCCGACCTACAACATTTTCGGCTGGCAAAAGCCCTGTTATCTACTGGTCGACGAAGGCTACGCCTCCAGTTTCAATGAACTGATGGAAGATACGCCGTGGGAACAGTACGGCGTGGGCCGCAATCCAAAATGCGACAACTGCATGGCCCATTGCGGCTACGAAGGCACGGCCGTGGTCGATACCTTCAATCACCCGATCAAGGCGCTGGGCGTTTACCTGCGCGGTCCGAAAACCGATGGTGACTTTGCCCCGGACCTGCCCAGCTTTGAGCAGGCCCAGAAGGACAAGCAGATTCCGCTGCAGGTGATGCAGGACTGATCGCATTGCTGTGGCTGGGTGTGTCCGCGGCGGCCATCTGGTTGCTGGTACTGGTTCTGCCCTGGCGTAGCTGGAGTACACGCGAGCGCATCGATGTGCCGCAATCGGTGCCTGCGGTCGAGCCGGGCCGGGTCGGCGTGCTGGTCCCGGCGCGCAACGAGGCCGCCACCATTGCACAAACACTGGAATCGGTAGCCGGCCAGCCCGGCGTGGCTTTGCTTGTCGTCGTCGACGATCAGTCCAGCGATGCAACCGCAGTGATCGCCGCGCGGCTGCCCGGCGTCAAAGTCGTCGACGGTCAGCCGGCACCGCCCGGCTGGTCGGGCAAGCTGTGGGCCCTGCAGCAAGGACTCGACCGAATCGACTCGCCGCTGGTGCTGCTGCTCGATGCCGATATCCGCCTGGCCCCGGGAATGCTTGCTGCTCTGGTCGACAAGCTCGAGCGTGAGCAACTGGACCAGGTCTCCATCATGGCCCAGTTGCCGAACATAAGCCTGCCGGAAAAGTTGCTGCTGCCGGCATTCGTGTTCTTTTTCAAGCAGATCTACCCGTTTGCCTGGGTCAATCGCGACGATCGCCCGTTTGCCGCCGCCGCCGGTGGCTGCGTGCTGGTTCGCCGCGAATGCCTGTTGCGCGCAGGCGCGTTTAGCGCATGGAAGGGCGCCTTGATCGATGATTGCGAAATGGCGCTGCGGGTGCGCGGGGCCGGCGGAAAAATCTGGCTGGGACTCAGCCACGGTGTCCAGAGCATGCGTCGGCATCCGGATTTCGAATCGATCCTGGAAACCGTGCGCCGGACGGCCTACACCCAGCTCGGCTACTCGCCCGCCTGGCTGCTGGCCGCCTCGCTTCTGATGTGTCTCGCGTTTGCCGTGCCCGTCCTGGCGCTTTGCGCAGGCCTGGTGCTGGCCGACGGGCCGCTGCTGGCCAGCGGTGCTGTGGGCTGGCTTTTAATGGCCGCAGCTTATGCGCCACAGGTTCGCTTCAGCGGCCTGGGCCTGCATTGGGCCTTGTCGCTGCCGTTTTCAGCAGCATTGTTTCTGCGCGCAAGTTGGGAATCGGCCTGGCTGCATCATTTCGGCCGCGGGGCCGGCTGGAAGGGCAGGCGCTATACGCGCTGAATGCGTTGTCCTGCGCCTTTCAGCCACGATGTATCACCGCAGTTTCAGCGAAAGCTCCACGGCGCCAGGTTTGAGGCCGACGTCTTGCCGGAGCACCTTGTGATCGACGGGGCTGAGCATGCTGCAATGGCCCGGCTTGAGCGTCGATGGCATGAAAACCGGGCCAAAACGAACGCGCTTGAGCCTCGCGACCTGGACGCCCACGGCCTCCCACAGGCGCCGAACCTCCCGGTTACGGCCTTCCATGATGGTCACTGTCACCCAGGTATGGCCAGGTGTTTGTTCGCCTATGATCAGATCGCTGAACCTGGCCGCGCCGTCTTCCAGTTCAACGCCCTTGAGCAGCTTTTCGATCTGGCCGTCGCTGATCGCGCCGCGGACGCGGCATAGATATTCCCGATCGACCCGGCCGGAGGGGTGCATCATGCGGTGGGCGAGCTCGCCATCGGTCGTCATCAGCAGCAGGCCCGAAGTATTGATATCGAGCCGGCCGATCGCAATCCAGCGGCCACCCTCGACGTGCGGCAGCTGTTCGAACACGGTGCGCCGCCCCTCGGGATCATCACGCGTCGTGACCTGGCCTTCGGGCTTGTAGTAAATCAGCGTCTGATGGACCTTGCGCTCGGCGATGACGTCATAAAACGAACCCTCGAACTCGATCCGGTCGCCGGCCTTGACCTGCGTGCCCAGCTCGGCAATCGGGCCGTTGACGCGGACCTGGCCGCTGGCGATTTCCTGCTCCAGCTTGCGCCTGGAACCGAGTCCGGCGCGCGCCATGATCTTTTGCAGGCGCTCGTTGGGTGCCGATTCAGTCCGGGTAACCGTCGGTTTGTCGCGATGTCGATTGGTCGGATTCGGATTCGGTTTCGTCCGTCGACCCGCCGGTGTCGCGCGCGCGGCCGGGCTGTGCGTCGTCGCCGGCTTGTTGTTCGGTCGGTTCTTCTTGTTCGGCCGGCGGGTGCGGTTCGGGTGCGACTCGCCGGTCGTTGTGCCCGACGGACCCGGAGTGTCGCTCCGACTGCCGCGTGCCGGCCGGCCGCTGCGAGCCCGGCTGTCCGGCGACGTGCTGACCGTCGTCGTGCCGCGCGTTTTCCGCGTCGTCGTCTTGCTGCTGGTCTTGCTGCGTTTGGGCTGGGTCATTGGCGTTGTCTGAATGAGGTTGGTTGGGGTCGTTTAGGGCCAGTTCCGGATCGAAGCTTTCCAGATCACGAATCTCGGCAAGCGTGGGCAGATCGTCCAGCCCTTTCAGATTGAAGTAGTCCAGAAACTCGCGGGTACTGCCGAGCAGTTCCGGCCTGCCGGGTATGTCGCGATGGCCGAGGACTTTGATCCATTCGCGCTCCTGCAGGGTTTTCAGAATGTTTGCGCTGAGCGATACACCCCGAATCTGTTCGATCTCGCCACGCGTGATGGGCTGGCGGTAGGCGATGATCGCCAGGGTTTCGAGCAGCGCCCGCGAATAGCGGGGCGGCTTTTCTTCCCATAGTCGGGAAATGACCGGCATCAGGTCCTGCCTGATTTGCAAACGGTAGCCGCTGGCCACTTCGACCAGTTCGACCGCACGGCTGGCAAGTTCGGCGTCCAGTGCCGACAGCGCCTCGCGAATGCTGCCATGACCGGGTTGTTCGTCTTCCGGGAACAGGCCGTTGAGCTGATTGAGCGAAAGCGGCTGGCTGGCTGCCAGCAAGGCTCCTTCCAGCAGAATCTTGAGTTTTTCCGGATCCATAGGCACTTTTTGCTGATGATGGTTTCGAGTCGACGGGTTCAAAGACGCGCCAGCGATGATTATTCGCCCGAAGGCGTGCGCAGGTAGATGGCGCCGAACAGTTCCTGCTGAACCAGGTCGACGAGGTGTTCGCGCAACAGTTCTAGCAGTGCCAGGAAGGTCACCACGGCGCCGCGTCGACCCTCGCTCAAGTCGAACAATTGCTCGAATCTCACGAATTCGGACGATTTCAACGACTGCATGATCCTGCTCATGCGTTCGCGAACGCTCAAGGGCTCGCCCTGGATCCGGTGCTCGGCAAATAATTCGGCACGCGCGATGACATCGCGCAATGCCAGCAGGACTTCACGCAATTCGACTTCCGGAGGCAGCTTGATCTTTTTTTGCTCGGCCAGCCCGGCGTCGGCAACGGCGATGTCGCGCTCAAGGCGCGGCAGTTCGTCCAGGTCGGCGGCGGCCTGCTTGTAGCGCTCGTATTCCTGCAGCCGCCGGATCAGTTCGGCGCGTGGATCGTCGCCTTCCTCGATTTCGGGTTCCGGCCGCGGCAGCAGCATGCGCGACTTGATCTCGGCCAGTATTGCGGCCATGACCAGGTACTCGGCGGCCAGTTCCAGGCGCAGGCCGTGCATCATCTCGATATAGCCGATGTACTGGCGCGTGATTTCAGCGATCGGGATGTCCAGGATATCCAGGTTTTGACGCCGGATCAGGTACAACAGCAAATCCAGCGGCCCCTCGAAGGCGTCGAGAAAAACCTCCAGGGCGTCCGGCGGGATATACAGGTCGTCGGGCAGTTTCAGCAGTGCTTCGCCGCGCACGGTTGCCAGTGGTATCTGCTGTTGCTGAATGATTACGGGGGTCTCGGCCATTGCCGGGCAGTTTAGCAGTATGCATGCCGCACCGGGCACGCCCGGGACTGTCAAGCAAACAGTGACGCGGTACACTAGTCCACCCCATCGCTAATCCTGTAACTTTCAGCGAGTCGGAAAGCGCTTAGCCGCAAGGCCATGACGCGCAGGCAATGGCAGCGTCCTTTCCAAGCGACATAACGCAGCGGATGAGCGCTTTCCGGCTCGCCCTTTGGGAGAGCGCCTGAGCCGACATTGCGGCGTTGCACCCCTTGTAAAGGGCTTGCCATTCCCTGCGGGTCGCGCCTTGCACTGTCGGCTCAGGCACGCTCTGAATGTCACAGGATTAACGACGCGGTACACTAGGCAGGCTGTTGGGCTGAGCGCTGACCGGTTGTGGAAAAACCGGCTTGCGCAGGATTTCCAGATCTTTTTTGATTGAGGCGCGTCACCGGCCTGAAAACATCAGAAAATCTGGCCCCAGCCGGCTGTGCCCGGCCACGACCATTTCTAAACGGCGGGTCAAGTCCGACAGGTTCCCGGCACTACTGGACAATCACTGAGAAATGCCCGAATACAAGCTGGATTTTGCATGTTGTACATGATTTATGGTCAGGATGCCGAGGCATCGCTGGCATTGCGTCTGCGTGCGCGGGATGCCCATTTGGGTCGAATTCGCGAACTGCTGGAGGTCGGTCGGCTGGTGCTTGCCGGGCCGCTCCCGGCCATCGATGCCGAGGATCCGGGGCCGGCCGGTTTTGCCGGCTCGCTGATCGTCGCCGAATTCGACTCGCTGATCGAGGCGCAGGCCTGGGCCGATGCCGATCCCTATATCGATGCCGGTGCCTGGGTGCGCGCCGAGGTCAGGCCCTTCGTGCAGGCCTGCCCATGACCAGGGTCCGCATCCTGCACGACCCGGGCTGCCGCGGCGCCGCCAGGGCTTGGCGCCGCGAGGTTTCTTTGGCCCGGCCGGCGTCGCGTGCGCGAGGATGTTTCTACTGCCTTCGGGCCAAAGCCGCTTCGGTTGCGGCAGCGGGAACTGTCTCGTGAGGCTCGGGTCATGAATGACTCGGCCGAACAAGCGGGACCCCGCCGGGTGGCTGAAATTCGTTCGCGCCTGGAGCAGGCGCTGGCGCCGGACCGCCTGGAGGTGATCGACGAATCGCACTTGCACGTCGGCCATGCCGGCGCGCGCGACGGCCGCGGTCATTTCCGCGTCCAGATCGTTTCCGACCAGTTTGCCGCGCTGCCCAGGCTGGCGCGCCATCGCCTCGTGTATCGAGCCCTGGGCGATTTGATGCAAACCGACATTCACGCTCTTTCAATTGAATCTTTTTCTAAAAATGAAATATAAACTACTGATTTTAATAATTTTTACAATCTCGCTAACAGGCTGTCAGGATTCGACCCGTTCGGCTCAGCTGGTGTCGGATGACGATGTGGTGCTGGTTGAAGTCGATGGCCGGCCAGTCACGCTGCCGATGCTGGAATTCCTGATGCAGGCGCGCGGCGTCGCCGAGGACGATAACCAGGGCATGCGCGACTTGCTCGATGAGTTGATCCGCCTGCGCGTGATGGCCAACGCCGCCGAAGAGGAAAACATCTCCAATCGCCCGGAGGTGCGTGCCGAGCGCTTGATCAAGGACATCGAGGTCCAGTACATCCGCTACCTGGAGCAGTTTCAACGCGACCACCCGGTCAGCGATGCCGATATCCGGGCTGCCTACCAACGCCAGCTGCAGGCTGCCGGCGACCGTCGCTACCGCCTGGAAACCATCGCCTTCGCGTCGCAATCGGCCGCGATCAAGGGGCTTGACGCCGCCGGCCAGGACGCATCGTCGTTCGATGCGCAGATCGAGGCGGCCGGCTCCGAAGGTCGAGTGGTGCAGCGAACCGACTGGATCGACGGCAGCCAGGTGCCGGCGGGCTTCGGCCAGGCGATGGCCGCCACCGAGGTCGGCCAGGTGGTCGATGCCCTGTTGCCGTTCCAGGGCGAATGGCTGGTGGTTCGGATTGCAGAGTCGCAGACGCTTGAGCCACCGGCTTTCGACGAGGTTCGTGAGGCGATTCGGCGCACGCTGAACCGGCAGCGCAACCAGGCCTTGATCGATGAAATGTTCGAAGCGGCCGATATCAAGCCGATGTTGCCGCTCGACGACGCTTCAAAGGAGCCTGAAAATTGATCGCTGGCGGCCGGGCTGCGGTTGTTGAAGCGACCGCTTCAGTGACTGACTGGGCCAGCGCTCGCAAGGCTGCCAGAACCATTTCCGGCAGCGTTGATCCTGCCGGTCAGGGCAAGTCAACCCGGGGCGGGGGATTCCAGTCGGGTGCGCGGTGTTCGGC
Organism: Wenzhouxiangellaceae bacterium; assembly: GCA_032251235.1. Classification (GTDB taxonomy): domain Bacteria; phylum Pseudomonadota; class Gammaproteobacteria; order Xanthomonadales; family Wenzhouxiangellaceae. The sequence continues at coordinate 68,663 of JAVVET010000003.1, forward strand.
AACCACGGTGGTATAAATGCCGCCGCGCACGTTGAATTCGGCAGTCAGGCGCATGAATTTCGGCGCCGTTGCGGCCACCAGGTCGCCGAGAATTTCGTTGCTCACCGCCTCATGAAATGCACCGCGGTCGCGAAACGACCAGGTGTAGAGCTTGAGCGCCTTGAGTTCAACGCAGAGCCGGTCGGGCACGTAGGCCAGCCGGAGTTCTCCGAAATCGGGTTGCCCGGTCTTGGGGCACAGGCAGGTAAACTCGGGAATCCGGATGTGAATGGTATAATCGATATCGGTTTGCGGGTTGGGGAAAACTTCCAGATCCCGGCTGGGTTTCGAAGGCATGGACAGTCCCTGCTTGTGTCAAGAGTTGTAAAAAGACATAGAGTAAAGCATCGTCCGTGCACGCGGACTCACCATTTAGCGGAGCCTCATCTCGTTCCATGCGATTGACTGCCATCAAACTGGCCGGTTTCAAGTCCTTTGTTGAACCGACCACCATCAAGCTGCCTTCCAATCTGCTCGGCGTTGTCGGTCCGAACGGCTGCGGCAAGTCCAATATCATCGATGCGGTGCGCTGGGTAATGGGCGAAAGCTCGGCACGCCAGTTGCGCGGCGAATCGATGAGCGATGTCATTTTCTCCGGCTCGAGCGCACGCAAGCCGGTGGCCACCGCCACGGTTGAGCTACTGTTCGACAACGCCGATGGCCGCGCCGGCGGAGAATACGCCAGTTACTCCGAAATTTCGGTCCGTCGCCAGGTCAGCCGTGACGGTCAGTCCGGTTATTTCCTCAATGGCAGCCGTTGCCGTCGCAAGGACATCACCGACCTGTTTCTGGGTACCGGCCTGGGACCACGCAGCTACGCGATTATCGAGCAGGGCATGATTTCGCAGATCGTCGAGGCCCGGCCCGAGGACCTGCGGGGCTTTCTTGAGGAGGCTGCCGGGGTTTCCCTTTACAAGGAACGACGGCGCGAAACCGAAAACCGGATCCGCCACACGCGTGAGAATCTCGAGCGATTGTCGGACCTTCGCGAAGAAGTCGGCAAGCAACTGGCCAAGCTCAAGCGGCAGGCCAGTGCAGCCGAGCGCTATCGCAAGCTCAAGTCCCGCTATCGCGAGGACGAGGCGCGGCTGACCGCGCTGCGTTGGCGCAAGGCGCAGGCCGATGCCGATGTCCAGCAAAACGCGCTCAGGGAAACCGAAATCCGGGTCGAGCAGGCAATCGCGCAGCAGCGCGAGGCTGAAAAGGCGCTGGAGGGCTTGCGTCACGAGCAGCACAAGGCTGGCGAGAATGCCTCTGCAGTGCAAGCCCAACTGTACGAAGTGGCCGGCGAAATCGCGCGGCTGGAGCAATCGATCGAGCACCAGAGCGACCGGCTCAAGCGCCAGCGCGCAGAATTTGCCGAAACCGAAGGCCAGATCAACGAACTGCAACAGCACCTGGTACTCGACAAGGCCCAGGTCGAGACGCTGACCGGCCGGGCCGCCGAGTTGGAGCCGGCGCTGGCAAGTGCCACGCAGCGCGAGGAATCCGAACGGCTGCGCTTTGAACAGGCCGAAGCCGAACTCGCGGCCCGCCAGGAGCGTTACCAGGCCGGGCAGAACGAAGGATCCAAAACGCGCCAGCAGGTCGAACTGCTGAAGTTGCGCATCGAACACCTGGATGAACGCATGAACCAGGCCGCGCAGCGGCTGGAAAAGCTCAAGCAGGACGACGGCCGGACCCGCGCCGATCTGGACCAGGAAAGCCGGCGCACGCAGGATGAACTCGAGCGGGTCGCGACTGAACTGGAACAGGGCCGCATCCAGGTTGCCGAACAGCAGCGATCGGTTGCCGAAAAGCGCAGCGCAATCGAGCAGGCCCGCGCCGAACTGGACGCGCTTCGCGGCAAGCGCCGCGAAACCCGGGGGCGGCTCGAGTCGCTTCACGTGCTCAATCGTCAGCAACAGGCCGATCCGAAGCTCGATGCATGGCTAGCGGAACAGCAACTGGACCAGTTGCCGAACCTGCTCGAATCCCTGTCGGTCGAAAAGCAATGGCAGCACGCGGCAGAAACGGTGCTGGATTACTGGCTGACCGCCCGGGTACTGTCGCAGGACCTGCCGCGGGATTTCCCGGAAGCCGATTTCGGCCTGGTCACCGACCGGACTCAGCCGATGCTGGCCGGCCGCCTGGGCGAGAAAGTCCAGGGCGCCGGAGCCTTGTCTGCGATGCTCAATCGGGTCCATTGCTGCCAAAACGTCGACGCGGCGTTTGCACGCCTGGAGTCACTGGGCAGCGGGGAGTCCTGTATCACGCCCGACGGCACCTGGTTGGGCGAGGGCTGGCTTTGGCGGAAGCCGGGTGCTACCGACGAGGACGCCGGCCGCCTGGCGCGGCAGCAGGAAATTCGTGAGCTTGAAGGCGAGCTGGGCGGTGTCGAGGCCGCCTCGACCGACCAGGAAGCACAATTGCAGCGCCAGCGCACGGAACTCGAAGAGCAGATCGAAGTGTTCGAGCGCATGCGCAGTCAGTGCGACCGCATGCAGGCGCGGCATTCGGAGCTTGCTGGCGTGCGCGCAGGGCAAAAAAACCGGCTCGAGGCGCTGGAACGCCAGCGCGAGGCCACCCAAAAGGAGCAGTTGGCGCTGGCCGAACGGCAGCAGTCCGATCACCAGGCCGTGGCCAAGGTGCGGCGTGAAATGCAGGATGCGCTTGTCGGGCTCGAGCGGATCGACGCCGAACAGAGCACACTTTTGCAGCAGCGCAACGAGCAGCAGCAGCAGCGCGAGCACATTCGCCAGGCTTATCGCCAGGCGCGCGCCGAGCGCGAACAGCTGGCCTTGAAACTGGAGTCGTCAAGGGCCAGCCTGGAATCGCTGAAGCAGGCGATTTCGCGTATGGACACCCAGATCGGCCAACTCCAGAGCCGTTACGTGGAATTGTCCGAGGCGCTTGCCCAGGGTGATCGCCCGGTCCAGGAGCAGCAAGCCGAACGCGATCGCTTGTTGACCCGCAGGCTGGAGGTCGAGGAGCGCCTGAAAACGGCCCGTGCAGCGCTCGAACAACTTGAACTGCAGTGGCGCGAGCAGGATAACAAGCGCCAGGAGTCGTCTCGACTGGCCGATCAGATCCGTCAGCAGCAATCGGAAAAGCGGGTGCACTTGCGCGAACTGGAAATCGAGGCCGAACGGCTGGCGACCCGCGTGGCCGAGCTTGATGCCGACCTTGAGGCGCTGGTCGGCGAGTTGCCCGAACAGGCCGAGGCGCAAGCCTGGGTGGATGAACTGGGGCAGCTCGAAGAGAAGATTCGACGCCTGGAGCCGGTCAATCTGGCCGCGATCCAGGAGTTCGAGCAGGAATCGGAGCGCAAGGAATACCTGGACCGCCAGCATGCCGACCTGGTCGATGCGCTGGATACACTGGAACAGGCGATTTCACGCATCGACCGCACCACGCGGACCCGCTACAAGGACACTTTCGAGCGGGTCAACCGCAACTTTTCGGAATTGTTCCCGCGTCTGTTCGGTGGCGGTCATGCGCATATCGAGATGGTCGGGGACGACTGGCTGACCGCCGGGGCGGCAATTCTTGCGCGTCCGCCCGGCAAGCGCATCAGTCGAATTCACCTGCTTTCGGGCGGTGAAAAAGCATTGACGGCAGTGGCTTTCGTGTTTGCAATCTTCAATCTCAACCCGGCGCCGTTCTGTATGCTTGACGAAGTCGATGCGCCGCTGGATGATGCGAACGTCGGCCGATTTTCCGAATTGGTTCGGGAAATGTCGGAAAAGGTCCAATTTCTTTTCGTAACGCATAACAAGGTGACGATGGAGGTAGCCCACCAGATGCTGGGAGTGACGATGAGAGAGCCCGGTATTTCGAGGCTTGTTTCGGTTGATCTCGAAAAAGCCGTCGCGATGGCCGCATCGTGACGGCCGTGTTGCAATAGCGGGAGGACTGTCAATGGATAATCTTCGCTTGTTTTTGATCCTCATCGGGCTGGTGGTTTTGGCGCTGATCTGGTGGCTGCATAAGCCGGATGGTTCGCGTCGCCCCGGCGCCTCCAGGCGCGAGATTCGAAGACAGGAACCGGGTCTGGGCTCGAAATCCGGGGAAACAAGTGCCGAATCCCGCGCATCGGGGGATTGGGAATCCGAGCTGGAATCCAGGTCGGAGCCGGAGCAGGCCAGCCTGCCTGATTTCGTTACTGCGCCTGCTGAAAGTGCCGATGGACGACGCGAACCGGTTCTGCGCGAACCGGTGCGCGACGTGCCAGGAAACCAAAAAAAGTCCGGCCCCAGCCCGAATCCCAGTCCCGATCCAGCTCCGAACCCGGAGCTGTCGGTGCCGCCCGAGGACCAATGGTGCGAAACCGAATCGGTACGGAATCAGGCCCGATCGGCCGCGATTGCCGGTGACTTAAGCGGGGATGATTTGCCCAAGATCGTGACGCTGTATGTGCGTGCGCGCGGCAACCGCAAGCTCAGCGGCTTGAGTCTGCTGGATTCGGCGATCAAGGCGGGCCTGCGCTTCGGCGAGATGAAAATTTTTCACCGCCGCCACCAGGGCGCAACCCGGCCGGTCTTCAGCATGGCCAACATTACCCGGCCGGGCAGCTTCGATCCGTCGGGCTGGAACCTGTTCGAGACCCCGGGCGTGACCTTGTTCATGACGCTGCCCGGCCCGGTCAGCGCACTGGATGCATGGGATGCCATGCTGGCGACCGGGCAACGGCTGGCCGAACTGCTCGACGCCGACCTGATGGACGACAGCCAATGCCTGTTGACGCGCCAGCGCATCTCACAGATTCGCGAAGACATGCGCACGTTCGACCGTAAAGCCGGGCAGAGCGGCTGATCAAGAAAGGAGGTACCGGCTTGAGTCAGGCGGACAGCGGCGCTGGCGATGATCGTCTCACCGACGGCTGCGATCTCGTCGGTGATCCGCGGCAACGGGTACAGCAATTGCGCGAACGGATTCGCGAGCACAATTACCGCTATTACGTGCTTGACGACCCAAGTGTTCCGGACGCCGAGTACGACCGCCTGATGCGCGAGCTCGAACGCCTCGAGCGCGAGCACCCGGAGCTTGACGATCCGGATTCGCCGACCCGGCGCGTGGGCTCGCGCCTGGACAGCGGTTTTGAAACGGTGACCCACGACGTGCCGATGCTGTCGCTGGCCAATGCCTTTGATGAACGCGAAGTCATTGAATTCGATGCGCGAATCCGCAACGCGCTCGATCGTGAGACGATTGCCTATGCGGTCGAGCCCAAGCTCGATGGCCTGGCGATCAGCCTGCAGTACCGGGACGGTCGGCTGGTGCGCGCGGCAACCCGGGGTGATGGTTATCGCGGAGAGAACGTGACCGCCAATGCGCGCACCATACGAGCGATTCCGCTTGCGCTTCGGCGGCCGGAAGATGCGCCGGCGGCACTGGAGGTGCGCGGCGAGGTCTACATGACCCGTAGCGGCTTTAAAAAACTGAACCAGCGGCTACGCGACGAGGATCAGAAAACCTTTGTCAACCCGCGCAATGCCGCCGCAGGCAGCTTGCGGCAGCTTGATCCGAAGATTACCGCTGCCCGACCGCTGCGATTTTTCGCCTACTCGGCAATTGCTGAATCCGGTCTGGCTGATACCCAGGCGCAAATACTGAAGCAGCTTTCCCGGCTGGGCTTTCCGGTCAGTTCGCTGGCGCGCACGGCCGCAGGCGTGGATGAGTTATTCGCGTTTTACCGGGATGTGGCCGGGCTGCGCGACAAACTGGATTACGATATCGATGGCGTGGTCTACAAGGTCGATGACATCGACCAGCAGCGTGAACTCGGCTTTGTCAGTCGCTCGCCGCGCTGGGCGCTGGCGCATAAATTTCCGGCTGACGAAGAAATGACCCGGCTCAAGGGCATCGATGTCCAGGTCGGCCGCACCGGCAAGCTGACGCCGGTGGCCCGATTGGAGCCGGTCTTTGTCGGCGGCGTGACCGTGACCAACGCAACATTGCACAATCTTGACGAAATCCGGCGCAAGGATGTCAGACCGGGCGACATGGTGATCGTCCGGCGCGCCGGCGACGTGATCCCGGAGGTGGTACGACCGGTTCTGGAAATGCGCTCCGGAAACCCGCCGAAGTGGGAGTTGCCGGACCAATGCCCAGCCTGTGGTTCGCATATCGAGCAGGTCGAGGGCGAGGCCGATGCGCGCTGTTCCGGCGGCCTGGTCTGTCCGGCGCAGCGAAAGCGCGCGCTGGAACATTTTGCCTCGCGCAATGCGATGGATATCGACGGTCTGGGCAGCAGGATCATCGATCAACTGGTCGACGCCGAACAGGTTTCCGATCCGGCCGATTTGTACCGACTTGACGTCGAAACGCTGGCGTCGCTTGAGCGGATGGGCCAGAAGTCTGCGACCAACCTGGTCCGGGCACTCGAGAACAGCAAGCGCGTCGCACTGGGGCGGCTGCTGTTTGCGCTGGGTATTCGCGAGGTCGGGACGGTCAGCGCCGCCAATCTGGCGCAGCATTTCGGCAGCCTGCAGCGCTTGATGGATGCCGACGCCGAATCGCTCGAGCAGGTCGAGGATGTCGGACCGATCATGGCCGCGCATATCCGCGAATTTTTTGACGAAGCCAAAAATCGAGACGTGATCCGTCGCCTGACCGACCACGGCGTGACCTGGTTCGTCGATCAGCCGCCAGCTCCGGAACAACAGCCCTTGCAGGGTAAAAGCTATGTGCTTACGGGCAGTCTGGAGCAGCTGACCCGGTCGCAAGCCAAACAGCGGCTGGAGCGGCTCGGGGCCAGGGTCACCGGCAGCGTTTCGAAAAAGACCAGCGCCGTCGTTGCCGGGGCTGAGCCGGGTTCAAAGCTGGACAAGGCACGTGAGCTCGACGTGCCGGTGCTGGATGAAAACGAGTTGATGGCATTGCTGGAAAGCATGTCGGATTGATCGGGATCAGTTTATTGGCCGGTTCAGGCGCATAAAATCGAATCCCGCTTTTTTGAATCAGGAGAGCAAGCCATGTCGAAAATCAAGGAATTGTTGGTGCCGGTCGACGGTTCGGACAACTCGCTGCGAGCGGTGAATTTTGCATTGGAGCTTGCCGAAAGCCTTGCGGCCAGGATCCGGCTTTTTTATGTTTTTCCGGTCTCGTCGGTTGAAATCGTCGGCATGGCAGGCATGAGCCGGGACGATATCGAGAATGCCGCGCAGGCCTCGGCGCAGCGCGTTTTCGATAAATTGCACGCTGAAATCGGCTCCAGCAAGGTCGCTGTCGTTGATGAGACATCGATCGGCGACCCGGCCGAGGAAATCATTCGCTGCACCGAAGACGATCATGATTTGCTGGTGATCCTCGGCAGGCGTGGCTTGTCGCGCATCCAGAGCCTTTTGCTGGGCAGCGTCAGCGAAAAGGTCGTTCGCCACGCCCACAGCCCGGTGACGATTATTGTTTGAACGATTTCAAGCAAGCTTGCAATCGCCGTCTGAGCGATGCTGCTGGTGTGCCTGTTTTCAGCCCGGGGCTGCGCCGGGCTGGTAAACGGTCGGGTCGGGCAGGCCGGCCTCGATGAAGCCCTGGTTCCGGATGCGGCAGGAATCGCATTTTCCGCAGGCCTGCCCCTGTTCATCGGCCTGGTAGCACGACACGGTCAATCCGTAGTCCAGGCCCAGACGATGTCCGGTCCGAATGATTTCAGCTTTGGTCAGGTTGATCAATGGGGTGCGGATTTGAATTGCGCCGCCTTCGATCGCCCGCTTCGTGGCGACCCGGGCCAGGTCTTCGAACGCGGCGATGAACTGCGGCCGGCAATCCGGATAGCCCGAATAATCGATGGCGTTGACGCCGATGAACAGATTGGCTGCGTCCAGCGTTTCAGCCAGGCCCAACGCGATCGCCAGCAGGATCGTATTGCGCGCCGGGACATAGGTAATCGGAATGCCCTGTGGGCTTTCGGCGCCTTGTTCGGGAACGGCCAGGTCATCGGTCAGGGCCGAGCCGCCGATGGCTCTCAGATCGACCGAAACGACGCGATGCGAGGCGGCGCCCAGTACCGTTGCAAGCCTGCCGGCGGCAGCCAGTTCGGCGATGTGGCGCTGGCCGTAGTCCAGCGCCAGCGTGTGGCATTCGAGCTGCTGCCCGCGCGCCAGGGCCAGCGTTGTCGCCGAATCCAGGCCACCGGAAAGCAAGACCACGGCGCGTTCGGCGCTGCGGTCACGGGCGGTCGTGTCAGTCAAAGGGCCAAAGCCGTGTCAGCAGCCCTTGGCGCTTGTCGTCATCGATCAGGTCGGCGTAGTTGTACTCCAGCACGCGCCGGGTATCACTGGCCAGTTCAGTCATGTTCAGTTTTTCATAGGATTCTGCCATCAGTTCCAGTGCGTTGATGCTGGCCGGCGCACCGGGATAATTTTCGATGACGTAGCGGGCCCGATTCAGTGCGGCCACGTGCGCCCCGCGCCGCGCGTAATATTGGCCGACATCAATTTCGTATTCGGCCATGATATTGCGCAAAAAGACCATCCGCTGGCGTGCATCGGCCACGTAGCGGCTGTCGGGATGTCGGCGAACCAGTTCCTGGAAATCCCGAAATGACTGGTGCGCGGCCTCCTGGTCCCGATCGGTCACGCTGCCGGGCATCAAGGTACGCAAAAAACCCATGGTCACGTCATAATTGACCAGGCCCTTCAGGTACCAGGCGTAGTCGACGTTGGGATGGGTTGGGTAGGTTCGGAGGAATCGGTCCAGCGTTGCCATCGCCGATTCGGCCTGTCCCGATTTATATTGGGCATAGGCCATGTCCAGCAAGGCCTGCTCGGCGTGCCGCCCAAATGGAAACTGGATCGTGAGCATGCGGTACAGTTGTATCGCACCCGGATAATTTTTTGCGGTCAAAACGCGTTGAGCGTCTTCGTAGAGCTCTTCGGCAGTCGGGCCTTCCTCAGTACGTTCTTGCTTGCCGCCGCAACCGGCGAGCAGCGCGATGGTTAAAATCAACAGGATCGAACGGATGCGCATGACATTAGAACCGCAATTAAGGTTCGCCAATGATAAACGCTGACGGGTTAAATCTGGGTTCAATCGCCGAGAGACCTTCGCGCTCATCAATGATGCGACGATTGGTGCTGCAATCGGCCGCGGCATCGGCGACGGTTTTGTCATGAGTGCCGCAACCCCCGGTGCTGCAATTGGCGACAGGATTTCGCTGCAGGCGGTGGTGACGGACTCATTCGACCGCAAGCGTCTCGACCAGGTCGCCGCATCGCTGTGGCCGGAGTACTCGCGAAGCCGGCTGGCCGACTGGATTCGGGCCGGCAAGCTGCAAGTCAACGGCTGTGCGGTCAAGCCCAACTTTCGTTTGTCCGTGGGCGACAGGCTTGCGCTGGAGACCGTGATCGAGCCCCACGACAGCAGCCCCGGGCCCGAAGCGATGGCGCTGGAAGTACTGCATGTCGATGACGAACTGATGGTCATCAACAAGCCGCCGGGGCTGGTGGTGCATCCCGGCTCGGGTAATCTCGACGGTACGCTGGTCAACGGACTGCTGTTCCTGGAGCCTGGCCTGGCTTCGCTGCCGCGGGCAGGCCTTATCCACAGGCTCGACAAGGATACGTCGGGCTGCCTGGTCATTGCGCGCACGTCGCTGTCCCATCTTCGCCTTGTGGAAGCGCTCAAAAGGCGCGAGATTCATCGCCATTACCAGGCCATCGTCTGGGGCCATATGATTGCCGGAGGGCAGGTGAACGCAGCGTTGGGACGCCACCCGGTGGATCGAAGGCGCCAGGTCGTTCGTGGCGACGGCCGGCCGGCGATTACCCATTACCGGGTCAAGCGTCACCTCGCCGGGGCCACGTTGCTCGACGTGAAGCTCGAAACCGGCCGCACCCACCAGATTCGGGTTCATATGCAACACATCGGATTCCCGCTGGTTGGCGATCTGGCCTATGGACGGCGCGGCAGCCCGTCGGGCCTGGACGAACAGCAGCGCCAGGCCTGGCGATCGTTCGGGCGCCAGGCCCTGCATGCGCGGCAAATCGAACTGAAAAACCCGGTCAGCGGTGAATTGATTTCGGTGAGCGCGCCGCTCCCGGATGACATGCAGCAATTGATCGAGGTGCTCGATGGTCCCGCGTGAGGCCTTGATACGGGCGCCTTTTCAGGGTCCGGTACAAGGGCTTTGCACCACCCGTTTGGGCGGCGTCAGCCAGGCGCCGTTCGATTCGCTGAACCTGGGCGCATCTGTCGGTGACGACGCCAACTGCGTGCGCCGCAATCGCCAGCGCCTGCAACAGGCGCTGCCGGGCTCTCCGTGCTGGCTCGAACAGGTGCACGGCCGCGGTTGCATCCACCTGGACGACTGGCGGCCTGGCGTACAGGCCGATGCCGCCTGGACCGACCGGTTCGGCCAGGTCGCGGTTGTGTTGACGGCCGATTGCATTCCGATTCTGGTGGCAGCCGATGATGGCGCCTGCGTTGCCGCGATTCATGCCGGTTGGCGTGGTTTGTCTTCTGGCGTGATCGAAAACTCGATTTCCAGCTTGCCGGTCGCGCCTGGCAGGCTTTCAGCCTGGGTCGGGCCGTGTATCCGCCAGGATCGATACGAGGTCGGCCCGGAGGTGCGGGGCGCTTTTGCCGATACGCCGGATTGCTTCGAGGCCGGCCGGCCCGGCCACTGGTGGGCCGATCTTGCCGCTATTGCGATTGAGCGGCTGCAGCGTTTGGGTCTGGGTCGAATCGAAGACTGCGGTTTGTGCACCGCGGCCCAGCGCCACTTGTTTTTCAGTCATCGCCGGGATGGCAGCTGCGGCCGGATCGCCAGCCTGATCTGGCTGGATCCGTCTTAGCGGCCAAAATGCCGAAAGTCTGCGCTGGAAATACCGGTCTTGCCACAGCAGGTGAACCGTGACGCGGATTTTTGGTGTTGGTCGCAGGATCGGTCAAATTGTCGGTGCCGTCGCAGTTTGGATGACGCGGCAGGGGCGATCGGCTATGCTACGGTCTGGTACTGGTTGAGTGATGATCTCACAGCCCGCAAGGACCCAAAACGCGCAAGCCGCAGGGCGCGGTTGCGCTGCGCCTGGCCGCTTGGAAACTCACTGATCTCATCAATCAATACCAGACCATGCAGCAGGAGCCTGTCGGACTTTACGCTGATCGACTGCTTAAAAGCCGGATTGGGCCGGGGTTCCCGCTCTTTATCGTTCAATAGGCTCACTATTCGCCTCAAAAGATCGAAAAATCTGATTCCAACCGGCTTTCCCTCAGCCAAGATCGGTCAAGTCCGACAGGCTGGCAGGCTAAAACCGGCAAATCCCAGAGAATCTAAAGGGTTGATCAAGCACAAGTGTTAGCAAAGCTCCAGTCATTTTTTTCAGGCCACCGGCAGCATCTTTTGCGGCGTTTGCCGGTATCGGTCGGGCGACCATCCGGTTTCTTGAAGAGGTCCCCATCCGGCGTCGCCGAAAGGCCAGCCGGTCTCTTGCCGAGTCGCTGGGAGGCGCGTTGGCGCGGCCCCACTTTTGATATCAAGTTGCCGATTTTGTTGCTCCTGCTCGGTTCGCTCGCCGCGTGTGAATCACTGCCCAGGCGCCACGGCGCCGGGCTGGACAATGAGCCGGGTATCGAGGATCAGGACTCAGTCCTTACACCGACGCCTGTTTCGGGCCTGGACGCTGCGCTGGATCGAATGCAGCAGGGCGATGCCGAAGCGGCCCGCAGGATATTGTCCGACCTGGAAGAACGCCAGCCTGGTTCAGCTATTGTTCGGATGCTGATCCGGCAAATCGATATGCCGGCTGCCGAGTTGCTACCCGGACCTTACCGGGAAATTGAAGTGCGGCCGGGAGATTCGCTGGCGGGAATCGCCGAGAGAGAACTGGGCAACCCGCTTCTTTTTTATGCATTGGGGCGCTTGAACGGCATCGATGTGCCTCGTTTGCTTGCGGTTGGCATGCGCCTGAAGCTGCCACTTGCCGATGTTCCTCGGCAACCGCCGTTTCCGGACGCTACAGCCGCTGAGGTAAAGGCGACGCCCGCTGACCTGGAAACGCTTGCCGAATACCTTGCGGCAAGTGGTCAGGCCGACGCCGGCAGAAAAATATTGCTGGCTTCGATGGGAACCGAAGCGGTGTCCGATTCCACGGTCGAACTGCTGCTGAAATTGACCTTCGACGAGGTAGATCGCAAACAGGCCGATGGCCAGTTCGCCGCTGCGCTGGCGATCGTTGCGGCCACCGAGGCAGTGCTCGACGAGGCGCCGGCACGGGCCCGACTCGCGAGCCGCCGACGCCAGATCGAGGCCGATCACGCTTATCATCGCGCCGTCGAGTTGCAGAGAAGTGGCGATTGGGTCAATGCCTACGAAATGGCCCAGCAATCGCTGTCGATCAATCCGTCCTCGAAGCGCGCAACGAATCTCGAGGCCGTGCTTCGGCAAGCGCTGGTTGATCATTTGCACGACCAGGCTTTGCGCGCCTGGCGCGATCGCGAAGTTGACTCGGCGATCGACGGCTGGCAAATGCTGCTTGAGATCGTGCCGACCTTTGAGCCCGCTCGAATCTATCTTGATCGAGCCTTGCGCCTGCGCGAGCGCCTGGAGGCCATTGGTGACGCACAATTCGAGCCGCAAGCCGGTTGAAGGGGCTGGAGTTTGGTAACAAGCGGCCGAAAGCCGGTCCTTGTCACGAACGCCTGGTCGAATTCCCGGCCTGAGGTTTCAACGGCGTGACGTTGTCTTCGCTTGGGCCGGTCAACGGTTCGTCAGGCGTTGAATCGGCCAGGTCCAGAGTTTCATCGGGGCTTGCGGCATCGGGAATTTGCAGACGCATTGAATTTTTTTCTGTGGACGTGGCAGACCCCGTATTGAGGCTCCTCGTGCGCTCATCCAAAAGGACCGCAAGACGGTTGAATTGCTTGTAAACGGCCGAGAATTCATCCTTGCGTTCGGCCTCGAGTCGAAAGTCATATTGATTTCGATACAGCCTTTTCAGTCCCCAGACGAGCCGCCGAAGGGCGCGCTGCTGGCGCCGGACCATCCATGCCAGGCCCAGGGCGACAGCCAGCAGCGAGGCCGTAAAAACGGCGATCAGCATCCAAAGCGTAGTGGTTGCCGTTGATGCCAGCGCGCTGGCGTCCAGCCCCAGGTGGACCGACCCGACACGTCGGGCCTGGAATCGAATCGGCACCTGGAACTCGAGTACGTCCTGATCGCTGCGGTGCAGCAGCACGTTGCCGGAACTACGCAGAATTGGCACGCCTGTCGAGACCGGTGTGGCCTCTCCCTGCAGATAGGGGTTGGTACTGGCCTGGGTAATGCCGTTCGGATCACTGATGTGCAGGTAGTCGATTTGCGGATTGACCGAAAAATCGGTTACCAGAATCGAAAGCGCGGTCGTATCTTCGAGGATCAGCGCCTCGGCAGTCTCCTGTGCCACCAGGCTGGCCATGGCATCGCCAAAGCCGTAAGCGGCTTCGTTCATCGCTTCATTCTGGGTTTGATAGACATGACCCAGCCCCAGCACGAGTACCAGTGCAACCGCCGAACCGATCACCAGCGGCCACTGCCAGACGGCAGATTTATGGCGTACGGTCTGAAGAAGACCGCGCTTGAGCCCAGACTTTATTTCTTCGATTTCCTGCAAAACCTGGCGTGCACTGGCGGGCCTGGAATCGGGCTCCAGCGCTATCAAGCGATACACCAGGTCGATCAGCTCGCGTGGCGTATCGGTTCGCAACGGCTTTAACGGCACGATCGAATGAGAGACGATCTGTTTGACCAGCACGGCCGAGTCGCCGGCGTCATATGGCAGGCGGCCGGTCAGCAATTGATAAAGCACGATCCCGAAGGCGTACAGGTCGGAACGCGCGTCGGCCGGCTGGCCTTGCAGCAACTCGGGCGCCATATGCGTCAGCGTTCCGCTGATTTGATTCGGATGGTCGCGACGGTGCTGTCCACGCTCGATTGCAGCGATTCCAAAATCCATCATTTTCGAGGTTCCGGTATCGGGATCGAAATGGATATTGGCCGGTTTGATATCCCGGTGTATGACGCCGTGCTGATGCGCGTATGCAAGTCCTCCGGCCAGTTGGGCGGCCAGCTTCAGTATTTGCTCGATGCCCAGTTCCTGGATGCGGCCACTGTTTAGCCACTCGGCCAGCGTGCCGCCGGGCAGCATCTCCATCACCATGTACGGCGACCCGTCAACCTGACCGACATCGAATACCGTGACGATGTTCGGATGACCCAGTCCGCCGGCGGCGCGGGCTTCGCGCAAAAAGCGTTGGCGGGCACCGACGTCACGGGCGTATTGACTGCGCAGCACCTTGATTGCCAGGTGCCGGTCGATCCGGCCGTCGAAGCCGGCGTAGACGATGGACATCGATCCACGACCCAGTTCGCGAATGATTTCGTAGCGTCCGATGCGTTCCATCAACAAGCCCGGGCGAGCACCGGCCCGGGAACCCTTGATTCAGGATCCGCCGATTCAGGAAGCATGCATGCCGAAAGGGAAAGGCTCATGGATTGGCGATTCGATCAGCGATCAGAGAATCAGCCAGATCACGGCGGTTGCCGCGGCAATTGGCACCAGGATCAATGCCAGCCAACCGCCAATGCCGATTTTTGCGCTTGCCGAGGCCGCGTTGCCAAAACCCTCGCGTGGGTTGTGGAAACGCAGCGTAACGCGCCCCAGGCGAACCGTATCGTTGTCGGACAGCCGCTGCGAAAAGACCTTTTCGCCGTTGACGAACACGCCGTTGGTCGAAAGCAGATTGATGATGCGCCAGCCGTCTTCGGAGCGGACCAGGCGGGCATGTTCGGACGAAAGGCTTGGTTCTTCCAGGCAAATATCACAAACGCCCGAGCGGCCGATGGTCATGCGGTCGGCCCCCAGTTGGTAAACTTCGGGGTCTGAAGATTCGTCATATTCGCCGATTCGTGTCAGGTGCGGACGGTGGACGGTGTCGGGCGCCTCCGTTGTCTCGTCGAGCAGGGCGGCAATACGATCACGCGAAAATACCTGGGTTCCCTGCGGGCCGGAATCTTCGGCTCCGGAACGGGGCTGCACGGGTTTGCTGTTCATATGCCGCAACCTCCACCAATCCATTGACCCGCCCGAGTATAGCAATGCCGGGTCGCATGTGCACCTTTTCCATCATTTCGGCAGGCCCGTAAAGTGCAGCTCCAACCGGGCTTGCCGTGAGGTCGCTCATCGACCGCGCTGCGTCCGGCAGGAGCGTGGAGCCAGCGCGATTCATGGCTCGGTGGCCTGGTCATCTGCAGTATTGATTCAATCACCGGCAGAGTTATTGCCGACGTCCTGGGGTAGAATGTTTTCCCGGAATTATCCATCCGGAAAAATCAACATGGCTTCTCTCATTTTTGTAACCGGCGGCGTCGTTTCCTCGCTCGGCAAGGGCATTGCGTCGGCATCGCTGGCCTCGATTCTTGAGGCGCGCGGACTCCGGGTGACGCTGCTCAAACTCGACCCCTATATCAACGTCGACCCCGGCACCATGAGTCCGTTTCAGCATGGCGAGGTCTTTGTCACCGAGGACGGGGCTGAAACCGATCTGGACCTGGGCCATTACGAGCGCTTCGTGCGTACGCGCATGAATCAGCGAAACAATTTCACGACCGGCAAGATTTACGCCAATGTCATCGCTCGCGAGCGTCGCGGCGATTATCTCGGCTCGACGGTCCAGGTCATTCCCCACATCACCGACGAGATCAAGGCCTCGATCGAACAGGCGGCTGAAGGTTACGACGTGGCACTGGTCGAAATCGGCGGTACCGTCGGCGACATCGAGTCGCTGCCTTTCCTGGAGGCCATCCGCCAGCTTGGCCATGAATACGGGCGCCGAGCGCTGTTCATTCACTTGACGCTGGTGCCGTACCTGCGTGCCGCCGAAGAAATCAAGACCAAGCCGACCCAGCATTCGGTCAAGGAGTTGCGCTCGATCGGCATTCAGCCCGATGTGCTGCTGTGCCGCTGCGAGCGCATGCTGTCCGAATCCGAACGCAAGAAAATCGCATTGTTCACCAATGTCAGCCAGGAGGCCGTCATATCGGCCGTGGATGTCGACAACATCTACAAGATCCCGCTGTTTTATCAGCGCCAGGGGCTGGATCGGATCGTGCTGGACTGCCTGGGGCTCAAGGCCGGCCCGGCCGATCTTTCGGACTGGGAAGAGGTGGTCGAGCGCCGTGCCCGGCCGGCCTATGAAGTGACCGTGGCCATGATCGGCAAGTACGTCGAGCACGCCGACGCCTACAAGTCGCTCAACGAGGCCTTGCTGGCCGGCGGCCTGGCAGATCGCGTGCGCGTTCGCATCAAGCCGGTCGAGTCCGAGCAGGTCGAGCAGCAGGGGGTCGAAGTGCTCAAGGGCGTCGATGCCATCCTGGTGCCAGGCGGCTTCGGCGAACGCGGTTTCGAGGGCAAGATTGCCGCAATTCGCTATGCGCGCGAAAATAAAATCCCTTACCTGGGCATTTGCCTGGGCCTGCAGGCCGCAGTGGTCGAATTCGCCCGCAATGTTTGCGATCTGGCCGATGCCAATTCCACCGAGATCAACCCCGAAACCGGCCACCCGGTGATTGGCCTGATCACCGAATGGATGGACGAAAAAGGCCAGCGCCAACTGCGGGATGAAGGTTGCGACCTCGGCGGTACCATGCGTTTGGGCGCGCAACGATGCCTGCTGGTGCCCGGCACTCGGGCACGCAAGCTGTATGCCCGGGATGAAATTTTCGAGCGCCACCGCCATCGCTATGAGTTCAACAACCAATATCGTGAAAGGTTCGAGCAAAACGGCATGATGGTCGCCGGAGTTTCGGCTGATCAAATGCTGGTCGAAATCATTGAATTGCCCGATCATCCGTGGTTTATCGCGTGCCAGTTTCATCCGGAATTCACCTCGACCGCGCGCGACGGGCACCCGCTGTTTACCGGTTTCATTCGCGCCGCGCTGGAATATTCTCGGCATTCAGATCATTTTGCCGAGGTGGGTATTTCGTGAGAATCGCAGATTTCAATGTCGGACTGGACCAGCCGTTTTTCCTGATCGCCGGCCCCGACACACTCGAATCCCTGGAGCTTTGCCTGGAAATTGCCGGGCACCTGAAGGAAGTCACTGCGCGACTGGGCATTCCGTATGTGTTCAAGGGCTCGTTCGACAAGGCCAACCGCACCTCGGTCAAGAGCTATCGTGGGCCGGGGGTGGATGAAGGCCTGAAAATCCTGCAGGCCGTGCGTGACCAGGTCGGTGTGCCGGTGCTCACCGACGTTCACGAAGAAACGCCGCTGGATGCGGTGGCCGAGGTCGTCGATGTCATCCAGACGCCGGCGTTTTTGTGCCGTCAGACCAACTTCATCCAGAACGTCGCGCGTCTCGGCAAGCCGATGAACATCAAGAAAGGCCAGTTCCTCAGCCCCTGGGAGATGCGCACCGTGGTCGAAAAAGCCCGCGTGGCCGGCAACGACGAGGTGATGGTCTGCGAACGCGGTTTTTCGTTCGGCTACAACAACCTGGTCGTGGACATGCGGTCGCTGGCGATCCTGCGTGAAAGCCATTGCCCGGTGGTGTTCGACGCAAGCCATTCGGTCCAATTGCCCGGCGGCCAGGGCGACAGCTCGGGTGGTGCGCGCGAATTCATCCCGGTGCTGGCGCGCGCGGCCGCCGGTGTCGGCATTTCCGGAATCTTCACCGAAACCCATCCCGAACCGGAAAAAGCCTTGTGCGATGGTCCCAACTCGATGCGCCTGTCGGACATGGAGCGCTTGCTGGAAACGCTGGTCGATATCGATCGGGTCGTGAAACAGTCGGGCAGCGTGTAGCGTTTTTGCACAGCGCCGTGCGGACCGGTCGAAAAGCCGTCGAATCAATGGCGGTTTCATTCGCGAAACTGGTTGAATCCGTGTATTTCTTGAATCAATCAAGCTCAAAGGCAAATCATGAAAATAAAAAATGTTTTCGCGCGCGAAATACTGGATTCGCGCGGCAACCCCACTCTTGAAGCCGAAGTCGTACTGGAATCCGGCGCCTCGGGGCGTGCGGCCGTGCCTTCGGGCGCCTCGACCGGCACGCGGGAGGCGGTCGAGCTGCGCGACGGCGAAGCATTTCGTTTTGGCGGCAAGGGCGTGCTCCAGGCCGTCGCCAACGTCAATGGAGAAATTGCCGGCGTGCTCCACGGTTTCGATGCGGCCGACCAGGCTGGACTGGATGCGCGCCTGATCGAACTCGACGGTTCCGAAAACAAGGCCAGACTCGGTGCCAATGCCTTGCTGGGCGTCTCATTGGCCGCAGCGCACGCGGTTGCACATGCCCGCGGCCAGTGGCTGTACGAGTATCTGCTCGAATCGTCGGGACAGCGGCCGAGCCTGCCGATGCCGATGATGAACATTCTCAACGGCGGCGCGCATGCCGATAACCGGGTCGACATCCAGGAATTCATGATCATGCCGGTCGGCTTGTCCGATTTTCCATCCGCGCTGCAGTGCGGCGTCGAGATATTTCATGCGCTCAAGTCAACTCTGAAGGCCCGCGGACTGAGCACCTCGGTGGGCGACGAGGGCGGTTTTGCGCCGGACCTGGGGTCCAACGAGGCCGCGCTCGAGTTGCTGATGACGGCCATCGTCGAGGCCGGCTACAAGCCCGGTGAACAGGTGGCGCTGGCGCTCGACGTCGCGGCCAGCGAGTTGTGCACCGATGGCCGCTATTCGCTGGATTCGGAAGGGCGTGTTTTCGACCGGGCCGAGTTCGTCGAATATCTGTCTGGGCTGGTGGCGCGTTTCCCGATTCTGTCGATCGAAGACGGCATGGGCGAGGACGACTGGGCCGGCTGGAAGTTATTGACCGATGCGCTCGGCGGGGCGGTACAGCTGGTCGGCGACGATCTGTTCGTGACCAACACCGCCATCCTCCAGCGCGGTATCGATGAGCAAATCGGTAACGCCATCCTGATCAAGCCAAACCAGATCGGCACGCTGAGCGAGACGCTGCAGGCCATCGAAATGGCGCGCGCGGCCGGCTTTGGCACCATCATCTCGCACCGCTCGGGCGAAACCGAGGACGTGACCATCGCCGACCTGGCCGTGGCCACCGGCGCCGGGCAGATCAAGACCGGCTCGCTGTGCCGGTCCGACCGGGTCGCCAAATACAACCAGCTGCTGAGAATCGGCGAACGGCTGGCCGAAACCGCCGTCTACGCCGGGCGCAGCGTCTTGTCGCGCTGATGAACTTTGGCCGACGAAATTTTCGGATTTGGGCGCTCGTGCAAATTCGGGGCTTCGGGCAGTGTCGCCCTTGAATTTGCATGACCGAAACCATGTCGAGGTGATCGGACGGCGCGGGAATCTTTTTTCCACTTGCGTAATGGCGAGCTGACCGATGGGCTCGCTGGCCCAGGTCATCATTTTTCTGGCCAGTGCCGTCATCATGGTGCCGCTGGCCCGAAAGCTTGGACTGGGTGCGGTGCTGGGCTATCTGGCGGCCGGCATTTTGATCGGGCCCTGGGTGCTGGGCCTGATTGCCGATGTCGAGGCCATCCTGCATTTCTCCGAATTGGGGGTGGTGCTGCTGCTGTTCGTGATCGGGCTGGAGCTGCGTCCGAATCGCCTGAAAGTGCTGCGCCGGCTTATTTTCGTCGACGGCACGCTGCAGCTGGTCCTGACGACGCTTGCATTGTGGCCGCTGGCGACCTGGTGGCTGGACAGCTTGCACCTGGGCCTGCTGGTCGCCGTGGTGATGTCGCTGTCGTCGACGGCAATCGGGCTGCAGATGCTGGCCGAGAAGAAGCAGCTTTCGACGGCCTACGGCCGCAGTGCCTTCGGCATCCTGCTGCTGCAGGACATGGCGGTGATTCCGCTGCTGGCGCTGATCCCGTTGTTCGGGTCCGGCCCGGGCGGCGGAATTGCCGACGAAGGGGTTCTGCTGCCGATCGCGCGCACTGTGGCGATCATCGCTGCAATCATCATCGGCGGCCATTTTCTGCTGCGCCCGATGCTGCGCATCATCGTGCTTTCGGGTGTGCGCGAAGTGTTTCTGGCAGCGGTGCTGCTGCTGGCGCTGGGCACGGCGTTGCTGGCCGAATGGGCCGGTTTGAGCATGGCGCTGGGCGCATTCCTGGCCGGCGTGCTGCTGTCGGATTCGGAATTTCGTCACGAACTGGAAGCGGGCATCGACCCGTTCAAGGGGCTGCTGCTGGGCTTGTTCTTCATCGCCGTGGGCATGTCCATCGATTTCGGCCGGATTGTTTCCGGCCCAGGCCTGATTCTTGGCATCGTCGTGGCCCTGATGCTGGTCAAGTTCGGCGTGCTGTGGCTGGTCGGCAGGCTGGCCGGGCTGGACAGTCGTTCGTCGCTTTCGCTGGCCTTCGCGCTGCCGCAGGCCGGCGAATTTGGTTTTATCCTGTTCAGCGTTGCCCAGGATCAAACGGTTCTCGGCGCCTCGGTGGTCGATCCGCTGATTGTGGCGATTTCGATTTCAATGGCGCTGACACCGCTGATGTACTTTATCAACGAGCGCTGGATCCAGCCTGGGCTGGGCGAACTGGCACAGGCTGGTCCGGAGTTCGAGGGCATTCCGGACGACCACGGTGAGCCGCGCGTCATCATTGCCGGGCTGGGCCGGGTGGGACAGATCGTGGCGCGGAATCTGTCGATGCTCGATATCCATTTCACGGCGCTGGATCACGACCAGCGGCAGGTCGACTTCGTGCGCCGGTTCGGCCACCGCGTGTTTTACGGAAATGCCACCAATATCGATGTGCTGCGCGCCGCCGGCATCGAGCAGGCGCGCCTGTTCGTGCTGACGCTTTCAGACATCGACATATCGCTTCGTACAGCCGAAATGATCAAGCGCCACTATCCGCATCTGACCATCCACGCGCGCGCCCGAAATCGCCAGCATGCCCTGGAGCTGAAGGCCCTTGGCGTCGAATATGTCATTCGCGAAGCATGGCTTTCAAGCCTGGACCTGGCGCGCGAGTCCTTACGTGTATTGGGTGTCAAGAATCCGGCCCGCATTGTCGATTTGTTCCGCCAACACGACGAGCAGGCGCTGGAAGAACAGGTCGGTCACAAGGACGATGATGAGCAAATGCTGGAAATCGATCGACGAAGCCGTGAGCAGTTGGTTGACCTGTTCGACGAAGATCGAGCTTTTATCCGCTCCGGCGATGATTCGTCGAAATCTGGCGATGACCGCTCCGATGGCTGAAGCCAATCGAAATTCGCGGCATTTCGAATGGCTGTGAATGGGAATTTCAGGGATTGTCCGGTATGATCAAGCGCCTGTGAAAGCATAAAAAAGAAATGTTCATG